>NZ_CP062788.1:4012500-4361962 GCF_025136295.1 Aestuariispira ectoiniformans | reverse complement strand
TGGGTATGATGCATGCCCATATAAATCTGGTCGGCTGGGTGACGATGGGCCTGTTCGGTCTGGTTTATGCGGCCTGTAAGGGGGCGGCGGCCCACAAGCTCGTGCCGTTGCATTT
This sequence comes from Aestuariispira ectoiniformans, assembly GCF_025136295.1. GTDB lineage: Bacteria > Pseudomonadota > Alphaproteobacteria > UBA8366 > Aestuariispiraceae > Aestuariispira_A > Aestuariispira_A ectoiniformans. The sequence goes on along the minus strand of NZ_CP062788.1, from coordinate 4,361,847 downwards.
CTGGGTTGCCAATATTGGCGTGATCATCATGGCGCCCGGAATCGGACTGATCCATATGGGGAATACCGAAGCCGGCGAACCATTGGCAATCGCAGGATCGCTTTTGACGATCCTGTCGATGCTGATATTCGGCTGGATTATTTTGCGCAGCGGCAAGCAGGCCTAAGCGTCGCTCAGGCCCACCATTTCTTCTTTCTCGCGCCGGATCGCTTCCAGGCGCATCTGTTCACGCTTGCCAATCCGCTCGCTGGCGGATTTCAACTGGCCGCAGGCAGCCAGGATGTCACGGCCACGCGGGGTGCGCACGGGGCTGGAATAGCCGGCCTTCCACAACACGTCCGCGAAATTCTTGATCTGGGCTTGGTCGGAGCACTCATACGGGCTGCCTGGCCATGCGTTGAAGGGGATCAGGTTGATCTTGGACGGAATGCCCTTGATCAGGCGGAGCAACTCACGGGCGTCCGCGGTGCTGTCGTTGACGTCCTTCAACATCACATATTCCCAGGTGACGCGGCTGGAGTTGCTGAGACCCGGGTAGTCCTTCACCGCCTGGATCAGTTCCTTGATCTTGTATTTACGGTTGATGGGAACGATGTCGTTGCGCAGATCGTCATGTACAGCATGAAGTGAAATCGCCAGCAGCACACCGGTTTCCCGCCCGACGCGTTCCATTTCCGGAACAACGCCGGAGGTGGACAGGGTGATGCGGCGTTTGGACAGCGAAATGCCTTCACCGTCCATCATGATCTTGAGCGCCTTGATCACATTGTCGGTGTTGTAAAGCGGCTCGCCCATGCCCATCAGGACCACATTGGTCAGGCGGCGTTCTTCACCGGGGCTGGGCCATTCACCCAACTCGTCGCGCACGGCCATAACCTGACCGACGATATCACCGGCGGTCAGGTTGCGGACCAGCTTCTGGGTGCCCGTGTGGCAGAATTTGCAAGTGAGCGAACAGCCGACCTGGGAGGAGATGCAAAGCGTCCCGCGTTCGCCATCGGGGATGAAGACGGTCTCCGCCTCATTGCCATCCTCATAGCGGAACAGCCATTTCTGGGTGCCGTCGTCGGAAAGTTGATGCGCGGTGATTTTCGGACGTTCGATGCGGAAGATTTCTGCCAGTTTGGTGCGCAGCGGCTTTGCCATATTGGTCATGGCCTCGAAATCGGTGACGCCGCGGTTATAGACCCACTGGTAAAGCTGTTTCGCCCGGAATTTGGGCTCGCCAAGCTCTGTCAGCGCCACTTCCATATCGGCACGGTCCATGCCGATCAGGTTCGGACGTGTGTCCGGAACCGGCGCTGCTGCGCCACCAGGCATGAAATCTTCAAGTTTTTTTGCTGCTTCGGTCATTTTTTGCCACACATCAACGCGTTCGAAGGCGCGGTTCCTCTAATCTTTTCCCACAGACAAGGCAAGGCCAAGTCTGGTAAGCTATGGTATCATATAAACATATGGACAGAGGAGTGCACCGTATGGACGAAGTTGATTACAATGCCGAAATTGCGATCCTGCTGAACGAGTTGCAGGGGGATCAGGGCGATATGCACGAAGTTCATATGCGCCTGCAGCAGCTTATTTCCACCATGCGGGCGGAAGGGTTGCCTGTTCCCGACGATTTGCGGCAGTTGGAAAGTCAACTCGACAAGGCCTTCACGGTTAAACCCGGTCAGTAGGCGCCCGGTCAGTAGGCGTTTGTCTCTCTGTCTTTAACAAGGCGGGCGCAAGGCGTCCGCTTGTTTTGTCTTGCGCTGCCTTTTAACGCAGCTTCATTCAACTGTCCAGATATAGCCGCTTTTCAATGCATCCTGCAGGGCTTTCCTGCTTTGAGGGCGCAGCGGATGAGCGTCTTTGAACTGCTGGTCGTAGGACGGGGCCGGGTCACAGTAAATCACACCCATGGCGACGGGATAGTCCGGCCCTTCCATCCGCGCCAGCATTGTCGCCAGTGTCAGGTCGGTTTCATCATGGCGCAGGATGTCTTCTTCGCGGACGCCACCTTCGCCGATGGTTACAACTTCCAGGGAGAGGGGGCTGGTGCGCAGACGCAGGCCCTTGTTGCCATTTTCTCCGAAGAGCAGAGGTTCTCCATGGGTCAGGTGGATCTGGGCTTCTGCGGCGACGGATTTATCCATGATATGGCCAAAGACACCGTCGTTATAAACGATGCAGTTCTGAAGGATTTCCACAAAGCTGGTGCCAGTGTGGGCGCGGGCGCGTTTCAGGACGACCACCAGGTCCTTTTGCTGCACGTCGCCGCAGCGGGCAACGAAACGGGCCCCGCATCCCAATGCAAAGGGGGCGGCGTGAACCGGCTGTTCCAGTGAGCCGCCGGGCGAGGACGGCGTGCGCGTGCCCGCATGGGACGTCGGGGAATATTGGCCTTTGGTCAGGCCGTAAATCTCATTGTTGAACAACAGATACTGCAGGTTCACATTCCGCCGTAAAAGATGCATCAGGTGATTGCCGCCGATGGACAGGGAATCTCCGTCGCCGCCGACCACCCAGATATCCAGATCCGGATTGGCGAGTTTGGTCCCGGTGGCAATCGCAGCGGCCCGCCCGTGGATGGTGTGAAAGCCGTAGGTCTCCATATAGTAGGGAAAGCGCGCGGCGCAGCCGATGCCGGAGATGAAGGCCGTATTTTCCGGCGGTGCATCCAGGTCGGCCAAGGTCTTTTGTATCGCCTTCAAAATGGCATAATCCCCGCAGCCGGGGCACCAGCGCACTTCCTGGTCTGAGGCATAGTCCTTAGGGCTGCGCGCGGCGGGGGCGGGTTTCTGTACCGTCATGCTCGTTCCTCCAGAAGGGCACGCGCGGCCTGTTCAATCTCGGAGATTTTGAAGGGCTTGCCCGTAACCTTGGTCAGACTTCTTGCCGGGATCAGATAGGTTGCGCGGAGCAGGGTGACCAACTGCCCGTCGTTCATTTCCGGCACAAGGATATGATCGAAACCGCGAAGGACGTCCTCCAGATTGGGCGGCAGCGGCCAGATATGGCGCAGGTGAATGTGGCTGACGCCCAGCCCCTCTTCAATCAGGTTGCCAACCGCTCGGTGAATGGGGCCGAAGGTCGACCCCCAGCCGATAATGGCGACCTGGCATTTGTCCTTACCGCGGCAGACTTCCAGTGCCGGTATGTCCTTGGCGATCCCCAGTATCTTGTCGCGGCGCAGGTTGGTCATTTCCTGGTGGTTGTCAGGATCATAGGAAATCTGGCCTGTGCCGGCATGCCGTTCCAACCCGCCGATCCGATGGATCAGGCCGGGGGTTCCTGGAACCGCCCAAGGGCGCGCCAGGGTTTCCGGATCGCGGGAATAGGGCAGGAAACCGTCTTCCACCGTGACCTGGCGTTGTTTATGGAAATCGGGATAGTCATCCAGATCGGGGATGCGCCAGGGTTCTGACGCATTTTGCAGGTAGCCGTCAGTCAGCAGGATGACCGGCGTCATATATTTTGTTGCCAGACGCACCGCCTCGATTGCGGTGTCGAAACAGTCCGATGCAGACCGCGCGGCAAGCACGACCAAGGGGGAATCCGCATTGCGGCCCCACACCGCCTGATAAAGGTCCGATTGTTCGGTCTTGGTGGGCAGGCCCGTGGACGGGCCGCCGCGCTGTGCGTTGACAACCACGAGGGGAAGTTCGGTTGCGATCGCCAGCCCCAGGGCTTCGGTTTTCAGGGCAAGGCCGGGACCGGAGCTGGCGGTGACGCCCATGTTCCCTGCATAGCTGGCCCCGATGGCGGCACAAATGGCGGCGATTTCGTCTTCCGCCTGAAAGGTCTGTGCGTTGAAATCCGTCATCCCCGCCAGACTATGCAGCAATTGCGAGGCCGGGGTGATCGGATAGGAGCAATAGGTCATCGGCAGTCCGGCCAACTGGCAACCGGCGACCAGTCCATAGGCAAGGGCCTCGGTTCCCGTGATGTTGCGGTAGGTTCCAGCCGGGATTTGGGCGGGCGGCACATGATAGACCGGATATTGCGGCGGCATCCCAGATGTCTCGCCAAAGGCATGTCCGGCGCGCAGGGCGGCAAGGTTGGCTGCCAGAATATCCGGCGATGATTTGAATTTACCCGCCAGCCAGCTTTCCGTGATTGCCGTGTTGCGGCCGAACATCCACAGGACCAGACCAAGCGCCCACAGATTGCGGGTGCGCAGCGCTTCCTTCTTGCTGACATTCAGGCCCTGAACCGAATCAAGCGCCAGCTTGTGCATATCCACCACCAGCAGGCGATAGCCTTGCAGGCTGTCGTCCTCAAGCGGGTTTGCCTCATATCCCGCCTTGTGGAGATTCCGTTCTGTGAAGGCCCCGCTGTCTGCAATGATCAGGCTGCCGGGCAGAAGGTCGCCCAGGTTGGTCATGAGGGCCGCAGGGTTCATGGCGACGAGGACGTCAACATTGTCTCCGACCGTGCGAATACGACGATCGCCAAAATTGATCTGGAAGGCGGACACGCCGAAGGTCGTTCCTGCCGGGGCGCGGATTTCCGCCGGGAAATCCGGGAATGTGGCCAGGTCATTCCCGGCAAGGGCTGTTGCCAGCGTGAACTGTCCGCCGGCCAATTGCATTCCGTCGCCGGAATCGCCAGCAAACCGCACTACCGCCGAATCCAGTTCCTGTTCCGGACGCTTCGAATGATGGGTCGGGGCCGAGCCTTCCATGACCTGCTCCCTGTGATTGAGCTTTGTCGGTACCGGCTACTATGTATTTAAAGCATACGACGGGTCGGAATCGGCGGCAAGGTCAGAGAAAGTTTATGCTCTCATAAAGAGAAAAGGCGCCGATTGGCGCCCGAGGAGTCCGGCAGGATCAACTGGAGATCAGGCCGCTTCGTTACGAACCACCATGATCTTCCCTAAGATGGTGAGCGCCCGGCTGTCTGCGCCGACGGCGGTATGATCGTCGCGGCTCATATGCCGGGACAGGTTATCCTGCCAGTCGGCCAGGTAATTGCGCGGTGCGCGGATATCCGCCAAAGTGCCGCAGCGGCGGGCAGGGCCGCGCAGCAAAATCTTGTAGTCATGCATGTCGATTGCCTCGGCATCGAGCAGCAAATTCGCCAGACGCCGGTTTTCGTCCTCGGTCATGGCGCAGGGATCGAAAGCGGTGGCTGCCAGATGGTAGGCCGCGTCATCGTCCAAAGCGTTGTAGGTGGCAACGGGTTGCGTCTGTTTTGCAAGGGCGCGCGGTGCGCGGCGGTCGGCAGGTTCTGCCCCCTCCAGGTAAAAGACGTCGGCAGAAAGGTTCGCTATTGCCTGCCTTGACCGAAAAGCCGCCAGAAATTGTCCAATTCTCTTCATTTTGGGCACTCCTCTATCTTCACTCAGAAAGACTCGCAGATTCCGTGCCAAAATAAGTAGTCTTCTTTCTAATATTAGGAAAAAGCCATGAGGAAGCGGACGATACGGCGTATTTTTTCCGAAAACAGACTTGGTGTGAAAAAGCTGCCTGCGGCCCGTTTGGAAAGTTCGCCCCGCGTCGGATAGGGCAGAATGAGGCCTGCGATGCTACCGATTTTCTTCTTTTCCTGCACGGCCAGGCACCACAGTCCGATCAATTCGCCAGCCTGGGCCCCGACAATCGTTGCCCCCAGTATGTACCCTTTCTTGTCGGTAATCACCTTGATGAAGCCGTCGGTCTGTCCTTCGGCCCGGGCGCGGTCGTTTTCACCATAGGCCCAGCGCAGGATACGGATATTGCCTGCACCCAGGTCCTCGATTGCCTGGCTTTCCTGCAGGCCGACCTGGGCCAGTTCCGGATCGGTATAGGTGACCCAGGGAACGGCATGACGCTTTGCCTTTGCTGGCAGTTTGAACAGGCAATTGCGGATGACGATCCCGGCGTCATAGCCCGCCATATGAGTGAACTGGTAACCGCCGGTGACATCGCCGATGGCGAAGACCCGCCGGTTGCTTGTGCGCAAGCGCGCGTCGACCGCAATGCCTTTTGGCGAATGCTCTATGGCGGCCTTGTCGAGGTTCAGCGTCTCAATATTCGGTTTTCTTCCGACCGCAACCAGCAGATGGCTGCCTTCCACGACCTCGGCATTTCCATCCTTCTCAAGCGTGACGGCAATGCCTGCATCGGTTTTTGCTACCTTGGTTACGGCCGTACCTTCCCGCAGGTCTATACCCTCGCTACGCAGTTTGGCCTTTACGACTTCGGCGGCCTCGCCGTCGTCCTTGCCCAGCGCGTTCAGCATTTCGACCACAGTGACTTTGGCGCCCAGGCGGCGGTGGGCCTGGGCCAGTTCCATACCGATGGGGCCACCGCCGATGACGATCAGGTGATTGATCGGTTCGGTCACGTCGAAGATGGTTTCATTGGTCCAATAAGGCGTATCGGCCAGCCCGTCGATTGGTGGAACAAAGGCGCTGGAGCCGGTGGCGATGACAAAATATTTGGCCTTGATGCTTTGTCCGCCCGCCTGGATATGGCGGCGACCGGTAAAGCGCGCCGTATCTTGTATGACGGTAACACCCAGCCCTTCGAAACGTTCGACCGAATCGTGGGGGGCGATTCCGGCGATGACGTTGTGTACGTGATCATGCACGGCTTGCATATCGACGGACGGTTCCTGGGGTGTGATGCCAAAGGGGGCGGACTGGCGCATGTCCTGGGCGCGATGGGCTGCTGCCAGCAGGGCCTTGGACGGAACACAGCCATAGTTCAGGCAATCCCCGCCCATTTTCCCGCTTTCAATCAGGATGACCTTTGCCCCCATCTGCGACGCGCCAGCCGCAACGCTTAACCCGCCGGAACCACCGCCGATGACGCAAATGTCGGTCTTGATCTTCTTCGCCATGGAATCTTGTTACCCCCGCGTTCGTTTCCTATCCCATATGTGGCGAATCTTCGCCTGAAAGGCTCTTAAATTCTATGTGATGCGTCTGTGACGTCAAAACTTGCCGCTAATTCTTCACCGTGAGTCGTCTGAAATAAAGCTGTAACAGTCCATGATCGTCACAGTAGCGCCGCTTTACGTGGCTACCGGCGCCGCGTGGTCATTATCCATGGCCGAAACAACAATAATACCGCCGGTTGGGAGCTGCAGCAGTTAGCAATATCGTGACTTTGTATTGTCAAAATTTGTTTCCGCACCATCAGGAAAACTGATGGTCGTTCTGCTGTTTCAACCCTGCACTTCAACAAGTGCTCCAAATTTTAGAGCCAACTCCTGGGGCAATAGTGGAGGTTACTCAGCGTATGAGTGATATTAAAAAGCCTAAATACGAGGTTGGGCAGGACAATGTCGAAATTTTCGGGTTGGACGTACACAATCCGGTGTTCTTTGTATCCGCCTTTGTCGTTGCCGCCTTTGTATTATTTACCCTCGCTTTCCAGAGCGAGGCTGCGGAATGGTTCGGTGCGCTGCGTCCGTGGCTGACATCGAACCTGGACTGGGTCTTCATGCTGGCGGGCAACGTCTTTGTGCTGGTCTGCCTGTTCCTGATTCTCACCCCTCTGGGCAAGGTCCGTCTTGGCGGGCCCGACGCAAAACCCGACTTCAGCTATGGCGGATGGTTCGCCATGTTGTTTGCCGCGGGCATGGGCATTGGCCTGATGTTCTATGGTGTGCTGGAGCCGGTTTACCATATGGAAAACCCGCCGCTGGGTATTGATCCGGCCAATCAGGAACTGGCGTCGCGTGTCGGTATTGCGGCAACGATTTTCCACTGGGGCCTGCACCCTTGGGCGATCTACGCCGTTGTGGCGCTGGCGCTGGCCTTCTTCTCCTATAACCGTGGTCTGCCGCTCAGCATTCGTGCGGCTTTCTACCCGCTGTTGGGTAAGGCTGTCTTTGGTTGGTTCGGTCATTTGATCGACATTCTGGCGGTTTTTGCCACCCTGTTCGGCCTGGCGACCTCGCTGGGCCTTGGCGCGGAACAGGCCGGTGCAGGCCTGCATTATCTGTTCGGCATTCCGGTGAATAATTTCACCAAGATCATGCTGATCCTGGGGATTTCCGCCATTGCCCTGACGTCGGTCGTCGCGGGCCTGGAAGCCGGTGTGAAGCGGCTCAGCGAGATCAACATGGTGATCGCCTTCATCCTTCTGGCCTTCATCATTATTGCAGGGCCGACGGCGGCGATTATGACCGGGATTTGGGACAACACGCTCGCCTATCTGGAATATCTTCCCGCGCTGAGCAACCCGATCGGTCGTGAAGACGAAAGCTTCCTGCATGGCTGGACGACCTTCTACTGGGCCTGGTGGATTTCCTGGTCGCCGTTTGTTGGCATGTTCATCGCCCGCGTTTCCCGCGGTCGTACGGTTCGTGAGTTCATCACCTGCGTGCTGATCATCCCGACCCTGGTGACCATTGTCTGGATGAGCGCCTTTGGCGGCACCGCGATCGACCAGATCGTAAGCGGCGGCTATATGGGTGTCCTGAAGGATACGGTTCAGACCTGGGCACCGGAACTGGCACTGTTCAAAATGCTGGACATCATGCCGATGACCGAAATCGCGTCCTTTATCGGGATCGTCCTGGTGATCGTCTTCTTCGTAACCTCGTCCGACTCCGGTTCGCTGGTGATCGATACCATCACGGCGGGCGGCAAGGTTGATGCACCGGTCAGGCAGCGCGTCTTCTGGTGTGTGATCGAGGGGCTGATTGCCATCGCCCTGTTGCTGGGCGGGGGGTTGTCGTCCCTGCAGGCAGCAGCCATTGCCACAGGCTTCCCCTTTGCGGTGGTCCTAATGCTGATGTGTGTCAGCATTATCAAAGGGCTGGCACAGGAACGGAAGTATCACGTGGATGAACGTGGTCAGATTGTCGAAGAAAACGCGTAACGCGTTTCCGGCATCCTGAATAAGGAAAGCCCCGCCAGTTTGGCGGGGCTTTTTCTATGGCTTGGGAGGTTTCTTACTCGCCGTAGGATTTACTGGCGATCTCAAAGACGTCGCGGCTCAATTCCCCACTGTCGAGGATGGCTTTCAGGGCGCTGCGCATCTTGCGCTGGCGGTCTTCGTCGAAACGCCGCCACTGACCCAGCGGCCCCATGAGGCGGGCGGCGACCTGCGGATTGATCTTGTCCAGCTTGACGACCATTTCCGCCAGGAAGTCATAGCCACTGCCGTCGGCGGCATGGAAGCGCAACGGGTTGGCACTGCAGAAGGCCCCGACCAGGGCACGAACCTTGTTGGGGTTCTTGATGTTGAAGACCGGATGGTCCAACAGGGCGCGCACCTGCATCAGGGTATCCGCACGGCGCGACATCGCCTGCAGGGCCAGCCATTTATCCATGACCTGGGCATTGGATTTCCACTTTGCCAGGAAGATATCGAAGGCGCGGTCATGTTCCGGGGCGGTGACATCCGCCAGAAGGCGCAGGGCAGCAACACTGTCGGTCATATTGTCGGCGGTGTCGAAATGGTCCTTCAACCGGGCCGGGGCCGTCTTCTCATCAGCCGCGCCCAGATAGGCCAGCGCGCTATTGCGCAGTGCCCGCTGTCCGGCGGCTTCGGGTGTGTTGCTGAAGGGGCCGGATTGTTTCGTGGCATCATAGATATGCTTGAAGCCGTCCTGATGCGCCTCGCCGATGGCCCGGCGCAGTTTCTCCCGCGCGGCATGGATGGCGTCGATATCGACAACACTCATCTGTTCCGACACATATTCCTCAGACGGCAGGGTCAGCAGTAATGCTTTGAAGGATGCATCGATCTCCTGGTCCTGAACCACGCGGCCCATGGCGGCGATGAAGTCCGGGTCCACCGTCAACTCCTTGCCCGCCTGATACTCGCCAACCATTTTCAGCATCAGCGCGCTGGCATATTGCTGGGCTGCTTCCCAGCGGTTGAAGGCATCATTGTCATGGGCCATCAGAAAGGCGCGGGTGGCGTCATCATAAGGCAGATGAAGAACGACAGGGGCGGTGAAATCCCGGTTGATCGAGAGCACGGGTTTTTCCGCGACGTCTTCAAAGACAAACTCCTGCTTGTCCGCCTCCATCTGCAGTAAATGTTCTGTCGCGGATCGGCCTCTGCGGCTCACCGCCATATCCTTGCCGTTGCTGTCCAGCAGGGCGGTGCGCAGGGGGATATGAAGCGGGTATTTCCTTTCCTGGCCGGGTGTCGGTCGCGTTTCCTGGCTCAAGGTCAGGGTATAGCGTTTGGCCGCTGCGTCGTAGTCCTCCACAACAGTGACATGCGGCGTGCCCGACTGGCTGTACCAGCGTTTGAAATGGCTCATATCGAAATCGTTGGCATCGGCCATGGCGGCGGCAAAGTCGTCACAGGTGACGGCCTGTCCATCGTGACGCTCGAAATAAAGCTTCATGCCCTTCTGGAAGCCTTCTTCCCCCAGCAGGGAATGCATCATCCGGATGACCTCCGCCCCTTTTTCATAGACGGTGGCCGTATAGAAGTTGTTGATTTCGATATAGCTGTCCGGGCGTACCGGATGCGACAGCGGGCCGGAATCCTCCGGGAACTGGCGTGCGCGCAGCAGGCGGACGTCGTCGATGCGTTTCACGGCGCGTGATCGCTGGTCGGCGGAAAATTCCTGATCCCGGAAAACGGTCAGACCCTCTTTGAGGCTAAGCTGGAACCAGTCACGGCAGGTGACGCGGTTGCCGGTCCAGTTATGGAAATATTCATGAGCGACAATGCCTTCGACCAGTTCGAAGTCGCTGTCCGTGGCGGTTTCGGCATCGGCCAGAATGTATTTGGCGTTGAAGACGTTGAGGGACTTGTTTTCCATCGCGCCCATGTTGAAATCGCTGACCGCGACGATGTTGAAAATGTCGAGGTCATATTCCAGACCGAAACGGTCTTCGTCCCATTTCATCGACCGTTTCAGGCTGTCCATCGCATGATCGCAGCGGGTTTCGTTGCCGTGTTCGACAAAGATGCGCAGGGTGACGTCGCGCCCGGAGCGGGTGGTGAAGTGATCTTCCACCATGGCCAGGTCGCCTGCGACCAGTGCAAAGAGATAGCTTGGCTTCGGGAAGGGGTCGTCCCAGACGGCGTAATGCCAGCCTTCACGCAGTTCACCGGTTTCCACATTGTTACCGTTGGAAAGCAGGATCGGGCAGCTATCGACCGGTGCGCAGACCTTCACGCGATAGCGTGTCATCACATCCGGGCGGTCCGGGAAGAAAGTGATGCGCCGGAAGCCTTCTGCCTCGCACTGGGTACAATACATGCCACCGGACCGGTACAGGCCTTCCAGCTTGGTATTGGCGGCCGGATTGATGGCAGTCTGGATTTCAAGGGTGAATTGGTCAGGCAGGTTGTGCAGGGTCAGGCTTTCTTCTTCCAGCTCATATTCGTCGCTGTTCAGCTCGCGCCCATCAATCCAGACAGACAGCAGGGTCATGTCCTTGTCGCCGTCCAGATGAAAAGCCTCCGCATTGCCGTCCTGACGGCGCACCGCCAGTTTGGATGTCACAATCGTCCTGTCCGGGTCCAGTTCGAAGGTCAGGTCAACCTGATCCAGCAGAAAGGCGGGGGCGGTATAGTCCTGAAGACGAATGACGGGCGGTTCGATTGTTTTCATTGCGGATGACTTCCGTGGTTTGACGTGTAATCTCAGATTGAAAACCAGGCCCGCCAGGCAGGCCAGTTCTCGATTAGCATGGCAAGCTGCATATAGCCGGTCGCCGTGGGGTGGACACCGTCACCTGCAGCCAAGGTTTCATTCCATACGTCCTGTCCGGCGAGATGCTCATGGCAATCTAGATAGGGCAGGCCAAGCTCTTTTGCCAGTCCTGCGAAGGCCTGGTTCAGTTCTGCGACCCGTTCGGCACTGAATTCATAGCGGACACCCTTGCCGGGGCTGATTACCGGATTGTCGCTGCGGACCGGTGTCGGCCCCAGCCACAGGACCGGGAATTGCGCCTGCGCATCGGACAGCATCGACCGCGCATTTTCAAGGGATTGCTGCAGGGATACGCGCCGCTGGCCATTATCGAGCGCACAATCATTCAGGCCGAACATGAAGGTGATGCCTGCCTTCACATGGGCGGGCAGGCGGGGGGCGCATTCCTGTTGCCAGCGTGCACGTATCTGGCTGCTGGTTTCGGCCCGGATGCCCAGGTTGTAGCAGGATACATCATGGCCACGGGCGCCGGTCTCTGCGGCGGAAAGCCGACCGGGCCAGCCGAGGCAGTCATCGTCGCCGGTGCCGACGGTTACACTGTCGCCGACATAACAGATCCGGATTGTTGTCATGGCCTTCCCCCACCAATCATTGATCTCATTCCGTTCCGTGAACCAGTTCCGCCAGTTTTGCCGCACAGGCTTCGCGGCTGGGTTTGAAACCGCTTGCAACCCACCAGGCCTTGACGGTCTGCAGGAGTTGCCCCATCCGTTCTCCTTTTGCGACGCCAAGTGCCAGGGCGTCCCGGCCCTGCAGGGTAAATTCGGGATGGCCGACGGTTCGGGCGTAACGCATGATATTATACCAGTGGCCTGGTGCTTCCGCCGCCAGGGCAACGAGGCAGATATCCATCATACGATCGGGGCCAACTCTGTAATATTGCTCGAAGAAAAGCTGGTTGCCTATATCCAGTCCGTTGAAATGCTTGCCCAGAATGGTCACAAAGCGATAGCGCTCTTCATTGGACAGACGCAGGGCGCGCGCATGTTCCTCGCTCATGCCTTCGTCCATGACATCATAGACCAGGGCGGCAAGTCGCCGGATGGCATCGGGCCTGCCGTCGGTTTCCTTTTCCAGCCGGATCAGATGGACCAGATGTTCCACATCCCCTTCATGCAGGTGAATGGGGCCTGCCGTTGAAAGATGTTCGAGAACGCCGCATTGCTGCATCAGCCGGATACTGGGCACCGGGTCGGGCGCAAACAAAAGTTTGACCAGCTCCACGCGAATGCGTTCTGCCGCAAGACGTGGCAGGGAGGATGCCATGGACTGGCAGGCCGCGATGGCTTCCGCGTCCGGTTTGCCCTTTCCATAATGGGCGAAGAAGCGGAAATAGCGCAGCAACCGCAGGACATCTTCTTCCAGGCGGACTTTTGCATTGCCGACAAAACGGATATGGCCGGTGCGGGCGTCTTCGACACCGTTGAAGAAATCGAGGACCGACCCGTCGCTGTTTAGGTAGAGCGCGTTCATCGTGAAGTCACGCCGTGCTGCGTCTTCCTGCCAGTCGTCCGTGAAGGCGACGACAGCGCGCCGCCCGTCGGTCTCCACGTCCTGGCGCAGGGTGGTGATCTCGAACGGCTTGTGGTTTCGAACCGCAGTGATCGTGCCATGATGAATGCCGGTCGGGACACAGCGGATATTCGCGCTTTCCAGCGTATCAATGACCTGCTGTGGCGAGAGGTCAGTGGCGATATCAATATCGCCGATGGGACGGTTCAATAGGGCATCCCGGACACAGCCCCCGACGAATCGCGCCTTGCCGCCACCCTTGTGCAGCCCTTCCATGACCGCAACTGTGTCAGGGTCGGTCATCCAGGGCTGAATTTCAATTTTCACCGTCATGGGTTCGGTTGACCTAGTGACTTGCGGGGGGCGCGAAAAAACTTATTGCGGCTTGTCGAAATGACCGGGGACCAGTTCACCGTTTTCCATATGGGGCGGGACATATTTGCCCTTGTCCTCCAGGTCGGCCTGAAGGCCGGTGAACAGCAGGGAGGCCACCGTGAGGACTGCGCCGATCCCGACCAGCCACGGCCAGGGAAGCTTTTGCCATTCGGGCACCTCTTGCCCTTCCGCCAGTGCCTCCTCCTTGCGGGTGCGGATTTTGATCCACAGCATATAGAGGATGGTCGGCGCAACGAGGGGAACGAGGACTGTAAGTATCTGTCTGATCATGATTCCATCAGTACATCGACGAGGTTAACAAGCATACCTGCGGTCGCACCCCAGATATAATAATCCCGGTAGGGCATTACATAATAGTATCGTTTTTGACCCTGCCATACACGAGAATGTCTCTGGTGATTGGTGCGGTCCAGAAAAAAAGACAATGGGACTTCAAAGACTTCGGCAACTTCAAACGGATCGGGGGTGACGGGGAAGGGGGGCGTGACAAGGCCCACGACAGGCGTTACGTGAAAGCCCGTTCGGGTGATGTAGTGGTCGAGCTGCCCCAAAGGTTCGATGCGGCTGCGCGGTAGGCCCACTTCTTCTTCGGTCTCGCGCAGGGCCGTCTCAACTGATCCGTTGTCTTCGTCTTCCTCGCGCCCGCCAGGGAAACTTATCTGGCCTGCGTGGTCATGCAGGTGGTCGGTCCTTTTGGTCAGCAGGATGGTCAATCCTTCCGGTCGGTCCACAATTGGAACCAGCACCGCCGCAGGCGTGAGCGGGTCGCGCACCGGCTTCATGCCGGGGTTGAGATCGGCGTCGCCCCGACCGTTACCAAGCCGACGCGTGGTCAGGCGCTGTTTGATATGGTTGCGGTCGATGGCTTGGATGTCCTGGCTCAATCGATCCTCCCCAAGGCGAAAAACTCACCGCTGCTGTAGACACCGAAGACCGGCTGGTCGCCATATTCCTCCAGTTCAGCCAATTCGACGAGTTCATAGAATGCCGACCGGTTGATTTTTGCCTCAAGGCCGTCGCGCACCATGACGTAGGGGGAGGGCTCTCCGCTTTCAGGGTTGTTTTCCACGCGGATGGGATGGTCCGCGTCCACTGTAACGTGATGATCCAGATTGGTCCGGAAGGTCAGGATACGGTCCTTGCCGTCTCCCTCGACGGTCAGTTCCACGGCAAGAAATGGCGCGTCCTCCACATCGATGCGGCCTTTTTCTCCGGGCGTCACAAGCCAATAGTCACCCTGATCGTCTTTCTGGAGCACCGTGGAAAAGAGTTTGCAGAGTTTTAGGCGTTCGATGGGACTGCCGTGGTAGTACCATTGGCCGTCCCGACCGATTCGGATGTCAAAATCACAATAGTTTTCGGGCCATGGAAACCCGGTGAGGCCCTCGCCCTTCTCCATCAACTCTTTGATATTGGGGCGTGATTGTTCTTGCGTCGTCATTGTGACCCATTCATCCTCATATAGTGCTAGTAATAGTATGCGTGGCAAATCATGCCAATACAAACCGGGAGGCGAAGGTGACGGATCAAAATATGTATCCCGATGATGCAAGGACCGGCGCTGGCGAGGAATCGGACATTGCCGACAAGTTGGTAAAGACCGCGGAGGCCATGGAATCCGCGGCATTGGAAGTCCGCAAAGTCATCATTGGTCAGGACGAGGTCGTCGAACAGGCCCTGGTTACCCTGCTGGCTGGCGGGCATGCGCTTCTGGTTGGCGTGCCGGGCCTGGGCAAGACCTTATTGGTCGAGACCTTGGGGACTGTCCTGGGGCTTGCAGAACGCCGTGTTCAATTCACGCCCGATCTGATGCCTGCGGATATTCTCGGTTCCGAGATTTTGGACGAGGATGAGAATGGTCGACGGCGGTTCCGCTTTGTCAAAGGGCCGATCTTCTGCCAGCTTTTCATGGCCGACGAGATTAACCGGGCGAGCCCGCGCACGCAGTCAGCCCTTTTGCAGGCCATGCAGGAGGCACGCGTTTCAATTGCCGGGGAATACCATGGGCTGCCACAGCCGTTCCACGTATTGGCAACACAGAACCCGATTGAGCAGGAAGGGACCTATCCACTGCCCGAGGCGCAGTTGGACCGTTTTCTGACCCAGATAACAATCGGTTACCCGGAAAAGGCCGCTGAGCGCGAAATCGTGACCGCAACAACCGGCGCAACCCGCTTGCAGCCTAATCCTATTTTAACCCCTGATGAATTATCATCGGCACAGCAACTGGTCCGGCATGTGCCGGTCGGCGACAGTGTCATCGAGGCAATCCTCGAACTGGTGCGTGGCGCACGACCGGAAACGGCGGAAATGGAAGTCGTCCGGGAACATGTCGCCTGGGGGCCGGGGCCCAGGGCCAGTCAGGCCCTTATGTTGGCCTGCCGGGCCAGGGCGGTGGTGTCCGGGCGGTTGGCGCCATCGGTTGAAGACGTGGTGGCCCTGGCATTGCCGATTCTGCGCCACAGGATGGCGTTGAGCTTCGGGGCACGGACGGAAGGTGTGACGTTAGAGGATATCATTGCGCAACTGACGGAGGGACTTCGTTGACGGCAACGACCGCAGACAAAAACCAGAGAGCGGTGGGATACCTGGCCAGGGCCGAAGCACTTGGCGCCGGGTTTCCACCGCTTTTGGCGGATGCGGAGCGGGTTGCCAATACGGTCAGTCAGGGTGTGCATGGCCGCCGCCGCACCGGGCAGGGAGAAACCTTCTGGCAATATCGCGCCTATCAAAGCGGCGACAGCAGCAGTCAGGTGGACTGGCGGCGTTCTGCCCGGTCCGATGCCCTGTTTGTTCGTGAAACCGAATGGGAGGCATCCCAGACGGTGTGGACCTGGCTTGATTCCTCTGCCTCGATGAAATTCAGGTCTGTTCCCGGCCTACCGGAAAAATGGGAACGCGGGGCGATCCTCACATTGGCGCTGGCTGTTCTGCTCATGCAAGGCGGCGAGAAGGTTGGAACCGGCAATGGAGAGGCTGCCCCCGGCTGTGGTCGTGCCGCATTGTTTCGGCTGACAGAGGCGCTTGCCGCAAGCGCGTTGATTGACGACGAAAGTGAAAAGGCCAGCCTGCCAGACATGTCGGCGCTGGCCCCCTATGGTCAGGTGGTGCTGGTAAGCGACTTTCTGGCACCGTTGGACGATCTCGAACGGGCGTTGTCGGCGCTGGCAAAACAGCACCAGCACGTGATGCTGTGGTGCATTGCTGATCCGGCGGAAGAAACCATGCCCTATCACGGGCGGGTGCGGTTCACCGGCCTTGAGGGCGAAGGACGCTTCCTTGTCCGAAAGGCACAGGCCATCCGAGATGATTATCGAAGAAAGCGTGACGATCGTTTCGGCTATCTGCGCACCCTTGCCCGCCGCCAGGGTTGGCTGTGGCTGGACCATAGGACGGATCACGCGCCGGAGGCCGCGCTCTTGTCCGCCTATATGGCGATAGGGGCCAGTTGGTTCGGGGGCGGCCGATGACGGACCTTCTGGGCATCTCCTTCGTTCATCCCTGGCTGTTGGCGGGGTTTTTGATCCTGCCGTTGCTCTGGTGGTTGCTGCGTGTGACGCCGCCTGCTCCGCGCCTGATGCGTTTCCCTGCCATACGGCTGCTGTTCGGATTGTCGGTCGAGGAACAGACCAGCTCCGATGCCCCGTGGTGGCTGGTTCTGTTGCGCTTGCTGGTGGTGTCGTTATTGATCCTGTCCTTTGCGGAACCGCGTTTACGCGATGATTATCATATGGTCGGCAGCGGTCCGCTGATTCTGGTGATCGAGGATGATTGGGCCGCCGCACCCGGGTGGAATGATAAAGTTACGGCCCTGCAGAATTATGTCGATGACGCCGCACAGGCCGGAAAATCCGTTGTCATCCTGACATCTGCGCCGTCGGCGACGGACGGGGAAATGCCGGAACCTCTCTATCTGGCGCCAGCCCAGGCCAAGGAATGGCTTGCGGCGTTGGAGCCAAAGCCCTGGCCGGGGAACCTGGAAGCATTGGATGCGGCATTGGCCAGGGTGCCGCTGAAGGGTGCGGCGAGCATTATATGGGCATCTGACGGGCTTTGGAGCGATGAAACGACCGTTTTGGCCGACCGGCTTCGCCGCCTGGGGGCGATCACCTTGCTGCGCCCGGCCCCGATGGAGCAGCCGGTAACCGTTATTGCACAACGTGATCCGTCGGGCCTGCCGAAAGTCACTGTCCGCAGGTCCGATGTTGGAAGTGAACGTCAGGTGGCGCTATTGGCGCGGGCCAGGGACGGCCGCGTCCTGTCGCGCAACGAATTGCAGTTCAAGGCGGGTCAGCGGGAGGCAACAATGAAGTTGAGCCTGCCTGCGGCCTTTGCCAATCAGATTGCACAGATTGATGTGGAACGGGCGGGGCAGGCCGGTGGTGTCTATCTGCTGGATGCCAGCTGGAACCAGCTTGAGGTGGGAATTGTCGAGGAATCCTTCACCGGTGGGGAACTGACCCTGCTGTCGGAAGGGTATTATCTGAGCCGTGCCGTAGACCCCTTTGCCTCCACCAGCCAGGCCCCCCTGAACATTCTGCTGCGCGCCGGTCATGACATGCTGTTGCTGCCGGACGCGGTGGCCTTGACGACAGACGAGCAGGCCTCCCTGAAAGACTGGGTGCAAAACGGTGGCGTGCTGGTCCGCTTTGCCGGGCCGCGGCTTGCGGCCCATGCCGATCAGGACCTGTTGCCGCTGCCCCTGCGGCAGGGCGGGCGGGCGCGTGACGGCGCGTTGCAATGGGACGACCCGGCGCATCTGGGCCGGTTCAGCAACGACGGGCCTTTCGCCGGGCTTGCCGTCTCGGACGATGTGACGGTGACCCGGCAGGTTCTGGCCGAACCCGGTCCGGACGTAGAGGCAAAAATCTGGGCGGAACTGGACGACGGCACACCGCTTGTCACGGGCGCACGCCGTGGCAAGGGCTGGCTTGTTCTTTTCCATACCAGCGCCAATGCAAGCTGGTCCAACCTGGCGTTATCCGGAACCTTTGTTGAGATGCTGCAACGGCTGGGAGGACTGCCTCGGGGTGGGGTCGTGGAACGGCAACTGGTGCATGAAACGCTGCCACCGATGCAGTCGCTGTCTGCATTTGGAGACCTGATACCGCCCTATCGTTCCGCGAAAAGCTATCCGGCTTTGGACGATGGCGGGGACCCGGTGCTGTCTGCAAGCCTGCCACCCGGATATTACGGCAATGAAGATCGTTTCATTGCAATGAACCTGGGCGAACATGTTCAACTCTCCGACCTGTCCCAACCCGTTCCGGCCTGGTTGAGGCAGACGGGTTATGATTCCGAAGAGGTCGTGGACCTCAGGGGGATCGGTCTGGCAGTGGCGCTTTTGCTGATCCTGCTGGATGCCTGGCTGTCGCTTTGGCTGCGTGGGCAGCTTGGCTGGCTGCGGCATATGCGCGGGGCGGCGTCCATTGTTCTGGTGGTGACGATTGCCGGGATGGCCTTGCCGGGTGATCTCCGGGCCCAGACCGCGGATCGGGATGCCTTCGCACTGGCGGCCAGTACAGGCACGGTCCTGGCGTATATCCGGACCGGTGACCCGGAACTGGACAGGGTCAGCGAAGAGGGGCTGCGTGGGCTGGCAACTATCCTGAACCAGCGGACGGCGGTCGAAGCGTCGCAGCCGATGGGGGTCGATATCGTGCGGGACGACCTGTCGTTCTTCCCCCTGCTTTATTGGCCGATCGGAGACACGCAGCCGCCGCTGAGCCAGACTGCCGCGGACAACCTGAACCAATATATGGCGCGGGGCGGCACGCTGTTGATCGATCTGCGTCAACCACCCGTCGCGACAATCGGAACCGATAGCCGGGATCGTTTGCGCCGCCTGACTTATATGCTGGACCTGCCGCCGTTGACGGTCACCCCTTCGGATCATGTGCTGACGCGGTCATTCTATCTGTTGCAGGACTTCCCAGGGCGCTGGAGCGGAGGCGATGTCTGGGTGGAGCCGAGTGATTCAGGTGCCAACGACGGGGTCTCCCGCGTTATTGTCGGGTCGCAGGACTGGGCCGGGGCCTGGGCGATGGATGAATATGGCAGGCCACGCTATCCGGTGGTTCCCGGCGGCGAGCGACAGCGCGAGATGGCCTATCGCTTCGGGGTGAATGTGGTCATGTATATGCTGACCGGAAATTACAAATCCGACCAGGTTCACGTGCCCGCCATTCTTGAACGACTTGGGCAATAGGGGGCGCGTACGATGCTGAATGCTTCCTCCATCACCTGGTCGCCCCTGTTGCCCGAATGGGTCATCGTCACGCTGGCGGCACTGGCCGCCGTGACGGTGGCCTACTATCTTGTTCGCCGGGTGCGCGGAACGGCCCTGAGGATTTTGTGTCTGACAGCGTTGCTGCTGGCGCTGGGTAATCCGACGCTGGTGCTGGAAGAAAGAAAACCGCGCAAGGATGTGGTAGTCCTTCTGGTGGATGAGACCGCCTCCCAGCAGATCGCCAACCGGGAGGCGCAGACCAAGGCAGCCCGTAGCGAGCTGCTGGCCCAGTTAAACAAGGAATCGGATCAGCTTGAGGTGCGTGAGGTGACCTTGCGTCACAACAATCTCGCCGACAGCAAGGCCGGAACATCCCTTGTCACCGCCCTGGAGCGGGCGGTCGCGGATATCTCGCCACATCGCCTGGCCGGTGCGATCGCCATTACGGACGGGCAAGCCCATGATATGCCCTCGGATACCAGTCGCCTGAAGGACCTACGGGTGGCGGGGGCACCGGTTCATGTTCTGTTGACGGGATCGCGGGACGACAGAGACCGGCGTCTGGTCCTGGTGAAGGCCCCGACCTATGGGCTGGTCGGCGGGAAAGTTGCCCTTCAGGTGCGTATTGACGACCCCAAGGGGACGGAGGCACAGGCCGCCGTGACCCTGGAGACACCTGATGAAGTCCCGAAGCGGATCATGCTGCCGGTTGGACGTAACATTCAGGTCGAGGTGCCAGTTAAACGCCGTGGCAAGACACTTGTCTCCCTGACCGTTGATCCGGTCGAGAATGAACTGATCACCTCCAACAATCAGGTTGTAACGACGATCAATGGCGTGCGGGACCGTTTGCGGGTGTTGCTGGTCTCAGGCGTGCCGCATCCGGGGGAGCGGACCTGGCGTAACCTGTTGAAGGCCGACCCGTCGGTGGACCTTGTCCATTTCACGATTTTGCGTCCGCCGGAAAAACAGGACGGCACGCCGATCCAGGAACTGTCGCTGATTGCTTTCCCGACGCGGGAGCTTTTCCAGAACAAATTGGATGAATTCGATCTGATCGTGTTCGACCGGTATCGGCGACGTGGCGTTCTCCCAACGCTCTACCTGCGCAACATTACCGATTTTGTCCGGCGCGGCGGGGCGTTGCTGGAAGTGGCGGGCCCCGGGTTTGCCGGTCCCTACAGTCTTTTCCAGACGGCCCTGGGGGAGATACTGCCCGGCGCGCCGACCGGTGCTGTCATCGAAAGAGGCTTCAAGCCCCGGCTGACCGACGAAGGTATCCGGCATCCGATCACCGCAAGGCTGCCGGGCGGGCCGGTGATCTCAACCGATGATGATATTCGCTGGGGCCGCTGGTTCCGGCAGGTGGAGGTCACGCCGCGTGCGGGCAATGTCCTGATGACGGGGCTGAATAACAGTCCGATCTTGATGGTAGACCGCGTTGGCGAGGGCCGGGTAGCACAGATCACCAGCGACCAGCTTTGGCTTTGGGCGCGGGGCTATGAAGGCGGTGGTCCTTATGCGGAATTGATCAGGCGTCTGGCCCATTGGTTGATGAAAGAGCCTGAGCTGGAGGAAAATGATCTTCGCGCCAGCGAGCGAAACGGGCGATTGCATGTTGAAATGAGGAGCCTGATGCCTGTGTCGCCCGAGGTCGAGGTCATCGAGCCGTCGGGGCAGACGCGGAATCTGCGCTTGAAGCATATCGGCAATGGTCGATATCAGGGGGATATGCCCCTGACGGAAAGCGGCCTCTATCGTGTTAGCGATGGCGAGAGGTCGGCCCTGGTTGCAACCGGCGCTGCGGCCGGTCCGGAACTGCGGGAGGTGGTCTCGTCAGAAAAACCTCTGGCCCCGCTGGTGGCGGAAAGCGGTGGCAGTGCGCGTTGGCTGGAGGATGGCTTGCCGACGGTGCGTCTGGTGCAGGCATCGCATCGTATGGACGGGCCCGGCTGGATTGGTCTGCGCCGTAACAACGACTATGACGTGACGGGGCTGCGGATGGTCTCGCTGCTGCCGGCCTGGCTGTCACTTCTGGTGGTTGCGATGCTGGTGCTTCTCGCCTGGCGGAAAGAGTCGGAATAAAATATCTCCCCAATATTAGCTTCTGTTCCAAAAGAGCTTGACCAAGGGAAATTAAGGGTCAAAAGTCCGAGTCTTGAGTGTGAGTGGGATATCATTTTCGGATATGAGCATGAATGACTCTTCCGTCGCGATGTGCGATGCGGATTCGGTTTCCTGGGGGCGTGAAGCACGTCACCTCTGGCCCTTGGAAGAGGGCTGCACCTATCTGAATCACGGTGCTTTCGGTGTTACCTCCAATCCCGTTTTGGATGCCGCCGAAAAACTGCGCCGGACTATCGACCGCCAGCCCGCGCGTTTCCTGCGCGAGGAATTGCCGGATCGACTGCGCCAATCGGCGGCGGCAGTGGGCAAATTCCTGGGCGGCGATGGGGATGATATCGTCTTCGTCGACAATGCCTCCACGGGCGTGAATGCGGTGCTACGGTCCCTGGTTCTATTGCCGGGTGATGAGGTGGTTACTACCGACCATGCCTATGGCGCAGTGCTGAGAACTCTTGAATTTGTATGTGAGCGGGCCGGTGCCCGCCTTTCTTTTGCCCATGTGCCCTTCCCGATCCACGATCCGGGAGACGCGACCGATGCGATCATGAGCCGCGTGACCCCGCGAACCCGCCTTGTTGTCGTGGATCATATAACCTCCATGACAGCCTTGAAGCTGCCGGTGCATGAAATTATCCATGAATGTGCCGATCGCGGGATTCCGGTTCTGGTGGACGGCGCGCATGCGCCCGGTTCGGTGCCGCTGCGCCTTAATGACCAGGACCCTGCCTGGTACGTGGGAAATGCCCATAAATGGCTGGGCGCTCCACGGGGATGTGGTTTCATCTGGACCCATGCGGACCGGCAAAGCTCGCTTCGCCCGACGACGATCAGCCATTATGTGGGTGAAGGTTATATCCGGGCATTCGATTGGCCCGGTACCAAGGATTTCACGCCCTATCTGTCCGTACAGGATGCCATCGACTTCCGGGCCCAATGGGGTGAGAAGGAGATATACCACTATTGCCGGACCCTGGTTCGGGATGGTGCGAATATGCTGGCGGAAGCATGGGGAACGCAACGCGGGGCATCGGACCGCATGACGGCCTTCATGACGACCGTTGAATGGCCCGGTGCAGAAAAGGGCACGGCCAAGGCTGCGGAAGAGCTGCAGCTTCGCCTGCGGCATGAATTTAACCTCGAAGTTGAGGTGAAACCCTTTGCGGATCGTCTCTGGATTCGCTTCTGCGCCTATATCTATAACGATATGGCCGACTATGAGAAACTCGCCCAGATCGGCCGGACTTTCATGTAAGTCCGGCCCTTTAAGGGGCTTTCCCGCTTACCAGCGGAAATTTTCGACCGAATAGGTCGGCTCTATCCCGTAAATATCAAACAGATTTGCCAGCGCGACATGGCTTGGCGGGTGGCCGATTTCATGGTCGTGGATGCCGCCGCAGACAAAGAGCGAATGACCACCCGCGTCATTGGCCCCTTTTACGTCATGGCGCAGGGAATCCCCGATGCCCAGGATACGGTCACACCCCGGCGCGAGGCTTTTGCAGTATTCGTAGGTTTCCAGCAGCGGCTTGCCGTGCCAGCGGACGGTGCCGCCCATATCTTCATATTCCTTGGCGACCATGCCCGGGCACATGTTCAGGCTGCCGTCTGGGGCGACGCTGACGAAATCCGGGTTGGCGCAGATCAGGGGAAGTTTGCGTTCCAAGGCCTTTTCCAGGAAGGGGCGATAATATTCAAGGTCACCCTGGTCCGTACCGGTGCAAAGGATGAAATCCGCCTCTTCCACGCTGTCGACCTTCTCATGGCCGGAGCCTTCGGCGACTGAAATATTGGCTTCACCCCAAGTAAAGGCGATGAATTTGCGGCCCAGGCTTTTGAAGACAGGGTCTTCCTTGGCCTGGAAATTCCGATAGACCAATTCGCCCGACGTCACCACATGGTCATACAGGTCGCGGGTGATGCCCATGCGCGCCATCCGGGCGTAGGAGTCTTCGACACGCTTGCCTGAGTTGGACAGGATGATCACCGTTTTGCCCGTCTTGCGAAGCTCCTGCAACGTGTTTAGCGCACCATCGTGTAGGTTCTCGCCGTCATGCAGCACACCCCACTGGTCGATCAGGAACAGGTCGTAGTCATCCACCACAGCGGACAGGCCGGGGATCAGGTTGGTATGCATGGCGGGGCGGGTCCTTGAAAAGCCTGAGAAAGAGGCTGTGTCCCGAAGGTCAACCGGCGCGCATGCCACCCGCGGACGGGTCTTTGCTCATGCGCGGCTCACCGAACAGGAAGCCTTGTCCGTAATCAATATTGAAGTCCAGCAGTTCAATCAACATCTGCTCGGTTTCGATATGTTCCACGATCATGTCGATGCCGCGATCATCCAACTGCTGTTTGAGGCTGCGAACCTCACCACCTCCGGGGCTGGCCTTGAAACGGTTCACAAGGGCCTCGGCATTGACTTTGACGAAATGGAAGTGACGCTGGGCAAGTGCACCCACATCCAGGTCAAACTGTGTGACGCCGTCCAACGCAAAACGGTAACCCAGCCGCCCCAGGCGATCCAGATGCGGGGTCAGGGCCTCCAGGCGGCCTTCGATATCCGACTGCCTCAACTCAAGAACCAGGCTGGGGGCCAAATCCTGGTGGCTTTCCATATAGCGGGTGAATTCCTGCAGGAAGCTTTCATCGGACAGGCTGTTGGGCGAGAGGTTGCAGAAGAATGCCATGGAATAGTCATGGGCGCGTACTTTCTGCAGCAACTGGACTGAGCGGAAGAGAAGGATGTTGTCGACAGTTGCTTCCAGCCCTTCCTTGCGGGCCACAGGCATGAACTGGTCCGCCTGTAAGGTGTTTCCATCGGCGGTGCGGATGCGGCTGAAACACTCGAAGAAGCGGCGTTTGCGCTGTGGCAGGCTGACGATGGGCTGAAGGTAGAGGTCAACGCGTTCGTTGCGCAGTGCCTCCTTCACCGTTTCCAGGATGTTGTTCCTGCCGTTCTTTCCAACAACCCGCAGGCCGATCCGGCTCTTGTCGCCTCCGCTGTCGCCAGCCGATTTGCTTTTGCGCGCCGAGGTCGGGATATCCTCTTTATAAAGCTGCTCCACGAGCGAGCGCAGGACTTTCACCTCGGCCTCAATGGCAACTTCCTCGCGCGGGTCCGTCGGCTCAACCATGTCCGGGGCAGCGGGCTGTGCGTCATCAGACGCAGGGGCCGATGATGGTTGCGGTGCCACCGGCGGCGCCTGCGGTACGGGGGGTGGGCTGAATGTCTCCTGCGGGGCCGGGGCCGTACGGGTCGGAATGCCTCCGGCGGCCTGCTGGAACAGTTCCACGCGCATTTCTGCCAGTTCCAGCTTGTGCTGGTCATAGGCCTTTTTCAACGCGAGCATGTGGCGGTGGGTCTGGTTTTCGAAGTTCTTGCGGCGGTAGGCCTCATGGCCGAGGCCAAAGCCCAGGGCGACAACGACACCGGACAGGATGCCCGTCAGGGTGCCGACCTCCGGCCAGATTGCGGGCACGACAAAGGCTGTGATCAAGCCGAGGACCACATAGCCTGCTGTCAGAATTATATGCCAGGTTGCGCCCACGCCTCCCCCGGATAGACGGTTAACCCTGTATCGATACCGGTTTTCGCCGATACCAAACCCACTTCAGTCATATAGGGAAAACAGACCCTTGACCAGTGCTGCGTGCTGTTATGCACCCTCGCGATGATCGGCGCCGACCGCCTCCATGATGGAGGCAAAGCCGTCGCGGCGCAAAAATTCCGCCAATTCACGTTTGATCCGGGGGATCAGCGACGGCCCGTGATAGATGAGCGCGGTATAAAGCTGTACCAGCGATGCACCGGCGCGGATCTTCAGATAGGCATCGTGGCCGCTGGCGATTCCGCCAACACCGATCAGCGGGATATTCCCTTCGGTGAGCTGGTAAACCTGGCGCAGCATCTCGGTCGACGGGCCAAAGACGGGAAGGCCGCTGAGGCCGCCTGTCTCACCGGCCTTGTCCTGTTCCTTGAGGCTGTCGGGCCGGGCGATTGTCGTATTGGAAACGATCAGGCCATCCACATCGGTGGTCTGGGCCACGGCGACGATATCCTGAACGTCGGCGTCTGTCAGGTCCGGTGCGATCTTGACCAGGATGGGGGGCTTGCGGTCGGGGCAAACGGATGCTCGCGCGCCTTTGACGGCTTCAACCAGGACGATCAGGTCATCCTTGCCTTGCAGGGCGCGCAGGCCCGGTGTATTGGGCGAGGAAACGTTGATCACCAGATAGCCTGCATAAGGGGCCAGTTTCAACGTGCCCTTTGCATAATCTTCCGCCGCGTCCTCGCTGTCTTTGTTCTTGCCCAGATTGACACCCACGATCCCGTTGCGATGGCGGGACAGATTGTGGGCGGCATAGTCGATGCCCTTGTTGTTGAACCCCAGGCGGTTAATGACCGCGCCGTCCTTGGGCAGGCGGAAAATCCGCGGCTTGGGATTACCCGGCTGCGGGCGCGGGGTGATGGAACCGACCTCGACAAAACCCAGTCCGGTTTCCAGCATGGGGTCGATCACTTCGGCATTTTTATCAAATCCGGCGGACAATCCCACGGGGTTCGGGAAGTTCAGGTCCCAGACGCGGGTGTGCAGAATCCTGTCATCACCGGAAAATTCTTTCGGCCCAAACCCCATTTTCAGGGCTTTCAGGGTCAGGTTATGGGCGGTCTCCGGGTTGAGACAGCGTAGAAAGGGCAGGGCGAAATCCGAAAGCGACATCCTACACTTCCTCCGTCAATGCGGGGAACTGGTGCAGGCCATCATCACCCAGTGGCAGCGGGACTATTTCGATGGCTGCCGTCAGCGGCATGTCGCCGTAGAGATGGGGGAAAAGTTGTCCACCGCGGGACGGTTCCCATTTCAGGCCGTCGCCCAGCCTGTCCTCGTCCACGGATACCAGCAGCAGGTCTGTTTCGCCTGCGCGATGCTTGGCGGCGCTTTCCTCGACCTGTGTTGCGGTGGAAAAATGGATGAATCCGTCCGCCCGGTCCTCCGGCGTTCCGGTATAGACACCGGATTTTTCCGCCTCGGCCCAGGCGGCTTTACGGGCGAGATGATAAATGCGCATGTCACTTTCCCCTCAAGCTGCGTTGGGCTTGTTTACGGGGAAAGTGACGAAAGGTCCAGTCCCGGCGGCAGGCCGTTATTTCAGATAATCAGGCAGCGGTACGCCGGGCAGCATCCGCGGGTCTGTTTCCAGAGTGCCGGTCCCATGCACAATGGGTTCAACACCCGCCCAGATCGGCAGGTCATAGTCTTCTTCGTCATCCACGGGCGGACCGCTGCGTGTCTTGGCAGAGGCTTCCTCGATATCCATGGCAACCACGGTTGTGGCCTTCAGTTCCTGTTCGTACATCGGTCGGAGTTCTTCCCAACGGCCGGGCCAGAGCTGATCCATCATGACTTTGAGGGACTGTTCCTTTTCATCGCGGTCTTCGATCATATGGGCCGTGCCAAAGGCCATGACGGCGCGATAGTTGGCACTGTGATGGAAGGCGGAACGCGCCAGGACATAGCCGTCAAACAGCGAGGCGGTCACGCAGACGGGCACGCCTGTCTTGACCTGGCGCAGCATGCGGCTGGCGCTGGACCCATGCCAATAGATCCGCTCGCCTTCCCGCCAGTGCAGCGTCGGCGTCACATAGGGGCGGTTTTCGATGGTATAGCCGACGTGGCAGAAGGGGGCAGCATCCAGGATGCCAAACACGGTTTCCTTGTCATAGGCGCCCCGCTGATGCTCGCGTTTGACCCGTGACACATTGGTCGGGTTAAAGCTGTTGTCGGTCTGGTCTTTGTCTCTGTGTTGCATTGTCTCGGTACGCTTCTGGGCTTGTCACTTTCAAAATCTGCTCCTATAGAAAAAGAAATTGGCATGATTGAAAGGTCCAATGTTAACTAAGTGAAGGGGCCATTTTGAATGCGGCGAACAGATAGAGCAGCGTTATTGCCGGTTGCGTTGGAACGGTCTTCTGACAAGCCCATGCATCGGCAACTCTATGATCAGCTCCGGGAAATGATCCTGTCCGGGCGTCTTGTCGGCGGGGAACGCCTGCCATCGACACGGACGCTGGCAAAAGACCTTGCGGTTTCCAGAAACACCGTGGCGGCGGCTTTCGATCAGTTGCTGGCGGAAGGCTATCTGGAAGGAAAGGTCGGGGCCGGTTCTTTCGTGTCCGGGGAACTGCCCGAAGAGGCGCTTGCGACCAAGGGAAAGATTGTCGACCGGGACGGGGCGACGCCGAGGCGGCGCGGCCTGTCCAAGCGCGGGCAGCGCCTTGCGTCCCTGCGTCAGCCGCGTGGCCGCCGCAGCCCGGCCTTTTCCGTTGGTATGCCGGATGTGGCCGATTTTCCTTTCGATGTCTGGTCCCGTTTGATGTCGAAGGCCTGGCGGCGTCCGCCAATTGATCTGCTCGCCAATGCAGAACCCGCAGGCTATTTGCCGCTGCGTGAGGCTATTGCTGGATATCTGCGCACGGCGCGTGCCGTGCGCTGTGATGCGGAACAGGTGATTATCGTATCCGGTGCCCAACAGGCCATCGGGCTGGCGGCGCATGTCCTGCTTGACGATGGTGATCCGGTTCTGGTTGAGGAACCGGGCTATCCGGGCGTTCGTGGTGCCCTGATGGCGGCCGGGGCGGAACTGATTCCTGTACCGGTGGATGACGAGGGGTTCGACGTCGATGCGGGTGAACGCATGGCGCCGGAAGCACGGCTTGCCTGTGTAGCACCCTCCCATCAGTTCCCGTTGAGTGTGACGATGACACTGGCGCGGCGTTTGAAGCTGTTGGAATGGGCGTCGCGCGGCGACGGATGGGTCATCGAGGATGATTATGACAGCGAGTACCGCTATGGCGGGCGGCCGCTGGCGGCCTTGCAGGGCCTCGACCGGGATGGGCGCGTTGTCTATGTGGGCAGCTTCTCCAAGGTTATGTTCCCGTCCCTGCGTCTTGGCTATCTGGTTGTGCCGCCGGACCTGACAGAGCCATTCCGTGCGGCGCGCGCGGCGCTTGACGATCATCCAAGCACGATTGCGCAGCCCGCCCTGGCGACCTTTATCGAGGAAGGGTTCTTCGCGGCGCATCTCCGGCGGACCCGCAAGCTCTATAGCCAAAGGCAGGAAAAACTGCTGTCTGTCCTGCAGGCGCGCGTCGGGCATTTGCTGGATGTTGCCCCGTCGGAAGCCGGAATGCATGTCATGGCGCGGTTCAGACCGGAACTGGCGGCGCGGATGACGGATGTCGAGGCGGTGGAACGCGCCCGTGACAAGGGGCTGTCTCTATCCTGCCTGTCTTCCTACTATGCGGCGAGCAACGGTCACCAGGGCTTGCTTTTAGGCTATGCCGCGGTGCCGGAGGAACAGATGGCGGAGGCGGTGGACCGCCTCGCCAGAGTTTTGGAAGCATAACCCGGACTTTGTCATGGCATAATAAAAAAGGGGGAAAGCGGCAGGCTTTCCCCCTTTTCTGTTCCTTGATCCGGGAAGCTTAATCTTCCTGAAGTTCCGGAATGTTTTTGTAGAGTGCCAGGGCCTCCGGATTGGACAGGGCCTCCTGGTTTTTCACCGGACGGCCATGGACAATGTCGCGAACCGCAAGTTCGGTGATCTTGCCGGAGCGGGTCCGCGGGATATCGTCGACAGCGACAATTTTTGCGGGCACATGGCGCGGAGTGCACTGCTGGCGGATGTGGGAGCGGATGGCACGCTGCAAATCCTCGTCCAGCGTCGCGCCCGGTGCAAGGCGGACAAAGAGCACGACGCGCGTGTCTCCTTTCCATTCCTGACCGATCACAATGGATTCCAGAACCTGGGCAAAGCCTTCAACCTGGCGATAGATTTCCGCCGTGCCGATCCGCACGCCGCCGGGGTTCAGGGTCGCATCGGAACGGCCGAAAATGACGTAGCCGCCGTGTTCCGTGCGGGAGACAAAATCCCCATGGTGCCAGATGTTGTCGAAACGCTTGAAATAGGCACCTTTGTAACGCGCGCCATCCGGGTCATTCCAGAAAGCGACCGGCATGGACGGGAAAGGCTTGGTGCAGACCAGTTCGCCCTTGTCGCCTTCGACGGTCTTGCCGTCTTCGCCGAAGACGTCGACTGCCATGCCGAGGCCCGCTACCTGGATTTCACCCTTCCAGACCGGCAGGATCGGCACGCCCAGCATGAAACAGCTCAGAATGTCCGTGCCGCCGGAAATGGAGGCAAGCAGGACGTCTTTCTTGATGGCGTCATAGACATAGTCAAAGCTTTCCGGCACCAGCGGCGAGCCGGTGGACGTGATTGTTTCCACGCTGCCCAGGTTATGGGTATCGATCGGCCGGAGTTCTGCCTTGCTGCAGGCGTCGATCCATTTGGCGGAGGTGCCGAAGAATGTGATTTCTTCTTCCTGGGCATAATCAAACAGGATATTGCCACTGGGCGCGAAGGGGGAGCCGTCAAACAACATCAGCGTCGCCTTGCAGGACAGGGCAGCCACCAGCCAGTTCCACATCATCCAGCCACAGGTGGTGAAATAGAACACGCGGGAACCCGGCTTGGCATCGCAGTGAAGGAGATGCTCCTTCTTCTGCTGCAAAAGGGTGCCGCCTGCACCATGCACGATGCACTTCGGTTTTCCGGTCGTGCCGCTGGAATACATGATGTAGACCGGGTGGTTGAACGGCATCATTTCGAACTCGATGTCTTTCGGCTCGAAGTCTTCGATGAAATCTTCCAGGGTTTCCGCGCCCAGAATGTTGTGAACTTCCGGATCATCATCAACCAGCGGCATCACAACAACCTTGCGCAGGCTCGACAGTTCGCCCGCGATTTCTTTCACCCGGCCCAGAGAGTCGTGGCTTTTGCCGTTGTAGAAATAGCCGTCGGCGGTAAACAGGACGACCGGCTCGGTCTGTCCGAAGCGGTCCAACACACCCTGGATACCGAAATCGGGAGAACAGGACGTCCAGATCGCGCCGATGGCGGTCGCAGCCAGCATGGCCATCACGGTTTCCGGCATATTGGGAACGAAGCCTGCAATGCGGTCACCGGGCTTCACGCCCAGGTCGCGCAGGGCCTGGGACAGGCGGGAGACACCGTCATAGAGCTCTTTCCAGGTCAGGCGGCGTTTAACCTTGTCTTCCGCCCAGAACACGATTGCGGTGTTGTTGTCGCGTTTGGTGAGCAGGTTTTCGGCGAAGTTCAGCTTCGCGCCCGGGAAGAACTGAGCACCCGGCATCTTGTCCGCGTCAATCAGAACCTCTTCGCCCCTGGTCTGGGCCTTGATATCGGCAAACTCCCAGAAGGAACTCCAGAATTTCTCCATTTCATTGATGGAGAAGTCATGCAGGGCGGCATAGTCCGGCAGGCTGACACCATGTTCCAGTTCCAGTGCCTTGGCAAAGGAAGTGATATTGGATTTTGCGATACGTGTGGCGGATGGTGTCCAAAGCGGTTGGCTCATCATGGGCGCTCCCTGCGTAATTGACTGCGTCGCTTGCTGTTTGCAGCTTGTTGTCTCTTGGGATAGCACTGTTCACAACGATTTCTCAAGGGTTTGCTGCAGTGCATATAAACGAAGAACGGATTTTTTCGCTGCCGCGGTCGACTTTCCCGATGGCCGGTGCCGCCTGGATGGTTCTGGCGGCGGCCTTATTTGCTGTTATGAACGGGCTTGTCCGTGCGGCGGCGGATATGGGGATGCATCCGTTTCAAATCGGCTTTTTACGTAGCGTTGTTGCGCTATTGGTCCTGTCTCCCTTTTTGCTAAGGGCCCTGAGCAGGGAAGGTCTGTCGGTTTTGAAAACGGACCTTCCGTTCCGTCATTTTTCCAGAAGCGCGGGGTCCACCGGCGGGATGCTTTTTTTCGTCTTTGCGATTGCCCAAATCCCGATGGCCCAGGCGACCACGATTACATTCAGTGCGCCGATTCTCATCACGGTGGGTGGGGCACTGCTTTTGGGGGAGGTCGTCCGGCTGCGTCGCTGGGTTGCTGTGACGATTGGCTTTCTGGGAGTCCTGATCGTTATTCGGCCCGGCGCGACCGAGGTCGGCATCGGCACATTGTCAGCGGTCGCGGCTGCGGTTTCCATGACGGCGGCGGCGTTGATCGCCAAATCGCTGACGCGTAGCGAGCCTGTTCTCCGGATCATGATTTATACCAATCTGGGGATGACCTTATTGACGCTGCCGCTGGCGCTTTGGGTGTGGAAACCGATGACATTGGAGATGTGGGGGATTGGCTGTGCAATCGGGGGGATTGCCGCAATCAGCCAGACCAGTGTGACGCGCAGTTTTGCCGCCGCGGATGCATCCATGGTCATGCCATTCGACTATTTGCGTCTGCCCTTCGTCGCGCTGATTGCCTATTTTGCTTTTGGAGAGGTCCCGGATACCTTCACCTGGATTGGCGCGGCAGTCATCATCGGTAGTGCCCTATACATTGCCCATCGGGAACGCGTGCTGGCAAAACGGGCTGCGCATACGTGATCGTATGGAGGTCCATACGCATGCGTATGGAAAATCTTGGCGGTGACGCTTTGCTTTGTTATAAACGGCCAAACATGAGATTTGGGAGGAGCCCGAGATGGATGTGAAAGATGTTGTTGCCGTTGTTTCTGGTGGAGCGTCCGGCCTAGGAGAAGGAACGGCGCGCGCGTTGGCGTCTGCCGGGGCCAAGGTGGCGATCCTGGATATGGGGTTGGACAAAGCCAAGGCCGTTGCCGATGAGATCGGCGGGATTGCCCTGCAATGCGATGTGTCGGATGCGGTCAGCGCGGAACAGGCAATGGCGGACGTCGAAGCACAGCTCGGCCCCTGTGGTATTGCGGTCAATTGTGCGGGCATCGCGCCTGCAAAACGCATCGTTGGCAGAGAAGGTCCTCAGGCCCTGGAAGATTTCAACAAAGTCATTCAGGTAAATCTGGTCGGCACCTTCAACATCATGCGCCTTGCGGCGGCCCAGATGCAAAAGCGCGACCCCAATGCGGATGGTGAACGCGGTGTGATCGTCTCCACGGCATCGGTTGCCGCCTTTGAAGGCCAGATCGGTCAGGCGGCCTATGCTGCGTCGAAAGGCGGGGTCGTCGCCCTGACATTGCCGGCGGCACGCGAATTTGCCAAATCCGGTATCCGGGTGAATGCCATTGCGCCGGGCCTCTTCGGAACCCCGATGCTTCTCGGAATGCCGCAGGAGGTTCAGGACAGCCTGGCATCGACCTTGCCCTTCCCGTCGCGTTTCGGCAAACCGGAAGAATATGCCAAGCTTGTTCTGCATATGGTCGATAATGCGATCATGAATGGCGAGGTCGTCCGTTTGGACAGCGCGTTGCGGATGCAACCGAAGTAAGACGGATATTCCGAAATCTATGCGGTGACCTGAACGGCGCGGAAGGTGTCTTGAACGACCTCCGCGCCGTTTGTCGTTGGCGGGGTAAGCTGGATTGCCTGTTCGAAGGCGTTGGCGGCCTGTGCGGAAGAGACGCCATCCCGGTTGAACTGGACGCTGTTTCCGGTCTCGCCGGTGTTTTGTCCCCCTGCCTGTCCCTCATTGTCGGCGGTGGCGGTATCCTTGTTTGCCGCGGGCGTTTCGTCTTTTGTGCTGGTTGCTTTCTCATCAGCCTTTTTTGCAGCCTGTTCCTCGGCTTCGTCGCGGTCTTCCTGAGCCTTAAGTTCCCTGAGATCTGCGCGTGCTTCATTCACACCCTGGCTGGCGGTGGCCGCGACCCGCTGATCCTGGGGAGAGGGGTCGGCGGGCGCCAGCGCGGATTGGCGGACGACCTGCAGCTTTCTGATGGTGGCCTCCGGGTCGCCTGAGATTTTACCGGCGTCAATCTGAACCTCGCCGCCGGTCGCATAGCGGCGTCCGTCAGGACCAACTGTGTATTCATAATTGGGCGACCCGGCATATTGTCCACCGACGGAGGCATGCGCCTGTTCATGCCGCCGGACCTGTGCGTCGCGTTGTTGGAGCTGTTCAACAAGGAGTTGCTGCTCCGGGGTCAGTTCTTTTTTCTGCTTGTCCTGGCCCTGCTCTTCTTCCGTTTTCTTTTTTTCATCGTCTTTGGGGCTGTCGGTCGATGATGTGCTGTCTGTATTGGCCCCGCCGTCTTTCTTGCCGTCTGCGGATGGTGCCTCCAGCCGTTTGGTCGACAGGCGCGCGGGGGAGGTTTCCTGCAGGGTTGCGAATGCAGTTGAACTTAATAGCGGCTGTTTCCTGGTGGTGTGGGTGTTCAGTGTTGCCGTTGAAGTGGCTGGACCGGCTTTGATTTGCGCAGCCGTCTGCATCGGCCCGCTCACCGCGCGTGGGGCCGCCAATGCCGTTATTGCGCTTCCGTTCGAAACGTACATCTCAAAGTCTCAATACGATTGCCCGCCGGGCAGTTCCACCCGTACCGAACACTCTTATTCTATGCTTTTTAAGGGGCAAAGGGAAGGTCTTAATAACAGTATAAAGATGTGTATTATATAAAATACATTATTGTTGTTGTAAATATATTGACGCCATACCACATGTCATTCTAGTAAATAATAAGGATTAGGATGAAAGGTGGGATATGCCCATGACTCAGGCCTTGAAAGTCGAGCAGAATATTTCTTTGGAACAGGCATCCACGGATGCGGCATTCCTGGAGGATAAGCTCTCCGGGCTGTCGACGCAGGAACTGTTGCACAAGGTTTTGCTGGAAGTGTATCCGGGTCGTATAGGCATTGTGTCCTCCTTCGGTGCAGAGGCGGCAGTGCTGCTCGATCTGATTGCGCGCGTCGATCCCGCGACGCCGGTTCTGTTCCTCGATACCGGCAAGCATTTCCCCGAGACGCTGGCCTATCGTGACCTGCTGGTGGATCGCCTTCGTCTTCGCGATGTGCGGGTCCTGACCCCCAAGGATTTGCATTTGCAACAGGAGGACCCCAGTGGAACGCTTTGGGAGTCAGACCCGGACAAATGCTGTGATATCCGCAAGGTTCGCCCGTTGGATTTGGCACTTGAAGGTTTCGATGCCTGGATTACTGGCCGCAAAAGGTTCCATGGCGGTACGCGTAAGCAGCTTCCCGTTTTCGAGAGCGACGAAGGCCGCGTGAAAATCAATCCGCTTGCCGATTGGACGGCAGAGCAGATCGAAGACTATTACCTGAATTTCGCCCTGCCCCGGCACCCCCTGTTTGATCAGGGTTATCTGTCGATCGGTTGCGCCACATGCACCGCCAAGCCGGTTGAGGGTGCGGATGTGCGCTCTGGCCGTTGGATGGGCAATGGCAAGACCGAATGCGGCATTCACAAAGCCAAATGGGCAGTCTACAGCTAGTCGAAACCTCCTATGCGGGTGGACTATACGGCATCTGCCTTCCGCGGATGCCGTTTCTTTTTGCACGCTTTTCTTGACAGAAACTCCTGTGGCCCCGATATAGAGACATTGTTCTTTATACTGTACGAATGTTCCGGTAAATCGGATGGGTGATCTGATACCGGAACCGACAGTGGGGTGAGGAGTATCTGAGCAATGCCGATCAAGATTCCCGATACGTTGCCTGCGCGAAAATTCCTGGAGGGGGAAGGTCTCGTCGTGATGCGGGAGTCCGAGGCAGCGCGTCAGGATATCCGACCGTTGCGTATCGCACTGCTTAACCTGATGCCCTTGAAAGAAAAAACCGAGATACATTTTTCCCGGTTGATCGGGGCGACCCCGCTACAGGTGGAACTGACGCTGGTGACGACCGGCAGCTATACGCCGACCAACGTGTCCAAGCAGCATATGCTGGACTTCTACAAACCCTGGGAAGAGATCAAGGATCAGAAATTTGACGGTCTGATCGTCACGGGGGCGCCGGTGGAGACTTTGCCGTTCGAGGACGTCGCCTATTGGGAGGAAATATCGAATATTTTCGATTGGACCCAAAGCAATGTCTTCAACACATTGAATATCTGCTGGGGCGCGCAGGCGGCTCTGTACCATTTTTACCAGGTGCCGAAACACCAGCTTGATGACAAGATTTTTGGCCTGTTCCCGCATCATATCGTTAAAAAGCATTCCATTCTGCTGCGTGGCTTTGCAGATAGCTTCCCGGTGCCGGTTTCCCGACATACAGAAACCACGAAGGAGGATATCGTAAAGGTGCCGGGCCTGGAGATTCTGGCGGAATCGGACGAGGCCGGGGTCTGTATTGTCCGCGATCGCGGCAGGCGTCAGGTCTATATGTTCAATCATCTTGAATATGACGCGACGACGCTGAAAGACGAATATGATCGTGACGTAAGTCAAGGACTGGAGATCAATCCTCCGAAATACTACTTCCCGCAGGACGATCCGTCGCAGGTGCCTCTTAATACTTGGCGGGCACACGCACATCTGCTAATTGCGAATTGGATCAACGACGTTTACCAGAATACGCCGTTCAACATGGACGACATCGGCCGGGAGTAGCGCAAAACACATGAAACGGGCAGGACGCATATACCATCTGGCATATGGCTTCGCCCTGTTTGGCGTTTACCTCGCTATTCTGATGCCTGTGGCCAGCGGCTTTGCCGCTGCAAGCCAGGATGTCAACAGCGCGTTTTTTACCTGCGGCTGGTTCACCCAGCAGCAGCAAAACAAGTCCCCATCGGCAGACAGCCCCGCAGGTGCAGACGAGCTTTGCTTTTTCTGTAAGGCTGCCTGTCATGTCACTTTTGTCATTCCCGACGAGATCGTACCGGTAGGTCCGACGCAGTGGCCGGTTGAAGGATCCATTCCTCTTCCTCCAGATCAGTCGCCGGCAAAAGTCGCGGTCTATCGCGTTCTCAACCGAGGACCCCCTGTCGCCTGAGGGACCCCATCCCTCTTACCGGCTGACAATTTGTTTGGTCCTTTATCCAAAAATTTGCGTTGAGAATGGAGTTATCAATGAAACGCCTGATTTCCGCAGCCGTTGTGGCTGCCGCTATGATGTCTTCCGCTGCCCTGGCCCATGAATACAAGCTTGGCGATCTCAAGATCGATCACCCTTGGGCGCGCGCCAGCGCCACGGCCCAGGCCAAGGCCGGGGGTGCTTTCATGACCATCCACAATATGGGAAAAGCCGACGACAAGCTGGTTTCGGCCAGTTCCGATGTTGCCAAAAGGGTTGAGCTGCACACCCATAAAATGGATGCCAACGGCGTCATGAAAATGGGCCAGGTTCCGTTTGTGCCCGTGCCTGCCGAAGGCATGGCCGAATTGAAGCCCGGTAGCTATCATGTGATGTTCATGGGCCTGAAAAAGCCCTTTGTCGAAGGTGAAAACTTCGATCTGACTTTGCATTTTGAGAAATCCGGCGATACGACGGTATCGGTGAAAGTGGAATCGGTCGGCTATGGTGCCGACAGCTCCATGAAAATGAAGCACGACGGCAATAAGAAACAGTAAGCAATCGGCAGTAAGTAATGACGCGTTGGAAAATCCTGATCGAATATGATGGCGGCAAGTTCGTTGGTTGGCAGCGCCAGGCCAATGGGCCATCCGTACAGCAGGCTTTGGAAGAAGCCGTAGAGGGATTTTCCGGCGAACAGGTTCTGGTCCAGGGGGCCGGACGCACGGATTCCGGCGTCCACGCCCTGGGCCAGGTTGCCCATCTCGATCTGGAAAAGCCGATGGAAGCGCGAAAGATCCGCGAGGCCGTCAATTATCATCTGAAACCCCATGCGATCGCGGTTCTGGAGGCGGAAGAAGTGAGCGAGGATTTCCACGCCCGCTTTTCCGCGACCGGCCGGGCCTATCTCTATCGTATTCTGGATCGCCGCCCGCCGCCGACGCTGGACCGGGGCAAGGTCTGGCATGTGAACAAGCGGCTGGATGCGGAGGCCATGCATGATGCCGCCCAGGTCCTGATCGGCAATCATGATTTCACCAGTTTCCGCGCCAAGGAATGTCAGGCGGAATCACCGGTCAAAACGCTGGATCGTCTGGATATCGAACGGGTCGGCGATGAGATCCATGTCCATGTGGCGGCGCGCTCTTTCCTGCATCATCAGGTGCGCAACTTTGTCGGCACCCTTCGTCAGGTAGGCGACGGGCGCTGGACCAAAGAGGATGTGAAACAGGCGCTTGAGGCCCGGCATCGTTCCGCCGCTGGGCCGACCGCACCGGCCTGCGGCCTCTATCTGACCACGGTCACCTATCCCGACGCGGGTTAGGCCGTTGACAGGGCCGCCGTTACATTGCGGCGGTCAGCAAAAGCCCGTGCCGCCAGACCAGAATCATCTGGCCCAGAATGAAATCGAATATAATCAACGGGATGGACGCCATGCCCGTAATCTGCAGCGTGTTGCGGATCACAAAGCTATGCAGGAAAAGCCGCCAGAAAATCGCGCCGATTGTGAGGCCGATTGTAACAATCTCCGGCAGCGGGAGCAGGGTTTCGATCACCGATAACAGAAGGAACAGCGCCAGCATCGGGGCGGACACCCAGTTATAGGCGCAGATATAGTTGAAATACTGGTCCCGTCGTTCCAGGAAGGCGGTTATCGGCTGTGCCACGACCGGCCAGGCAACCCAGCCCATCACATAGGTGATGGTTTCCACGGAAACTAGCCTGCCGGTGCTGTTGTGGTCCATCAGGGCGCTGTAGCCGGGCTGCAGGGCAAGCAGCAGGACATAGGCCGGGAGCAGGACAACCCCGCACCAGAAGCTTTGCAGCAAAGCCTCCGGTGTGTTGCCGAACAGCATGATGCCGCGTTTGTCCAACCAGAAGGTTCGCCAAGCGCCGTAAAGCTGCAGATAGGTTTCGGGAATGGTCAGACGGAACCTCATGCGGCCTGGAAATATCCTTCAATCACGCGGCGGTAAATCTCGGTCAGGTTTTCCAGATCGGCGACGGGCACGCGCTCGTCCACCTTATGCATGGTCTGACCCACCAGACCAAAGTCTACCACAGGACAATAGTCTTTGATGAAGCGGGAATCCGACGTACCACCCGTCGTGCTCAATTCCGGGCGCTGGCCGGTGGCGGCCTCGCAGGCGTCCGCGATCAGCGTGCTCAACTGGCCCGGCGGCGTCAGGAAACTTTCACCGGAGATCGTGATATCCAGATCATAGCGCCCGTCGCCGATGGCGGCATCCAGACGTTTTTTGATGTCTTCGGTCAGCGACGCGCCACTATGCAGGTCGTTGAAGCGGATGTTGAAAACCGCCTTGGCCTCGCCGGGGACGATGTTGGTCGCCGTATTGCCGATATCGATGGTGGAGATGGCGAGCGTGGAGGGTTGGAAATGCTCCGACCCCTGGTCGATTTCCCAATCGGTCAGCACTTTCAGCAGGTCCACGATGCGATGCGCGGCGTTGTCTGCCAGATGCGGATAGCCGGTATGGCCCTGGGTGCCGTGAACACTGATATAGCCGTTCAGGCTGCCGCGGCGGCCGATCTTGACCATCTCGCCCAGGCTGGTGGGGTTGGTGGGCTCCCCGGTCACGCAGGCGCTGAGTTCCTCGCCGCGTTCGGCCAGCGCGGGCAGCATCTTCTTGGTGCCGTTGATGGAGGGGCCTTCCTCGTCACCGGTGATCAACAGGCTGATGGAGCCATCGGGATGGCCGCTTTTCTCCAGAACCTGGGAAACGGCGGCGACCCAGCAGGCAATCGCGCCCTTCATATCGACCGCGCCACGGCCATGCAGCACGCCATCCTTGATCTCCCCGCCAAAGGGCTGACTGGTCCAGCTTGCCTCCGTGCCGACCGGCACCACATCGGTGTGACCGGCAAAGCACAGGTTCGGCAGGCCGGTGCCGAGGCGGGCATAAAGGTTGTCCACGTCATCCGTGCCTTCTTCGGAAAAGGGCAGGCGCGTGCAGGTGAAGCCCAGCTCTTCCAGAACAGTCTGCAACAGGTCCAATGCGCCGCCTTCCGTCGGGGTGACGCTGGGGCAGCGGATAAGGTCCTGTGTGAACTGAATGGGATCGATGGCCATGGGGTACTCCTGCTTCAAATACTTATAGCGGAACGACAAATGGCCGGGACGGGCCCGGCCATGTCGGTGCCTTCCCTTTGTCCTACTGTCTTCCTCTTCGAAAGACAACAGGACAGAATGGAAAAGCAACTGTTCCGAGACGTTTGTCCAACGATAAGGCACGGATGAGATTCCGGCCTGCGCCGGAATAAGCGGGTGAAGTTTTGCATCACCCCGACTAAAACTCCGTTCGTCCCGGCGTATGCCGGGATCTGGGGCCGCAAATACAGACGGCTGAAGGGCATGCGGGAGATTCCGGCTTTCGCCGGAACGAACGGGTAAACGATTTGCATATAATACTCATCGCCACCTTGCGAAAATGCGGGTGGCGATGAAGTCGAAGGTTGGCTTTAGTCGCGCAGCAGATCGTTGATGGAGGTCTTGGAGCGGGTCTTCTCGTCCACGCGTTTGACGATGACCGCGCAATAGAGGCTCGGGCCCGGCGTGCCGTCCGGCAGCGGCTTGCCCGGCAGGGAGCCGGAAACCACGACGGAATAGGGCGGGACATAGCCCATATGGACCTCGCCCGTGGCGCGGTCGACGATCTTGGTGGAGGCGCCGATGAAGACGCCCATGGAAATGACGGAGCCTTCGCCCACGCGAACGCCTTCGACCACTTCGGAGCGCGCGCCGATAAAGCAGTTGTCTTCGATCACGACGGGGCCTGCCTGCAGCGGCTCAAGAACGCCGCCGATGCCGACGCCGCCGGACAGGTGAACGTCCTTGCCGATCTGCGCGCAGGAGCCGACGGTGGCCCAGGTATCGACCATGGTGCCGCTGTCCACATAGGCGCCCAGATTGACGAAGGAGGGCATCAGCACCACGCCCGGCGCGATATAGGCGGATTTGCGCACGGTGCAGTTAGGTACGGCGCGGAAGCCCGCGTCGCGGAAGCGGTTTTCGCCCCAGCCGTCGAATTTGCTCGGCACCTTGTCCCACCAGCCGCTGTTCTGGCCGGGGCCGCCTGGGATCAGGGACATGTCGTTCAGGCGGAAGGAAAGCAGCACGGCCTTTTTCAGCCACTGGTTCACCTGCCACTCGTCGCCGACCTTCTCGGCGACGCGGGCCTTACCACTGTCCAACAGATCCAGCGCTTCATTGACGGCGTCGCGGATTTCGCCGGTGGTGCTGGTGGATACCTGGTCACGATTGTCGAAGGCCGCGTCGATGACGGCTTGCAAGTCCTGGTGGGCCATTGGCTTTACCCCTGAATAACGTCCTAACAATTATGGACGCGCAGATTGGTCCAGCGAGCCGCAGAGGTCAAGCCAGCAAGCGACGGAAGGGCGCGGTTTTGCGGCGGGATGTATGTTCTGTCTGATCTGAGATCATATTGAGAAGTGAGCTAGTGAATTTTTATGTAATGCTCATCAATTCAGAC
This sequence comes from Aestuariispira ectoiniformans, assembly GCF_025136295.1. GTDB lineage: Bacteria > Pseudomonadota > Alphaproteobacteria > UBA8366 > Aestuariispiraceae > Aestuariispira_A > Aestuariispira_A ectoiniformans. The sequence continues at coordinate 4,320,660 of NZ_CP062788.1, read as the reverse complement.
GGCCGCGTGTCCCCGAAAGAATTTGCATAGGCTACGCACACGGATGTCCAGCGATGTTCTCGATAGAATGCCAGCACTATCGCTTTGACTCTCTGGTACCCCACGCCCAATTTTTCCTTGAAGAGTTTTTCGAACATTACATTATTAAAGTCTTGTGGATTGTTATTGAGGACAGTTTCGGCTTGTTCGAAGCAGTCATGAGCCGCTTCCAGGTCTTCTTCGGACCAATCCAACTCGATAACAAGGCTGGTTAGTGGGTTCTCGTTATATCTGATTGCTTCACCAATCAGAGATATTTGAAATTTGATCTTTTTGATCTCTGCTTCTAATTCCATGAATAGCCATCCTAAGTGTCTTAGTTCTTCAAGTCCGCTGAAACGTTCTGCAAAATAGTCCGAATTTCGAATGCTAAGTCGTCCGTTTGCTGGCTGGAAAGCACAGTTTGATAGCTGTGACAAAGCCTTTGCGCATCTGCTACTTGTTTGTACTCTTTAGTTTGGCTTGGAAATTCGGTAAGAAACTCTCCCATCAGCGCGGAAGCTTGGTCGAACGATTTTTGCGGTTGGGTCCTTAATCTGTGCAGTGCGGAAATGGCGTTATCCAACCGAGGTGCAAGCATTTTACCCTTTGTTGCTTTTACTTGGTCTCGTGCGTCATTCCGAAACTTGCGCGATACCAACGCGAAAAAAAGAGACAAAATTGCACCAACAAAAGATGTGCCCACTCCGCTAAATATCCATTGATATGCGCTGTCCATAATCCCTCTCGGTATTACGTGCTAGAGTTGCAACTCTATAAATTATTTGTTTCTGATATGCAATCTAAAATGGAAATGGTTTGGTCACTTAACGCGCTCAGGGGAATAGACTAAAAGTCATATATGTTCTCATTTTGTTCTTGACTTTTAGGAACGCCTTTGCTATCTCTCAATCATCACGGGACGGGTGATGGATCGCTCGTTGAGGCGATCTCAGATTTCACCATCGTTCCTGTGATCAGTATCCCCGGATGGATAACCGCCTTTGGGTGGGACTGTAGGAGATGGGCGCGCGCCTGACGCGTTGAAGAGCCGAAAGGCACCGCCCCGAGACGTCCCGGCCCCATGCCTCCTCGCACCGGCCCATCCCCTTTTCCGGTTCGCCGCCGGCCGCAGTGATCTTTATGCCCCCTGTGGGACATCCCCTGGTCCCTGGTTTCCCAGGTCCTGCGATAACCGGCCGCGATCCCCCTTTCCCAAAAACAGATGCGATTTTGAAGGAGATGCCATGTCTACCTCGGTAGACCAGTCATTCACGAAGCATTTCCAGGCGGAGGTGCACGAAGCCTATCAGCGGATGGGCTCCAAATTGCGCAATACGGTGCGCAGCAAGAACAACGTCAAAGGGTCTAGCACCACTTTCCAGAAGGTGGGCAAGGGCACGGCCAGCACCAAGGCCCGTCATGGCAAGGTGCCGGTCATGAATATCGACCATGAACCGATCGAGGTGGTCCTGCAGGACTATTACGCCGGGGACTGGGTCGATTCCCTGGACGAATTGAAAACCAATATCGACGAACGCATGGTCACCGCCAATGCGGGTGCCTATGCCCTGGGCCGCAAGACCGACGAGCTGATCATCGAAAAGCTGGACGGTCTGGGTGCGGAGCGTGAGGCCAAAGGCACCGGCACGGGCCTGACCGACAGTGACGGCCTGACCAAGGAAAAGGTGCTCAAGGCCTTTGAGATGCTGGGAGAGGCGGATGTGCCCGACGACGGCCAGCGTTTCGCCATCATCGGCTGGCGTCAATGGGGCCAGTTGCTGGATATCAAGGAGTTTTCCAACGCGGACTATGTGGGCGATGAAAGCCTGCCCTGGAAAGGGACACAGGCAAAACGCTGGCTGGGTACGCTCTGGATGCCGCATTCCGGCCTGAAAAAGGACGGCAGCGACCTGCGCTACTGCTACTGGTATCACAAAACGGCCATCGGCCATGCCTCCGGCCAGGATGTGAAATCCGACATCACCTATCACGGTGACCGGGCCTCCCATTTCGTCAACAACATGATGAGCCAGGGTGCCGGTCTGGTCGATGCAACGGGCATTGTCCGCCTGCGCTGTAAGGAGGTGTGATCATGGCCTATCAGAGCAAAGACCTGAGCGTGATCGCCTATGCCAACGGCTTCACCATGTGGCATTACACGACGCCCGATCTGGCGGCCGATGTGGACAGCAGCGGCTATTTCAACGAGGCGGCGCATATGCTGCGTGTTGGTGACCTGATCGTTGCCAACGTGGACACCGACGGCACGCTGACGACCGGCCTGTTCGCGGTGACCGGCAACACCAACATGGTGGTGGACGTGGCGGATATGTCCAGCCTTTCCGCCACTAATACCGACTGATCCCCGACCCTTTCACCTGCTGTTTTCGCCCCGGCTTTTGTGCCGGGGCGGGACGGCCCAACCAGGGAGATTTGCCTTGGCGCTAAGCAGTATCGCCATATGCAGCCGCGCGCTGTTGAAACTGGGCGGGGAGCCGATTGCCAGTTTCGAGGACGGCACGGCGGAAAGTGTCGCCGCCGGATTGCTCTACCCCTCCACCCGCGACGCGGTCCTGTCCGCCTATCCGTGGAATTTCGCCACGACGCAGAAAAGGTTGACCCGGCTGGTGGCAAAGCCCGTGGCCGACTTCAATTATGCCTATCAGCTTCCCAATGATTTCCTGCGTGCCTTGTCTGCCGGCCCGGAAAGTCGTGGGCGCGGTATCGACTATCAGATTGTCGAACGCCGCCTGCATACCAACGCCGAAGACGTGACGCTGACCTATATCTTCCGGCCCCATGAGGCGGCCTTTCCGGCCTTTTTCGACCAGGCGCTGATCATGCGTATGGCGGCGGAATTCTGCCTGCCGCTAACCGAAAGCGTCAGCCGCACGGAAGTCCTGTTCCAGATGGCGGAAAAGGAATTACGCCAGGCCAAGCTGATCGACGCGCAACAGGATGTGCCGCCGCGTTTTGAGGCCAATACCCTGATCGAGGCCCGAAACTGATGCCGCGCCTGAAACTGCTCAAAACCAATTTTACCGCGGGCGAGGTGAATGAACGCCTGTTGGGGCGCGGTGACCTGACCGCCTATACCAACGGTGCGCGCCGCCTGCGCAATGTGCAGGTTTTCCCGACCGGCGGCCTGTCCCGCCGTCCGGGCCTGCGCTTTGTCGCGGCGGCCCTGGGCCGGGGGCGTCTGGTCGCCTTCGAGTTCAACACCGAACAGACCTATCTGCTGGTTTTTACCGATCAGAAGGTGTCGGTGCTTGAAGATGACGCGGTCATTGCGACTATTGACGCCCCCTGGGCGGAAAACCAGATCGGCAGCATCACCTGGACGCAAAGTGCGGATACGTTGTTGATCTGTCATCCGGAAGTGCCGCCGAAAAAAATCCTGCGCAAGGATGCGACGACTTTCGAGATTGAAGACTGGTCCTTCTTTGAGAAAGACGGCCGCATTTATCAGCCGACCCATAAGTTCTCAAAGGATGCCATCACGCTGAAAGCCAGCGCGACCAGTGGCACGGTGACCCTGACCGCATCGGGCAACCTGTTTGTCGCGGCCCATGTGGGAACGCGCTTCCGCATCATCGACAAGGAAGTGGAAATCACGGCGGTGGCCTCGACGACGAGTGCGACTGCCAAGGTCAAGCAGACACTCGACAATACCGATGCTACGAAGGACTGGGAGGAACAGGCGTTCTCCGCGGTTCGGGGCTGGCCGGTGGCGGTCTGCTTCCATCAGGACCGCATGGTGGTTGGTGGTTCCCGTGATCTGCCCAACCGGATATGGCTGTCGAAATCCTCCGACCTGTTCAATTTCGATCTGGGAACCGGGGAGGATGATGAGGCAATTGAATTTGCCATTCTGTCCGACCAGGTGAATGCTATTCGCGCTGTCTTTTCCGGCCGTCACCTACAGGTTTTCACCTCAGGCGCGGAATGGATGGTGACCGGCGACCCGTTGACCCCGACCAATCTGCAACTCAAACGCCAAACCCGCGTCGGTTCGCCGGTTGACCGGTCCGTTCCGCCACGCGATGTGGACGGTGCAACCTTGTACGTGTCCCGTACGGGTACGGAACTGCGTGAGTTCCTCTTCACCGACGTGGAACAGGCGTATCAGTCCAACGATCTGGCTATTCTGGCACGTCATGTCCTCAAAAATCCATTGGATCAGGATTTCCAGAAATCCTCGCGTTTGATGTATCTGGTGATGGGGGACGGCACGATTGCAACGGTCACCGTCTATCGCCAGGAACAGGTCACGGCCTGGACGGTTTATGAAACCGATGGCGACTTCCTGTCGGTCTGTGCCGTGGGCGACGATGTCTATGCCCTGGTGGACCGTGAGAGCGGTATCTACGTGGAACGCTTCGATGCATCCCTGAATACGGACAGCGCCGTTACAGCCGAAAGCGGAACGGCCCGAACCGTCTGGGGTGGTCTTGATCATCTGGACGGCGATGCGGTCCAGGTGGTGGCCGATGGCATCTATCAGGGTGTTCTGACTGTGTCATCGGGTGAGATTGGGCTTTCCAACCCGGCCTCAAAAGTGGAAATCGGCCTCGCCTACGCCCATGAAATCGTGCCGTTGCCGGTCTTCCATGCCGGTGGTTTTGGTGCGGGACAGGGATCGCCGGTGCGTCTGGTGCGCGGGACCTTCCGCCTTCTGGATACGCGTGCGCTGACCATCGATACCGGCAAGGGCCTGACCGTCGTGCCCTTCCGCCGCTTCAACACAACCGAGGTGCTGGACACGCCGACGCCGCCCTTTACCGGCGACAAGACAATCCGGGCGCTTGGCTGGACCCGCGGCGACACCACACCGCTCTGGCGGATCGAACAGGACGTACCGCTTCCCTGCACCATCCTGTCGGTGCTCACCGAAATATCAGCATTGGGACAATAGAGGAGGAAGATATGGCGACATATGCTGCCGCAGTTGCCGCTGCTGTATCCGCCGCGGCTAGCATGGCTGGCGCACAACAGCAGCGAAAATACCAAAAAAAGAAAACCAATCTCCAGATGGAACAACAAAAAGCTCAATTGGAGCAGGCTGAACGTGAGGAAAATAAAAAGGAAAGACGGCAGCGTGCACAGGCGATTGCCCATTTCGGTGCTGCGGGGATTGGCGGAACCGGAGGATCGGCTGACGCCGTGACACGTGGTATCCGTGAGGAAAGCCAGCAACGTATGGCGGATATGAGGGAAAATTCGTATTTTGGCGCTCGCGGTTTGTTGCTGGAAGATAAGGCGAATGCCTCTGCCTACAAGTTTGGGCAGATACAACGTGGAGCCAACGGTTTCTCATCCGTTTACAGCAAGTTGCCGGATTGATTGGGAAAGGAACAAACGGATGAGCGAAAATCTACATCTACATCCTCGTGTCCGAGTCGTGGTAACTGATACTGGCCAAACGGATTACGAGTTTGATTTTGGCACGACGTCTTCAGACCAGGTTGCCTTACATGTCCAGGGTATGGAAGAGGCGCCTGCCTATACAATATCGTTAAATGAGGCTGGTTCTGGCGGCTCGGTAACATTCGAAACCGGTCTTTCTGATGGGGCTATCCTCACCATTTACCGGTCGATGGCTATTGCGCGCGCGTCGCAGTTTAACGAAGGGGCGCCTTTGCAGGCTGCCAGCCTGAATGTGGAATTGGATAATTCGGTTCTGTTGCTGGAACAGGCCGCGATGCAGGCAAGTGATGCTCTGCGTAAGCCGATCTACGATGACAGTCCCGATCTGATCCTGCCTGACAGTTCCGGGCGTGCCGGAAAGATGCTGGGTTTCGATGAAGCCGGGGCGGTTCGTGTCTATGACGATATTGCTACGTCATCGGCCACAGCCGAAGAAGCCGCCAGTCAGGCACAGGCCGCGCGGCAGGACGCCATTCAGGCTGCATCGACATTGACGGAGCTGGTGTATTGGCGGGTCGAATATTTCAGTGGTACCGGTGCACAGCAAAGTTGTCCGCTGACTGCGGACCCCGGCAGTTCAAGCCTTGTCTTCGTGACTGTTGATGGTGTGGAGCGTTTTCAGGATAGCTGGGCGTTGGCCAACGGTGTTATTGAAGGGGTGTTTCCAGCGGGCACCGACAATGTCCAAATCCGCTATGGCGTGGCGACGCCAGTAGGTGAAATTGCTGATCAGGCCGTGACGACCGTGAAGCTTGCGGACGGGGCAGTGACCCAGGCGAAAATTGACCCGGAAGTGGAACTGGGCGGGCCGTCTGTCGGGCCTATCCGCATTAACCCGCGCATCATTTCCGAAGACCTGACCTTGCAGGACAAATACGGCGGGCCTGTCAATGGCATGATCGCCGGGCCGCTGACCATTGTCGACAAAAACGAACTAACGCGATCTGAGGATTTCGGGTCTGCGGATTGGGATAAGACAGGTGTCACGGTTTCGGAAAATGTGACGAACGATCCTAACGGCGTCCAGGCGGCTGACAAATTGGGAGAAGACACCTCAACCGGCTATCACCGTGTTTTGCGGGCTTCACCGACCGTTCCCGGCAATGTCTACACGTTCAGCATCTACTTGAAGGCCGGGCAACGGACCAGGGCGAACCTGCAGCTTGTCATGGACAATGGGTTATACGCCATCGCAAAAGTGAACCTCGTTGATGGGGGGACAACTTTCAACTCGACCATTGGCGATCCCGTGGCCGGTTATGATGTTGCAGAGGCCGGAAACGGCTGGTGGCGGGTTAGTGTTACTGAACGGGCTTTGAAGATGTCCTGCACGCTGCATATCTACATGACGGATGATGCGCAACAGCCAAGTTATACGGGCGTGACTTCTGAAGGTCTCTACCTCTGGGGGGCGCAGCTTTGCCAGACGGATGCACCAACGGCCTATGCCTCCACCGCCGACGCCCCGGCGGGAACCACATTGACAATCCCCGACGGCTCAACACTCACGGTGGTGTAAATGAACGGAAAACTGAAGGTAAAACAGATCGAGAAACCGGACGGGAAACCCGTTGACCTGACCGGGCAGAGCGCGGCGAAAGCGCGGATCAACTTTGACATGACGAACGGGGCAATACGCGACAGCCTCAATGTGTCCAGCACGACAGACATTATCGTGGGGAAATACGCCTATGCCTTCACCAATGCATTTTCGAGTTCTCTACGCACGGTGACAATGGGGGTAGCCAGCGGCGTGACTGATGTTCAGGGCCAGCTTGGAGACCATGTTTTAGGGAGTACGGCGAGCGTCCAGCACGTTCTGGGGCTTAATGCTGCGGGCACAAGCAATGCTGACCTGACGTTCGTTCACAACGTTGCACATGGAGACCTCGCATGAGTACCATTGAAGCAAACAAGCTGAAAAAGCCGGGGTCATCTGCTGGCGTGGATGAGGTTGGAATTGACTATGTGGTGCATGGAACGGCTAAAGCTTGGGCGTGTATGGACGGCGTCAACACCGTTGTTCGAGAAAGTCTGAACTTGTCTTCTATGTTGGATAATGGTGTCGGGCTTTATGGCTGCAATTATGCAAATGTTATGGCGAGTGCTTATTCACAAGCCCCAGATTTTAGCGTCCTTTCCTCCTTCCGAGGCATGACGCCATTAACGGGATATGCAGAGAGCAATTGTCGTGTTCGCGTTTCTGACGACAGCGGCGCTACTGCTGTTGACGTTAATCATGTGTTTATGCGTACGTCGGGGAGAATCGCATGAGAAGCCAACTTGATATCAATGGGCTTCATGTGGATGGAGGGCGCGTAAAGCCCTGAGCGCACTATGACCAGATCAACAACGTTGTGTCCTTGAATGTATCGAGCGCCACGGACCTTTCAACAGTCTGAACGGGGGCAACGTGGACGCGACAATTCTGATAACAGTTTGGCTGCACATGGAGAACTCCCATGACGACACTTTCAGAGTTGCCGCTATTCGACCGCCTTCTCTGGGCAAAGGAAAACCTCGCTCCCGTCGAAACGGACTACCGGGTGGTTTTCGAATGTGACATGGATGAGGCGGCGGCGGTGCTGGTTCCGGCTCCTGAGTGGATGGCCTGTGCCCTGGCGGGCGGCATCCTGCCGCCGGTGGAGGTCTATCACCAGTTGGAGATTGACGAGAAAGGCCATGTTCTGAACGGGCATATCCTGCACGAAACGCCGCCACTCGGGCCGATGACGGAGGAACAGGCCATCGAATATTTGATCCGGAAGGACGTGCCTTCGCATGTCTGGCAGGACGAAACGGCCAACCGTCTGAAATTCTATATTTGTCAGAAACATCAAATCCCTGAGGACAGGGGATTTCGCAACGCATGGAGACTAGCCGCATGACAAAAGTTTATATCAAGACCCCTGAAGCAACCGTAAATGCCGCTGACGTTTCGGTCCCCGCCGATCGCATCTTTCGCGAAGCATGGATAAAGCCGGACCAACCCGTCATCGACGTGGATATGGCAAAGGCGCGGGACATCTGGAGAGATAAAATTCGTCAGGTCCGCACCCCTGCCCTAGAAGGCCTGGATGCGGATTTCATGAAGGCACTCGAAAGCGGTGCAGACACGTCCGTCATCGTGTCCCGGAAACAGGCCCTGCGTGATGCTCCGGCAGATCCGGCTATCGACGCTGCAGCCACGCCGGAAGAACTGAAAGCGGTTCGACCGGCAGGCCTCAACGTGCTTTAATTTAACAACAGAAAGAACAAAACATAAACAAAATGAAAAAACGCAGTCAATTTCCCTCTAACAGGAGAGGTTCTCGCCGCCGTCGGTCGAAGGCCGAGGTGATCAGGCGAAAAGTGGCAGAGAAACTGCCGTCGATGCTGAGTGCTGCCCTTGAGGCCTATGATCGCATCCTGTCTACGCCAATGCCTGAAGAGCCCAAGGCACAGGGAGCGCAGCTTGCCGCGGCAAAGACAGCACTTTCCCATCTGGAAAATCTGTTGAACCTGGCAGACGGGCTGCCGGATGACGATGGGGATGACGACGGTAATGATACCGCTCTGGACGGTCTGATTTCAGCCGCAAGGGAGGCCGTTGGATCTCTGGACACCGAAAGGGGGTAAAACGTGACGGTTGCGCCAAGCGCCAGTTTTCCTGAATTCCTGTGGATCTGGAATCACAGCCAGGGCCGGGATACGCCGGATGTGCATAAGAGTATTGCGCGATGGCTGGACAGGATGTGGTCCTCGCAGGAGACGGCCCTGCTCCTCATGGCCTTTCGTGCCTGCGGGAAGTCTACGCTGGTGGGGCTGTTTTGTGCGTGGCTTTTGACGCGAAATCCCAATCTTCGAATTCTGGTTCTGGCGGCGGAACAATCGCTGGCAATCCGGATGGTCCGCAACGTCAAGCGGGTGCTGGAACGGCACCCGCTGGCCGTCGGCCTGAAACCGCAACGGGCGGATCAATGGGCATCGGACCGATTCACTGTGCAACGGTCTCTGGAATTGCGAGACCCGTCCATGCTGGCGCGGGGGATCGGGGCCAACGTGACCGGCAGTCGCGCGGATGTTGTCATTTGTGATGATGTCGAGGTGCCCAATACCTGTGATACAGCAGGTAAACGCGAAGACCTGAGGCAGCGCCTGAGCGAAATTGATTATATTCTGGTTCCCGGCGGGATGCAGCTTTATGTAGGAACGCCCCACAGTTATTACACGATCTATGCGGATTGTGCCCGTCCGGAAAGCGGGGAAGAAGAGCCGTTTCTGGGTGGTTTCGAAAGACTTGTCATCCCTATTCACGATGATCGGGGCCGCCCGGCCTGGCCGGAGCGATACGGCAGGGCGGCAATTGCGAACCTCCGTCGGCGACATGGTCCCAACAAGTTCTCAAGCCAGATGCTGTTACGGCCGGTCAGCCATTCGGACGGTCGCCTGAACCCTGACAGGATTGACCTCTATAATACCTCCCTGAGCCATGAGACACGCAATGGGGTTCCGGCCTTGCTGCTGGATGGAAAGGAACTTGTGTCGTCATCCTGCTGGTGGGACCCGGCCTATGGGGCATCCGGCAAGAGAGACCGTTCCGTCATCGCCTGTGTCTTTACAGATCGCGATGGCGGTTATTGGCTGCACGCCATTCGCTATCTTGCCGTCGACATGTCCTTGCCGACCGATGAAGCGCGGCAGCAATGCACCGGCGTCTGCGATTTTCTGAAAGAATATTGTTTACCCTCCGTCACAGTGGAAACCAATGGCGTGGGTCGGTTTCTGCCGGGGCTTTTGCGATCGGTTCTGAGAGAACAGGGGCAATCGGTTGCAGTCGTTGAGCGGCACAACACAAAACCGAAAGATAAACGCATCATCGAAGCCTTCGATGCCGTTCTGGCGGCAGGGAATCTCAGGGCGCATGAAAGTGTCGCGGAGACCCCATTTCTGCGGGAAATGCGGGAATGGCGTCCGGGAGCCCAGCAAGCGGGAGCGGATGACGGGCTGGATGCGGTTGCCGGATGTTTGTTGAGCGAGCCGGTTCGGCTGCATAGGGCGTTCTCACAAAATGACATGAGCAAGCGGCCTGACTGGCAGCGCCTGGGGCAGTCGCTTCGCGCAGATTATGATTTTGACCTGTAGGCCGACATGGCAGCAGGCGGACGAAAAGGAGTGAATACCTGTGGAACATATGCTGGAGGGGAGTAGCCTGACCTGGTGGATCACGGTCGTGGAAATCCCCTCTCTTGCAGGGTTGTTTTGGTTGGTTTGGCGCAACCGGCGCGACCATGACTATGACCTGGCGGAAGCGCAGAAAAGGCTGGATGCAGCCATTGCCCAAGCGCGGGAAAGCCTCGCCGCCTACAAGCTCGAAGTGGCCAAGAACTATGTCTCCATGCCCTATATGAAGGATGTGGAACGGCGGCTGACGGATCATCTGTTGAGAATTGAGGCCAAACTTGGTGCAGGACAGAAAGGGGAAGGAAGAGTGCAATGACGGAGTTTCGTAATTCGGCAGAAAAAGACAGGATTAGTGTCCCGGCGAGGCCGGCCAAGGATGACAATGCCATCGATATTCTTGCGCGCACAATTTGGGGTGAAGCCCGTGGAGAGACCGTGCGTGGTAAGGAAGCCGTTGCCGCCACCATTATCAATCGTGTGAATAAGGCCAAGGCGCGCGGGGGGCACTGGTGGGGGGCGACCGTGGAGGAAGTCTGCATGATGCCCTGGCAGTATTCCTGTTGGAATGCGAACGACCCTAACCGGGAGAAGCTTCTGGCTGTCGAAAAGTCCGACCGGACCTTTCAGACCTGCCTTCGTGTGGCGCGCCGCGCCGTACACGCTACGCTGAAAGATCCGACCAACGGCGCGACGCATTACCATCATATTGATCTCAATCCCTGGTGGGCTGCGGGGCGTGTCCCTTGCGCGGAAATCGGCAATCATCTTTTTTATAAGAACATATCATGAACATGCGGGGCGGTATTCGTGGTGCATTCGCAGCATGAACTTTTTGCGCGACCTGCGAATGCCGCCCCGGGGAAGGAGGATGGATGGCCCCTTTGATTGGTTTACTCGCTCCGCTTTTGGGAACAGTGCTCGACCGCGTTCTACCCGATACCGTGGAACGGGATAAGGTTGAGGCGGAACTGGCGGCAACATTGTTGCAGCACAGCGCACGCATCGAAGAAACAGCCGCCGAAGTAGTCGTCGCGGAAGCCAAGGGTGAAAGCTGGCTGCAGCGGAACTGGCGCCCGATGTTGATGGTTTTGTTTGGCTATATCGTTGCCCACAACTACGTCATCGCACCGATCTTCGATGTGCCCAAGGCCGAGATGCCCGACCATCTCTGGGAACTTCTGAAGATTGGCGTTGGCGGGTATATCGTCAGCCGTGGGGCGGAAAAAGGAATCAATCTTTGGAAGAAGAATTGATTCGTGGTTACCTATACGTAATAATAATAACGTGTAAGAAATATTACGAATAGGGAGATGCATATGAGTACGTTGGGAAAATGTCTCGGGATTGCCTGTGCCTTGGCCTTTATGACGAGCAGTGTCGGCATGGCGGCCGGTGAAAAGACCGATGTTTACGGGACCTGGTTAACCAAAGGTGGAAAGTCCAAGGTTGCTATCGAACCATGCGGGAAGGAAGTTTGCGGACGCATCGTGTGGCTTCGCGAACCCCTTGATGACGCGGGTAAGCCAAAGCTGGACGGGAAAAACCGGAGGGAAGGGCTTCGTGACCGTCCACTGATCGGACTGCCCTTGCTGACGGGCTTCGTGCCGGGCAAAAAGCAGGGAACCTATGAGGATGGTGACATCTATAATCCGGAAGACGGAAAGACCTACAGCTCGGAAATGGTACTGCTCGAAGACGGCACCTTGAAGGTTGAAGGCTGTGTCCTGATTTTCTGCAAGGAACAGATCTGGACACCGGTCGAAGATTGACCACGATTACGACGCCTGGATAAGCTTTGCTTGACCCTATGCTTAAAAGCATATAGGAGAAGCATCCATCACGCTTGGCTGACTGTTGAAATGTGGCAAGCGCGTTGAACAGACCCCATATGTAATGGGAAGCAAAACCGGGAAACAATCCAACGGATATCCCGGTTAACATGCCCCAGGCGTTTTCCTTTTCCCGGTGTGCAGCTTAAGAGGCCCCGGAAGAGCGCGGCAAAGCCAATTGGCTTTGCCTGATTTCGCGTCCGGGACATACAGGAAAAGGATTATTTGTAAGTGACTAATTTTGCTGAACTCGGCCTCATCGAGCCGATCGTTAAGGCTGTGGCCGAGCAGGGCTTTACCGAGCCGACTGCAATTCAGGCGGAATCCATTCCGGCACTGCTGGAAGGTAAAGACCTTTTGGGCGTTGCCCAGACCGGTGGCGGCAAGACCGCTGCCTTCGTTCTGCCGATGTTGCATCGCCTGGCCGCTGCGGATAATGGCCGCCCGATGCCGGGCACGCCGCGTGCGCTGATTCTCGCGCCGACGCGTGAGCTTGCGTCGCAGATCGGCGACAACATCCGTCAATTCTCCCGCGGGATGAAATTGAACCACACCGTTATTTTCGGTGGTGCGCCCATGCGTCCGCAGATGCAGATGCTGAAGCGTGGGATCGACATTCTGGTGGCAACGCCGGGACGCCTGCTGGACCATGTGCAGCGCGGGACTGTCCGTTTCGACATGGTGGATACCTTCATCCTGGACGAAGCCGACCGCATGCTGGACATGGGTTTTGTTGATGACGTCAACCGCATCTCCAAGGCATTGCACCCGGATCATCAGACCATTCTCTTCTCTGCGACGATGCCGCCGATGGTGGAACGTTTCGCCAATGCCCTGCTGACAAGCCCGGTTCGTATCGAAACGGCGCCGGCAGCCTCCGTTACCAAACAGGTGACCCACAAGGTCTGCTTTGTCCTGAACCGGAATAAATCCGCGCTGCTGGCGGATGTTCTGGAAAAACCGGGCACGGACCGTGTGCTGATCTTCACCCGCACCAAGATGGATGCAGACCGCCTGTCCGACCACCTGCGTGAGGCGGGTGTGCGCGCGGATGCGATCCATGGTGACAAGCCGCAGTTCCTGCGTCAGAAGATTCTGCGCAACTTCCGGAACGGGAAACACCGTGTTCTGGTCGCAACGGATGTTGCCGCGCGTGGCATTGACGTGCCGGATATCACACATGTGATCAACTATGACATTCCGACCGACCCGGAAAGCTATGTGCACCGTATCGGCCGGACCGGTCGCGCCAAGGCGGAAGGGACTGCACTGTCCTTCTGCGATTTCTCCGAAGTCCGTCACCTGCGTATGATTGAGAAGGTTATCAAACAGCGCGTTGACGTTGACGAAGACCATGAATATCACGCTCCGCCGCGCGCCAAGCCTGCCGGTGCCAAGAAGAAGGGATTCGGCAACAAACGTCCCTTCGGCAAGAGTGGTAAACCCGGTTTCGGTGGTAAAGGTGGAAAACCCTTTGGCGGCAAGTCTGGCGAGCGTAAAGACGGCAAGCCCTTCGCCGGTAAGGGCAATGGCGGAAAACGCGACGAAGGTAAGAAGCCTTTCGCCCGTAAGAAACCGTCCGCTGGTTTCGATACGCTCAAGCGTAAAATCGCCTGACCGTACGCGTAAAGACAGGAAAAAGCCCGGCGATATGCCGGGCTTTTTTGTACCTGTTACATGAGGCTATAAAAAAAGGGGCGCGAAAATCATCGCGCCCCTTTTTTGAGTTTGTGCCTGTAACGTGCTGTCGGTCAGACGCGCCCGTGGCAGTGTTTGAACTTCTTGCCGCTGCCACAGGGGCAGGCTGCATTGCGGGAAACCTTGCCCCAGGTGTCCGGGTTGTTCGGATCAACCGCGTTTTCCTGTGCTTCCAGCGCCGCGGCACCGGTCGGGGCCTGGGCCTCTTTGGGGGCTTCCGGTTCCTGCGGCGGCGTGCCGACCTGCAGTTCAACATGGGACAGAACCTGTGTTACGGAACTGCGCAGGCCGTGCAGCATGGCTTCGAACAGGTTGAAGCTTTCCTGCTTGTATTCGTTCAGCGGGTCGCGCTGTGCATAGGCGCGCAGGCCAATACCCTGACGCAGATGGTCCAGCTGCAGCAAGTGGTCCTTCCAGGCGTTGTCCAGCAGCTGCAGAACCAGGCTGCGTTCCGCCATCCGCATGATTTCCGGGCCATAGTTGGCAGCCTTCTCGGCCATCTTGCGGTCCACGGCGTCGGTGATGCGGTGGTGAATTTCCTCGTTGGCAACGCCTTCTTCCTTCAGCCAGCCATGGATATCCAGATCCAGGCCAAAGATGCGCCAGCATTCTTCTTTCAGGAAGTCGATGTCCCACTGGTCGGCCATGGCATTGCCGGGCATGGTGCGTTCGACCAGTTCTTCGATCACGTCGTGACGCATGTCCAGCACGGTGTCATGCACATCGTCGCTGCGCATCATTTCCTTACGCTGTTCGAAGATGACCTTACGCTGGTCATTCATCACATCGTCGAATTTGAGAAGCTGCTTACGAATGTCGAAGTTGCGGGCCTCGACCTTCTGCTGGGCTTTTTCAAGGGCCTTGTTGACCCAGGGGTGGACGATGGCTTCGCCTTCTTCCAGGCCCAGTTTGCGCAGCATGCCATCCATGCGTTCGGACCCGAAGATACGCATCAGATCGTCTTGCAGGCTGACGTAGAATTTGGATGCGCCCGGGTCGCCCTGACGACCGGAACGACCGCGAAGCTGGTTGTCGATACGCCGGGATTCATGGCGTTCGGTACCCAGGACGTAAAGGCCGCCGGCCTCCATGACCCGGGCCTTGTCCGCTTCGATTTCGGCTTTGATTTCCTCGATGCGTTTCTCGCGCTGGGCAGCATCTTCAATGCCTTCGAGATCACGCTCCATGCGCATTTCAAGGTTGCCGCCAAGCTGAATATCGGTGCCGCGACCGGCCATGTTGGTGGCCAGCGTCACCGCACCCGGCACGCCTGCATCCGCAATGATATGCGCTTCGCGTTCATGCTGGCGGGCGTTCAGGACTTCGTGTTTGATGCCCTCTTTTTTCAGCGTCGCGGACAATTCCTCCGAACGCTCGATCGAGGCGGTGCCGACCAGCACCGGTTGGCCGCGTTCCTGGCATTCCTTGATCTGGGTGATAACCGCATTGTCGCGTTCGCGGCTCGTCCGGTAGACCTCGTCGTCATAGTCCTTACGGGCAAGCGGGCGGTTGGTCGGGATTTCCACGACCTGCAGATTGTAAATCTCTTCAAATTCCGCCGCTTCGGTCATGGCTGTGCCGGTCATGCCGGACAGTTTCGGATACATGCGGAAATAGTTCTGGAAGGTGATGGAGGCCAGTGTCTGGTTTTCCAGCTGGATTTTGACGCCTTCCTTGGCTTCCAGTGCCTGATGCAGGCCTTCGGAGTAACGACGGCCCTCCATTTTACGGCCGGTGAATTCGTCGATGATGACGACCTTGTCGCCGTCCACGATGTAATCCACATCACGGGTGAACAGCTTGTGCGCCCGCAGGCCCTGGTTCACGTGATGGACAACGGAAACGTTTTGCACGTCGTACATGCCGCCTTCCTGCAGCAGGTCCGTTTTCTCCTTCAGCAGCTCTTCGATATGTTCCTGACCTTGTTCGGTCAGGGTGACGGAGCGTGCCTTTTCGTCCTTCTCGTAGTCTTCCTCGGTCAGAAGCGGGATCACGGCGTTGACCTTGATATAGGCTTCGGAGGAATCTTCCGCCGGGCCGGAGATGATCAACGGTGTCCGGGCTTCGTCGACCAGGATCGAGTCGACCTCGTCGACGATGGCAAAGTTGAACTCGCGCTGAACCATCTGTTCCAGAGAGAATTTCAGATTGTCGCGCAGATAGTCGAAACCGAATTCGTTGTTGGTGCCATAGGTAACGTCACAGGCATAGGCTTCCTTGCGCGCCATATCGTCAACGCCGGGAACGATGATGCCCGTGGTCAGGCCCAGGAAGCTGTAGACCTGGCTCATCCAGTTGGCGTCACGGCTGGCCAGATAGTCGTTGACGGTCACCACATGGGCGCCTTTGCCGGAGAGCGCGTTCAGGTAGACCGGCGCAGTGGCGACCAGGGTCTTACCTTCACCTGTTTTCATTTCCGAGATCTGGCCGTTATGCAGCACGATGCCGCCGACAAGCTGTACATCGAAATGGCGCATGCCAAGAACACGTTTGGAGGCTTCGCGCACTGTGGCGAAGGCTTCTTCCAGAATATCGTCTTCTGTTTCGCCATTGGCGAGGCGCTTGCGGAACTCGTCGGTCTTGGCTTGGAGGGCGTCGTCTGAAAGCTTCTCGAATTCCGGCTCAAGAGCGTTAATCCGCTCAACCTTCGTCAAAAGAGTTTTTACAATACGGTCGTTGGCGGAGCCAAACACGGCCTTAAGCAGTCCGCTAATCATTTAAAATGCCTCGATATGGATCATAACTATGTCAGGCGAAATCGAATTACCAGTAATGGGAGACTTTGAGATAAGCGGCCTAAAGGCAACTGTCAACGGAAGCCTTTGTTAACGTTTGTCGCAGAAAACTTACAACATCGGCTTTCCTCTATTCCATATGCGGGCTTTGTGGTATTATCTCGGCCATCAAACGCAGGGCAGAAGCCCGATTGCGGTTGATTGGACGCACCCCATTTCGTTCCAGAAGGGAGGTCAAGGATGGGAAACGGATTAAACGGCGATGCTGCTGCGGTAAGCGCGCAATACAATCGCCAGACTTTTCAGCTGTCATATTCGGATTTGCAATTGCGGTCGCAGCAACGGCAGGCTGCGCATCGCGATGAGCAGCCGCATTCTGCGCCTTCCAGCAATGTATTCCTGAGTAATGATGCCCAGAATGCCCTGGAAAGCGCGAAAAAAGCGGTGTCGATCGGGCGTGGTTTCAACAAGAAAGACGTGGCCGAACGGACCGCCCGGGGCATGTCCGACTTTGTTCATCGCCTGCATGATTTGCTGGGGGCCAAGGACGATCCTCATGCCCGCGGCCGGTTTTCACAAAACATCGGAGACCTTGTATCCGAACGCGCCAGGAAGATGGGGCAGGGGCTGATCGACAGAGCGACAGACCCTCAGCTATCCTTCACCGATTTGCAGTTGTCGGTATCGATTGAAAGCTTCGACCTGCGCATTAAAACCGCAGAAGGGGAAACCAATCTGAGTATTGAGCGGATGAGCCTGTCACTGTCTGTGACGACGTTTTCCGCGTCAATTGGCACAAGGGACAATCTGATTATCGGCAATGATCCCCAAAGTGATCACCAGAACGACCAGCGGTCTGCAGATGACCCCGAGCTGGCGGGGAAAATGGACGCGATTACCCAGCTTTTCGATCGTATGATCGGCGTCGGTTCCATTAGCAGGCCCGGCCCTGCGAACCTGTTGCGCATTTTTACCGATCAGCCGTTGATCGGCGGCGATACAGGCGGGCCCGCGTCCCTGGGCGAGCCGGACAAGACGGATGTTTCTGTCTGACCCGGTCAGGAATTGCTGACCAGTCCCAGTTCGATTTCAAGCGCACCGATCAGCATATGGCCGAGCGTGATGTGCATTTCCTGGATATGCGCGGTGATGTCGGAGGGAATGATCAGGGCCGGATCACAGAGCGGGGCCATCTTGCCGCCATCACGACCGGTCAGACCCATGGGCACCATGCCGATTTCCGCCGCCGCGACCAGCGCGCGGTTGACGTTTTCCGAATTGCCGCTGGTGGAAATGCCCACCGCAATATCGCCAGGCTTGCCCAGGGCGCGGACCTGGCGTTCGAACAGGTAATCAAAGCCATAGTCGTTGCCGATTGCGGTCAGCGCCGATGTGTCGGTGGTCAGTGCCAGGCCAGCGATGGGGGCGCGGTCGTCCTTCAGTTTCACGGACATTTCGGTCGCCAGATGCTGTGCGTCACTCGCGCTGCCGCCATTGCCGAAGAAGACGATCTTGTTGCCGTCCCGGATGGCGGCGACCCAACCGGCCAGCATATGGGAGAAGGTTTCGACGCATTCGGCCTTGGTGCGGGCCAAAACGTCCGCATGGGAGTCCAGGTTGCTGTTGAAATAGTCTTCTAATGCAGTCATGGCTGGGACCTCATTGCGGGCGGTTTTTATTCACAAGGGCGGTTTCCCGTTGTTGCAGGATTTGGTCGAATTGCGCAAGCCGCTTTTGCACCCGGCCATAGAGGCTGTCCGCCGGATAATCGCCCTTTTTATCCGGTTCCCCCACCTCCAGATCAGTAAACAGGGTCAGGGCCTCGTTCACATGGGTCACGGTCCAGATATGAAAACGCCCATCGGCAATGGCCTGCTCGATATCCTTGTCGAAGAGCAGATTGACCGCGTTGGCTTCGGGGACGACTACCCCCTGTTTGCCGCTCAGTTTTCCCTTGGCCTGACAGGTGTGGAAATAGGCCTCCACCTTTTCCCGGACGCCGCCGACGGGTTGCGCATGGCCCAACTGGTTGGCCGACCCCGTGACTGCCATGTCCTGGCGCAGCGGGACGCCTGCCAGATCGGAAATCACAGCCAGCAGTTCCGCCATGGTGGCGCTATCGCCTTCCACGCCGCTGTAGCTTTGCTCAAACGTAATCGTGCAGTTGAAGGCAACAGGGATTTGCCGGGCGAAAACCCCGGTCAGATAGCCTTGCAGCACAAGTACGCTTTTCTGCTGTAACGGGCCGCCCATGTCGGATTGATGTTCGATATTGATCAGACCCTTGCGGCCAATGCTGGCCCGGCTTGTGACGCGGGCCACATTGCCGAAACTGTGGTCGCCCATGTCCAGGATGGTCAGGGCGTTGACCTGGCCGACCTTCGCACCTTCCACGTCGATCAACTGCTTGCCGGTGGTGACCTGTTCCATCATGCGGTCCTCGACGCGGGCGTTGCGGCGTCGGCGCATGGTGTCGGCCTTTTCCAGCGCGGTCAGCGTGATCTGTTTGCCTTTGGAAAGCTGGGAGGCCTCGACCAGCAAATCGTTTAGCAGTTCGTAGCGTGCACTCAACCGGGAACGGTCCTCTGCATAGCGGGCGGCCTTGCCCAGCAGTCGGAGCAGGACCGGGCGCTTCAGACTGCCGATACCCAGTTCTTTTGCGCTGTTGCGCAGCAGGCCCGCATAGATGGAGAGATTGGCGGAACTTGCCTCCATATCCGGGTCGATATCCGCCTTCACTTTGAAATGGTTGCGGAAATCCGGATCATGGGAAAAGAATGTGTAATACCAATGGGGGGTGCCGACCAGGACGATCTTCAGATTGAGAGGGATTGCCTTTGGTGTGGGGGAACCCGCCACGCGCACGCCGTTCTTGCGGTGGCGTTCCTCGATCCGGATCTTGCAGTCGCGCAGGGCCCCTTTCAGGGCGTCCCATGCCTC
Source organism: Aestuariispira ectoiniformans (assembly GCF_025136295.1). Classification (GTDB taxonomy): domain Bacteria; phylum Pseudomonadota; class Alphaproteobacteria; order UBA8366; family Aestuariispiraceae; genus Aestuariispira_A; species Aestuariispira_A ectoiniformans. The sequence continues at coordinate 4,300,847 of NZ_CP062788.1, read as the reverse complement.
TGCCTGCCCGGCGAGGGATTCTGCGCGCAGGACAAGGACGCCGCCATTGGCCCGGTGAAGAGCGCCGGGGCGGATCATTGAAAAGTCGGTGGTCAGTTCCCCACCAAGGGAACGGTATTCGATAAAGCCCATCAGGTTTTCGAAGGTGGGATTGGCCTCGATAATCGGTTCCGGACAGGGCATGTCGCCATTGTCGACGAACAGGTTGACGGAATAGCGGCGCTCGACCTCGTCGCGATATAAAGTCTCGGTATCTTCATTTTCCGCATTGAATGCGGCCTGAAAAACGCCGAGATTGTCCAGGATGTCGGCCTTGACCATCGTGAGCCACCGGCCCAGGCCGGGGTAGGTGCCATAGTCCTTGATAACCGGTTCCAGCAGGTCACTGATGACTGCGTCGGCCAGATCACGGTCGAGGTTTTCAATTTGCGCCGCCGTTTCCATCTGCCGCTGTGCCGCTTCGCGATGCACTTCTTTCAGGGCATCGGCGATTTCGTTCGCCTTGTCGCGGAGTTCCGCCTGGCGCGGTTCTTCAATGTCATCAATGGGAAGGGGCTGTCCTTCCGGACCCAGCGGCGTGACCATCACGCCCTCTTCGGTGCGCAGCAGGGCCAGGTCGCTTTCCGCAGCCTCCTTGCCGAGCTTCTCCATCTCCTCGCGAATGGTCTCCTGCGCCTCTTCGCCGATGGTTTCCACCTGACCCTGGTATTCCTCGCTTTCAAAGGCGGCCTCCAGGGCATCGTGGAGATTGGCGGTGAAGACCTTCATGCGCGAACGGAATGTCCGCCCGACACCGGCAGGCAGAGCACAGGGTTTGGGCCTGTGCGGGCGTAGGAAGTTGTTGAGGTAGACCCAGTCGTTGGGGGCGGGCTGCGCCTCCAGGGCTGTCTTCAGAAATGCCAGGGTTTGTGTCATCCGGCCCGAATTGTCGGCCCCCAGCACAAAGATGTTGAAACCGGGTTGATTGATGTCGAGGCCGAACTCCAGGGCTTCGCGTGCGCGGGTGTGACTTGTAAGGTCGAAAACGCTGCCGTTGCGTGTTCGCCAGCCTTCAAATCGCGGAAGTCCGATTTCCTGGGCATTTCTTTCGACGGGCATAGGCTTCTCCTGTTCAGGTTTTGCCTTTATGTGCCAATAATTTAGGCATCATTAAGATTAAGGTGCTTTTATCGTGATCTCAAAGCTTTTCGTATGCTCAAACTTTCGTTATGTTGCGCTGCATGATGATCGAAGTGAAAGAAATTTGCCGGTATCCGGTCAAAGGATTGGCGGCTGACTGTTTGCAGACGGTGACATTGTCGCCGGGGCAGGCGCTGCCCTATGACCGCCGTTGGGGTATTATCCACGCGGCTTCGCAGGTTGATCCGGCGGCACCCGAATGGGCGCCCAAACAGAATTTCCTGATGCTGGCGCGTGACCCGCGCCTGGCCAAACTCGGTCTTGAATTCGATGAAGAGACGACGGCACTGACGATCACCCGCAAGGGGCGTCCGGTCAGCCGGGGCGTCATGAGCGATCATATCGGCCGCCAGACGTTGCAGACTTTCCTTGCCGGTTTCATGCCGCGCGGCGCGCGCGGAATGCCTCGGATCGTCGAAGCACCATCGGGCGACAGTTTTTCCGATGTCTCCAGCAATTATGTTTCGATCATCAATCTCGCCAGCGTCGCCGACCTGGAAGAGCGTGTCATTCGCCAGAAGGTTCATCCGCATCGTTTCCGGGGAAATTTATATCTGGCAGGCCTTCAGTCCTGGGAAGAAAAGGACTGGGTCGGCAAGACCCTGACCATCGGGGATGTAGAGCTTGAAATCGTCAAGCTGATTGAACGCTGTGCGGCAACCAACGCCAACCCGGAAACCGGTGAGGTGGATATGAATATCCCGCTGAGCCTGCGCCGGGGCTTCGGCCATATCGACATGGGTGTTTATGGCAGGGTGGTCAAAGGTGGTGAGATTTCCGTCGGCGACGCCGCGACCTTATCCTGACCGCCCTTGCAGCAGGTCTGCGTTCTCCAGGCAAACCTCTTCCAGAAAATCAAATACGGCGGCATAGCGCGGGCTGTGTCGCAGGTCTTTGTGGACAATCAGCCAAAGGGGCCGTGTCAGATCGGCGATCGGTGGGGTAATCCGGATGAGATCGTCATAGTCCACTACGGACATGCAGGGAAGCACGGTCACGCCCAGACCGGCGCGGACAAGGCATAGCTGCGTCGTTGTGCGGTTGGCTTCCGCCGAAACCGGAGAGCCCCCGAGGTTCTGCCGTTGCCAGATGGCGGCGGGAATGTCTGCGTGGTTGTCGGTCCAATCCACACGGGGCACGGCAGGAAGGTTCTCAAGGCCCATATCCTTCGTCAGGCTGAACCGTGCGGCGAGGTTCCGGCTTGCATAGAGGGCATAATCCAGCCTTCCAACCTGTTTGGTAATGAGGTTGCCGCGATTGGGGCGGGTCAGGCGTAAGGCAATGTCGGCCTCACGGCGGGTGAGGCTTACGTAACCGATGCCGACAACCAGTTCCGGCTTCAGGTTGGGGTAGTCCCGTTTCAGTTTGGGAAGGGCCGGGCCAATCAGGTCCAGTGCCAGCATCTCCGAAGTGGCGATCCTGACATCGCCGACGGCGTCTGCCTTCTGTTGTTGGCCGCTGTGGGTGAGGTTCAGGACGCTTTCCTCGACCTGCCGGGCAAGGACCAGCATCCGTTCTCCATCGTCGGTCAGGAAGTAGCCGGTTACATGGCGGGTGAACAGGGCATAGCCGATGCTATGCTCCAACGCCTGGATTTTCCGGCTCACGGTGGCCGGGCTGCTATGCAACTGATGTGCGGCGGCTGTCAGGCTTTGGTGGCTGGCAACGGCCAGGAAATACCGGATATCGTTCCAATCGAGTTTTTCATTCATGAAAAATAATACCGAAAAACTGTCTATTTTTATTCTCTATTTGAAAAACTAGCATGGCCTTCCAGATTTTTGGAGGATGTAAATGTCGAAGCGAAAAATCGGCCTCAAAGAGTTGCATGCCATTGATGGAGACCGTGGCGTTGCGGTGGAACAGGCGGTCGGTGCGATCAGCCCTGTTCTGGCCCGGACACTGGTTGAGCACGGATTTGGAACCGTGTTTGCCCGTGCAGAGCTTGGACGGCGGGAACGGGAATTGATGACCGTTGCCATATTGGGCGCAATCGGTGGCGCGGAACCGCAATTGGCGGTGCATGTGGAGGCGGCCTTGCGCTGTGGTGTGGAACCGGAGGAACTGGTTGCAGCGGCAGAACATGTCAGTGTCTACGCCGGTTATCCGCGTGCCTTGAATATGCTGTTCAAAACGCGGGACACGCTGGCGGAAATGAATGTGGAGCCGATTGCCAGTGAGCGTGTTGTTACCCTTAACGGGCGCGAGACCCTGGTGTCGGACAGCGGCGGCGAGGGGGAGCCCCTGATCCTGACCCATGCGCTGGGTGTTGACCGACGTATGTGGCAGCGGGCGACCGCCCTGTTGGCGCGGCGCTATCGGGTTATTGCCTACGATTTCCGGGGGCATGGACATGCCGCCGGTATGGATGCGCTTTTCACCTTGCAGGATATGGCCGATGATTTGAAAGACCTGATGGACGTCCTGGGGCTGGAGCAGGCGCATATTGCCGGGCTGGCGCTGGGCGGGGTAGTAGCGCAGGTCTTCGCACGATCCTATCCCCAGCGCCTGTGCAAACTTGCCCTGATCTGCACGATGGCCAAGGCCCAGGATGCCTTCGAGATACGTGCGCGTGCGGGACTGGAAGAGGGGATGGAAGCGCAGATCGTACCAAGCCTGACCCGTTGGTTCCTGCCGGAAACCCTGGCCGCCAATGAATGGCCGGTACGCTATGCCCGTGAAAGTATTTTACGGGCCTTTCCGGAGGACTGGGCCTTTGCCTGGCGGGCGCTGGCTGGCGTGGATACCTGGTCTGATCTTCCGGAAATCACCTGTCCCAGTCTGCTTTTGGCGGCCGAGTTCGATCGGTCGGCAACACCGGCGATGATGCGTGAAATGGCAGGGCGGATGCCCAATGCCACATATAGGGAGGTTGCCGGGGCCTCGCATATGCTGGCGCTGGAAAGGCCTGCGGAGGTGGCGCAGGCCCTGCTGGATTTTCTGGGAGATTAGAAAAGCAGAAGGGGCGGCTTTACAGCCGCCCCTTCAATCGTCTCGACCCTGATACCGCCAATTATTCGGCAACGGCGGGTGTCGTCAGGTCGCTGTCGCTGTCATTGGCTGCGTCGGCCTCTGCCGGTTCAGCCTTTTTCGCGCGCGTTTTCTTGGCAGCAGCCTTGCGGCGGCGGGGTTTGGGTTTTTCCTCCGCCTCGGATGCCTCTGCAGGCGCTGCGTCGTTGCCTTCGCCTTCGCTTGTCTTTGCCGCCGCAGGTTTGCGGGGGCGACGCGCTTTCGGCTTTTCCTCTACCTTTTCGTCGTTGCGGCTTTCGTCCGCGGCGACAGCAATGTTGGCTTCGGAGGCTTCGGCGTCGACTTGCGTGTCGGCGTTATCGCTTTTTGCTTCGGCAGCGGCTTGCTGTTCCGCTGCCTGCTGTTGCTGGCGGCGTTGGCGTGCCTCGTTATCGGCGTTCAGAATCCGGAAATAATGATCGGCATGCTGCAGCAGGTTTTCCGCCAATACCCGGTCACCGGAAGCGGTTGCATCCCGCGCAAGGGCCACATATTTGTCGTAAACTTGCGTAGCCGTCCCCCGGATACGCACGCTCGGACCATTGGAGTCAAAGTTCTGACGTGCAGAGGGGCGCCGGTTTCCGCCACCACGATTATTATTGTTGCGGCGGTTCTTATTGTTGTTGTTGTTTTGTCTCATATTCTTTCACGCAGTTGCCTGGTGGAAATACGCTACTCGCTCAGTCCGTGGTCAAAACCCACGGGTACTATTCTTTGGTGTAGCGGGAAGTCGATTAAATTCGTTTCGGCTGGCTTTCAAACCAGCAGACGCGCGTTTCAGCGCCGTATCGACATGTTTCACCCTATCGATCGGAGGCGTCTTTTCAAGCCTTTTTTGCAGTTTTCCACAGTTTTTTTAATCTGACTCACGCTTTTGCGGTCAAACAACGTATGGTGCCTGTGAGGTCCTGATGCGGGGTAATATTAGCAAAGCCCGCCTTGTCGAGGATGCCGGTTACCGCGAGATCCTGCCCCTTGCCGAATTCAAGGGCGATAAGCCCTTCTGAAACAAGAATGTTTTTCGCCTCTGGGATGATGATTCGATAGGGGGCGAGGCCATCCGGTCCGCCGTCCAGGGCAAGCCGGGGCTCATGTTTCGCGACTTCCGGTTCCAATCCGTCGATATCGGCTGTTTCAATGTATGGGGGATTTGACAGGACGATATTGAATTGTCCCTCCAGCTTTTCCGCCCAGTCCGATTGTATGAAGCTGCATCGAGTCGCCAGTCCCAGCCGCTTCGCATTGCGCCGGGCGATGGCCAAAGCTTTCTCCGACATGTCCACACCAACGCCGGTTGCGTTTGGCAATTCGCTGAGCAACGCCAGGAGCAGGCAGCCACTACCGGTTCCGAAGTCCACCAGCCTGAGCGCTGCGGCCTTCTCCGGGAGGGCATTCAGGACTGCCTCGACAAGGGTTTCGCTGTCCGGGCGGGGGTCGAGAACATCACGGCAGACTTCAAAGTCCATGCTCCAGAACTCACGTCGTCCGGTGATGTGGGACAGTGGTTCCCGGTTCTTTCGCCGTTCGATCAGGGACCGGAATTGATCGGCATCCGATACTGGATATTCCGGAAAGGCGATTACCTGTTCCGGTGTACGGCCCATGTGATGGGCCAGCAGCAGCCGCGCCTCACGCCGAGGATTGTCTATCCCGGCGGCGGTGAGTTGTTCCGCCGCCCAGGCCAGCAGGTTGTCCGCGCGCGGTTTTGTCATCGACGTCAATGAACGCCTTCCGCCATGGCGGCCAGACGTTGCATCTGGTCCTCCAGGATCAGGGCGTCGATGATCTCGTCCAGACCTTCGCCGACGATGATCTTGTCCAACTTGTAGAGGGTCAGGTTGATGCGGTGATCGGTCACGCGGCCCTGCGGGAAGTTATAGGTGCGAATGCGTTCCGAACGGTCGCCGGAGCCGACCTGGCTCTTGCGGTCTTCGGCGCGCTCACTGGCAATGCGTTCGCGTTCAAATTCATAAAGGCGCGCGCGCAGGACCTTCATGGCCTTGGCCTTGTTCTTATGCTGGGATTTTTCATCCTGACACTGAACTACAACACCGGTGGGCAGGTGGGTGATGCGCACGGCGCTATCGGTCGTGTTCACATGCTGACCGCCGGCGCCCTGGGCGCGGTAGGTGTCGATGCGCAGGTCGCCTTCATTGACTTCGATATCCACCTCTTCGGCCTCCGGCAATACGGCAACCGTGGCGGCGGAGGTATGAATGCGCCCGCCGCTTTCTGTGACAGGCACACGTTGCACGCGGTGGACACCGGATTCAAACTTCAGGCGTTTGAAAACGTCGTTGCCGGAAATGGAGGCAACAACCTGACTGTAGCCGCCGACTTCGCTTTCACTTTCCTCGATGATCTCAACACGCCAGCCCTGTTGGGCGGCGTAGCGCTGATACATGCGGAACAGGTCACCTGCGAAAAGGGCGGCTTCGTCACCACCGGTCCCGGCTCGGATCTCGATAATGGCGTTGCGTGAATCCGCCTCGTCCTGCGGCAGCATCGCAAGCTGGGTTTCCTTTTCCAGCTCCGGCATGCGCTCTTTCAGGGCATAGAATTCCTCGGATGCCATATCACGCATATCGGCGTCGGCATCCGGGTCGTTCATCATTTCTTCCAGGTCGGCGAATTCCTGCTGGGCCGCCTTGAATTCGTTCACCTTCTCCACGATCGGGGAAAGTTCGGCAAACTCCTTGGACAGTTTGGTGAAGTCGTCTGATTCCACCTGACCGGAAGCCATGGTGTCCGATAGTTCCTGATGGCGTGCCAGCACACGGTCCAGCCGATCAGTCCAGCTCATTCATTTTCTCCTTCGCCATCTCTATCCGCCTTGGGCGCGTTGATATCACTGATACCGAACATGCGCTCCAGGATGCGGTTGACGGTAATTGTGTCGCGGAAGTCCGCCGCGTCGCCTTCGCCCGCCATGCCGCGCAGGGCCTCGCTGGGCCGGTGCAACAGACGGTTGACCAGCAGGCGTGTGGCCTCGGATGCATCCGCGTTGGGATGATCGGCCAATACACCATCACGGGTCTGGTTGAAAAGAGCCCGCAAACCAACGAGGGCCGGAACACCTTCTTTTTCTGCCTGTGCGTGTCGATATTCCGCGACAGTTTCCCGGACAATGCGCCGGGCCTCGTCGGCGGCGTCCTGCCGGTCTCGCTGGCCACGTTCCGCCAGACGTTCAATATCTTCCAGCGTATAGAGAAAGGCGTCGCGCTCTTCCTCCAGCGCGGGGTCGATATCGGCGGGAATTCCTGTATCCAGCAAAAAGATTGGTTTATGCCGCCGTTCTTTCAAGGCCTGCCGGATTTGCGGCAGGGTAACGAGAAATCGGCCACTTCCAGAGGCGGTGACGATCACATCCGCGCGGGCAATGCCGGTCGCCAGATTTTCCCACGGCAGATAGTGACAGTTCAGTCTTCCCGCCACACGTTCCGTTCGCCGGGCGCTGCCGGTCAGCATCCATTGTTCCAGCCCGGCATGGCTGAATTGTTCATGCATCAGGAGGCCGGTTTCGCCGAGGCCGATCAACAGGCCGCGGCAGTTGGACAGATCGCCATGCAGGTCGCGGGCAAAGCGGATCGCCGCAGAGGCCACCGAAACAGCCCCTTCACCGATTTTGGTCTGGCTGCGCACACGTTTGGCAAGGTTGAAACCTGCCTGCAGCAACTCGTCCAGTTCGGACCCGATCATATCGGCTGCGGCAGCCTCGGCGACGGCTTCCTTGATCTGGCCTAAAATCTGAGCCTCGCCGATCATCTGACTGTCCAAGGCGGAGATGACTTGGAAGAGATGCTGAACTGCCTCTTCATCGCAATATCGGAAAAGCTGTTCTGTTACCTGTTTGGGAGGCATTTCCGTGCGTGCAGCAAGGAATGTCTCCAACTGCCGGAGGGCGCCTTCCTCGTCGTCGGTGCAGGCGATGATTTCGACCCGGTCGCAGGTAGACAGGATAACCGCCTGGGACAGACCCAGTTCTGCAAGCTTGCGATAAGCTTCCTGGCGGGAGGCCTGGTCCAGATACAGCCGTTCACGCAGCCCCGCCTGGGCGGTTCTGAAACTCGCCCCGACGATGATGGGCCGCGTGGACTGCATGGATTTCTCTCCGATCAGGCGTTCTCTGCCAGTACCTGTGCCAGATTGGCGAGCGGCACTTCCTGCTGTTTGCCACTGTCCAGGTCTTTCAGGCCTGCAACGCCTTTGGCGAGCTCGTCATCGCCCAGCACGACGGCGAAACGGGCGTTGACTTTGTTGGCATGTTTCATGCGCTTTTTCATATTGCCGGAATAGGCCATTTCCACCCGAAGGTCTTCTGCACGAAGATCCTCTGCGATGCGCAGGGCTTTGACCTCTGCCTCGCCGCCCATGGGGACGATAACCACCGGGCGTTTGGCCGCAGGTGCGTTGCCGGCCAACATGGACAGACGTTCGATACCTGCCGCCCAGCCTACGCCGGGGGTTGGCTGTCCGCCCATTTGGCCGATCAACCCGTCATAACGGCCACCGGCCATGACCGTGCCCTGGGCCCCCAGCGCGGTGGTCGTGAACTCAAAGGCCGTATGGCAGTAATAGTCCAGGCCACGCACCAGACGCGGGTTCCATTCGTAGGCGATGTCGAGGGCGGTCAGCCCGTCGGTCAGCGCCTTGAAGAAATCGCGGCTGGCTTCATTGAGATAGTCGGAGAAGACCGGTGCGTTCTTGACCAGTTCGCGGTCGCCTTCATCCTTGGAATCCAAGATGCGCAGCGGGTTACGTTCCAGACGATTGAGCGAATCTTCCGACAGCTTGTCCTTATGGCCGCTGAAATAATCGACCAGCACCGTGCGATAGGCGTCGCGGCTTTCCGGATCACCCAGCGTGTTCAGCTCAAGCGTGGTTTCCTTATACAGGTCCAGGCCTTTCAGGATAGCCACGCCGCAGGCGATTACCTCTACATCCGCCTGGGGCTGTGCCGGGCCGATCAGTTCCACGCCGATCTGGTGGAACTGGCGCAGGCGGCCTTTTTGCGGACGTTCGTAGCGGAACATCGGGCCGTTGTAGAAAAACTTGCAGGGGGCATGTTGCGCCAGTCCGTTGGACATATAGGCGCGGGCCACACCGGCGGTGTTTTCCGGGCGCAGGGTGATGGAATCGCCGCCACGGTCCTCAAAGGTGTACATTTCCTTTGTTACCACGTCGGACGTGTCACCGAGGGTGCGCGCAAACACATTGGTGAATTCGAAGATCGGCGTCGCCATTTCCTCAAACCCATAGCGCAAAGCCACATGCCGCGCCGTATCGGTTACGTGTCGATGGCCACGCATATCCTCCGGCAGCAGGTCATGGGTTCCGCGGACGGGTTGTAGATCCGCCATGGTGACGTCCTTTCTTCTTGTGAGTTGCTATTCTGCGGCGTTTGCCGCGTCTTTTTCGGCTTCGATTTCAGCCGCTTTATCTTCGACCAGTTTGACCAGATGGTCGACCACATTCTCGTCCTGCAGACGATGATGGGGCAGGCCGCCGATATAGACCTGATGGGTGCCTTTGCCGCCGCCGGTAAACCCGATATCGGTCTCACGGGCCTCGCCCGGTCCGTTCACGACACAGCCAATTACCGACACGGTCAGCGGGGTAGTGATATGGGCCAGACGTTCTTCCAATACTTTCACGGTTGCAATCACGTCGAATTGCTGGCGGGCGCAGGAGGGACAGGAAATCACATTGACCCCGCGATGGCGCAGGTTCAGCGATTTCAGAATGTCATAACCGACTTTGACTTCCTCAACCGGGTCTGCGGACAGGGACACACGGATCGTGTCACCAATCCCGGCCCAGAGCAGGTTACCGATGCCGATGGCGGATTTGACCGTACCGCCACGCAGGCCCCCGGCCTCGGTGATGCCAAGGTGCAGCGGGTAATTACAGGCTTCGGCCAGGCCGTGATAGGCGGCAACCGCGAGGAAGACATCCGAGGCCTTCACGCTGATCTTGAAGTTGTAAAAGTCGTTGTCTTCCAGGATGCGGGCATGTTCCAGCCCGCTTTCCACCATGGCTTCCGGGCAGGGCTCGCCGTATTTTTCCAGAAGATGCTTTTCCAGCGATCCGGCATTGACGCCGATGCGCATGGAACAGCCATGATCCTTGGCGGCCTGGACCACCTCACGGACACGTTCCGGAGAGCCGATATTGCCGGGATTGATACGCAGGCAGGCCGCCCCGGCCTCTGCCGCTTCGATACCACGGCGATAGTGGAAGTGGATGTCGGCGACGATGGGAACATCCACCGACTTTACAATGGTCTTGAGGGCGGCGGTGGATTCCTCATCCGGACAGGAGACGCGCACAATATCGGCCCCGGCCTCTGCAGCCGCCTGAACCTGACGAATAGTGGCATCCGCATCCGAGGTCAGGGTATTGGTCATGGTCTGCACCGAAATCGGTGCGCCGCCGCCGACAGCGACGTCGCCAACCATTACCTGACGGGACTGACGGCGATAAATATCGCGATAGGGCCGAACACTCATGGGCCTTCCAACTCCGTACCTAGGCGGAGCCCATGCTCCGCGCCCGCAACATGCGTCGGAAAACCGGAAATTTCAAGCCCAAGGCGGCAAACTGACCCGGTTTATCCACATGTGCGGTTTCTGGCCGTTTACTGGTTGGCGAGAATTGCCTCAGGGTTGAGCGATACGTCCCTGCGAACGGCCCCGACCGGACCAAGTGGCCGGGCGTCTTTTCCGTCGACAGAAATCTCCAGGGCGCCTGCATTGCCGGTCACCAGGGTGACCCCTTGCATATTGGGAACGCGATACTGGTCGCCCTTGTTCATCAGGCGGGTCAGCAGGCGTTTGCCGTCCGGTCCGGTGATTTCCACCCAGGCGGTGGATTTAGCCGTGATGACCACGCGGGCATCGGCATTATCTTCGCCAAACACCTTGTTGTTGGTGCCGGGCTGTGGCTGGGGTGCGGGGGAAGCGGTGGCCGCCTGCGTCGGTGTGTCGGCTTGCGCCGCTGCGGTTTCTTCTGCTGCCGCAGTTGCCTCTTGCACCTGATCCTGCGTCGGTGTCGCTACGGCTTCCTGGTTGTCGGCTGCCGTCGGTGCCTGCTCTTCGGCTGCCACAGTCTCCTGCGTTTCAGCCGTTGCTTCCTGTGCGGTTTCGGCTGCTCCTGCTGCCTGAGTTTCGACAGTCGTGGTCGCCTGGTCTGCAGCGGTGGTAGCAGTATCCTGCGCGTTTTCTACGATGACTTCCGCGCTTCCGCTGGTTGCGGATGCTGTTTCGTCAGTCGCAGGGGCTTCTGCTGCCATTTCGGCTGTTGCTGATGCTGTGTCAGCAGCGGCGTCGGATGTCTGACTGGTCATTTCCGCAGCATCGCCGGACATATCGGAAGGTGCCGCCGTCGTGGCCATTTCGGAGGTTGCCGGCGCAGGGCTTTCCGCCACGTCGCCGGTCGTCGGCTCCGCTTCACCGTCTTCCAGAAGTTCCGAGAATTGCTCCGGCACGGCGGGGATCAGGTCGGTGACCGATTTCCCCTGATTGTTGAGGTACCACCAGATGCCGTAGAAAACAGCCAGCAGCAGCAGGCCGATAAAGACCAGGGCGCCACCCGGCAGGCTTTTGGCGGGGAGAGGTTCCGGGAAATGAAGCTTGGTCTGTTGCTCCAGTTCGTCCGCTTCGACCTTGTATTGTTCGACAAGGGATTTTGCGTCCAGCTTCAGGTGTTCGGCATAGGTGCGCACAAAACCCAAGGCGTAGGTCGTACCCGGCAAATCCTGATAGCGGCTGTTTTCGATAGCTTCCAGAAAAGCGCGACGGATACAAAGCTGTTCGGCAACCTGGTTCAAATCCAGGTCGCGGGCCAGTCGTTCGCCCCGCAGGATATCACCCACCCGTCGCCGGCGTTCCTGTGTTTGTTCCGCATCCGTGTTTTGCATTCTACTTTCTTCTGCCATGCGCTAACTCGCCGGACTGATCCGGCGGACTCCCTTTCGTTCCACTACCCCTGCCCGCGAGAATGCGATGCTGCCGCATTATGAAGAAGAGAATAGAAAAAGCAAAGTATTCGTAAATGGAAGAAAACCGGCCTGCGTCCGACTACAGAATTACTTTGTGGTCTTTTGCATAGGCGAGCAATTGGCTCCTCAGACTGTGATCCGGGGAATTCAGTTGTGAGGCCATATAATCCGCCAGCGAGGCCATCTGGATCGACCGGACTGTGCTGCGCACCGGTCCCACGGACCAGGGCGACATCGACAGGTTGCGAATACCAACCCCGATCAGCGCCATCGCGCAAAGCGGGTTGCCCGCGATCTCGCCACAGACGCTGACCGTCACATTGGCAGCATGGCACTGATCGGCAATATGTTTGATCAGCGTCAGGAAGCCCGGCGACATGGCGTCATAGCGTTTGTCGAGACGCGGGTTGCCACGGTCGCTGGCAAAGAAAAACTGTAGCAGATCGTTCGAGCCGATGGAAACGAAGTCCACATGCTGCAACAAAGAGGGGAGCTGGAAAGCCAGCGAGGGGACTTCGAACATGATCCCGACGCGCATTTCTGACGGCACTACCTGGTTGCGCGCACGGGCACGCGCCAGTTCCTTGTTCAGGGCGTCGCGGGCTTTCAGAAACTCACTGGTATCCGCGATCATGGGGAACATGACATTCAACGGGCGTCCGTCGGCGGCGAGGATCATGGCGCGAAGCTGTTGGCGCAGCATGGCGGGCCGGTCGAGGGCCACGCGAATGGCGCGCCAGCCCATTGCCGGGTTTTCCTCGGCCATATCCTGGAAATAGGGAAGGACCTTGTCGCCACCGATGTCCAGGGTGCGGAAGATGACAGGCTTGTCATCCGCCTGGTCGTAGACCTTGCCGTAAATATCCGCCTGGGTGTCCACACCCGGATAATCGGAACGGACCATGAAGGGAACCTCGGTCCGATAGAGGCCAATCCCGGCGGCCCCGGTCTCATGCAGATGCGGCAGGTCGATGAGCAGGCCCGCATTCATATGGACACCGATTTCCACGCCATCGGTCGTGACGGCGGGCAAGTCCTTGTCCCGGGCATAGGCGGCGCGCTGTTGCGCGTGCAATTCCATGGACGTCTGGAAAACACGCCTGAATTCCTCGCCCGGACGGACAAAGCAGGTTGCGTTGTTGCCGTCGACAATAATCCGGTCAAAGGGCTCCACGCGGCTCAGGATACGGCTGACGCGACCGATCACCGGAATGTCGAGGGCGCGGGCGACAATCGCCACATGGGCGGTGGAGGAACCTTCCTCCAGAACCACGCCTTTGAGGCGCTCACGGTCATAATCCAGCAATTCCGCCGGGCCCATGTTACGGGCGATGACGATCATTTCGTCGGGCAGGTCTTCCTGGGTTGCCGTGCCGTTGCCGTTGGATTCGGTCAGATGCTGCAGCAGGCGATAGGCAACGTCTTCCAGGTCCAGCAGGCGTTCGCGCAGATAGACATCCTGCACCTTGGCCATGCGGGCGCGGGTTTCGTTCTGTACACGCACGACCGCGGCTTCCGCCGTCAGGCCGGAGGTGATCGCCTCCCGGATGCGTTTGATCCATCCGCGGTCTTCCGCGATCATCCGATAGGTCTTCAGGATGTCCACATGGTCGCCGCCGTCGCCGTCGTCATCGACGGTTTTCACCATATGGTCCAGCTTGCTGTGCATGGCGGAGAGCGCGGCTTCAAGCCGGTCGATCTCTTTTCCCTCGTCCTCGGCAACCATTTTGCCGATGGGAACATGGGGACGGTGCAGCACCGCACGTCCCATTGCCAGTCCGGAGCTGAGCTGTACCCCGTCGATCCTGAGCGGCTTGAGCGCCAGCCCGTCCATCGGGGCCTGTTCCCGACGCCGGACGACGCCGCCTGCGGCGATCAGTTCCGCGACGACCATGCCGATGGTTTCCATCAGCTCGACCTGTTCGTCGCTGTAGTTGCAGGGTTCCTTGTTCTGGATTACCAGCACGCCCATGACGCGACCGCCACGCAGGATTGGCACACCGAGCAGGGAATGGAACAGTTCCTCACCGGTTTCCGGGCGATAGGCGAAGTTGGGATGCTTTTGTGCGTCGGCAAGTGCAAAGGGACGGGCATAGGCGGCGATGTCACCGACAATACCTTCGCCCATCCGCAGGCGGGTCCGGTGGACAGCGTCCAGCTTCAGACCCTCTGTGGCGAAAAGCTCCAACACGTCGCCCGCACGGCGGATATAGATGGAGCAGACGGCGGCGTTCATTTCATGGGCAATGATCGCCACAATCCGGTTGAGGCGCTCCTGGGCGCCTTCGCCGGTGGCCATGATATCTCGAAGACGTCGCAGGAGTTGCCGCGAGCCACCCCATTTGGGGCTGGCTTTGTCGCTGCTCTCTATCCTGTCTTTCTGCTCCACGTCTTCCCCCGCTGTCACGAGCCTGACTTTGCTTTCAATTGTTTATCGCGAAACAGCTATTGCCGTCCACGGATGATCACAAATTATTTTTGGCTATCAGATAGCGATATGGGGGCGAAGTTACTCCGCGTCCAGTCCGTAAGCCGTGTGAAGGGCTCGCAGGGCCAGTTCGGTATATTCTTCGGCGACCAGCGTGCTGATCTTGATCTCGCTGGTGGAGATCACCTGAATATTGATCCCTTTTTCGGCCAGGGTCTGGAACATGGTCTGGGCGACACCCGCGTGAGAGCGCATGCCGACGCCGATGACGGAAATCTTCACCACGTCCGAATCCGCGAGCAGGTCGTGATATTCGATTTCGTCGTGATTGTCCTTCAGGACCTGGACGGCGCGTTCCACATCGGTCTTGCCGACAGTGAAGGTCAGGTCGGTCTGCTGCCCGTCGGCGGATACGCTCTGGACGATCATGTCCACATTGACCGATGCATCGGCCAGCGGGCCGAAGATATGGGCTGCGATGCCCGGCTTGTCGGCCACTTTCACCAGGGTGATTTTCGCCTCATCACGGCTGTAGGCGATGCCGCTGACAACTTGTTCTTCCACGATTTCATCCTCTGCTACAACGAGCGTACCGGGTTTGTCTTCGAAGCTGGACAACACCTGCAGGCGTACGCCGTGATTCATGGCCATTTCAACGGAACGGGTCTGCAGGACTTTTGCCCCCTGCGACGCCATTTCCAGCATTTCTTCATGGCTGATCTTTTCGATCTTGCGTGCCTTGGACACGATGCGCGGGTCTGTGGTGTAGACCCCGTCCACGTCGGTATAGATATCGCAACGGTCGGCATTCATGGCGGCGGCAAGGGCCACGGCGGTGGTATCCGATCCACCACGGCCCAGTGTCGCGATCCGCTTCAGCGGGCTGATCCCCTGGAAACCGGCAATAACGGCGACCTGGCCTTCTTCAAAGCGCTTTACCATGTCGTCGGTGTCGATGTCGGTAATGCGGGCCTTGCCGTGGACATCGTTGGTATGGATCGGAATTTGCCAGCCCAGCCAGGAGCGGGCATTGACGCCCATTTCCTGCAGGCGCAACGCCATCAGACCGGCAGTCACCTGTTCGCCGGAGGCGACGATGCTGTCATACTCGCGAGTGTCGTAGACCTTGCTGGTCTGATCTACGTAGGAAACCAACTGGTTGGTAACGCCGGCCATGGCGGAAACCACGACGGCGACTTCGTTGCCGGCGTCGACTTCCCGTTTGACCCGGTTTGCGGCGTTGGCGATGCGGTCCAGATCCGCCACCGAGGTGCCGCCAAATTTCATGACAATGCGCGCCATTTCGTTCTCAAGCCTCTTTGCCAATATCATCGCGCGATGCGCCGGTGAAGCTAGCCCGTCAATATGTCAGCAGTTAGACAGATATGCGTCACGTTGGGGGCTTGCCCCAACGGGGCCGCGTATCCATACTCTGTGCGCGCACACCGTTCAAGAGCGGAGCGGCGAAATTGCGCGAATTTCTGAATGTTTGAACTATTCTTACCAAAAGGACGCCTGCCATGGGTAAGTCGACGGCAATGGACAAGGAAAGTCTCCGGCCTTTGGGTCAGACTGTGGATGCGGAAGAGATCGAAAAATTCGCCGCCATGGCCGAGGAATGGTGGGACCCGGATGGAAAATTCAAGCCGCTTCATAAGTTTAACCCAACCCGTGTCGGCTATATCCGCGATAAAATCTGCGCGCATTTCGACCGCGATCCGATGAAGGTTCGCCCGCTTGAGGGGCTGCGTATCCTGGACATCGGCAGTGGCGGGGGGTTGCTTTGTGAGCCAATGGCGCGTCTCGGTGCGACGATCATCGGTGTCGATGCCACGGAAAAATCCGTCCGTATCGCCGAGGCCCATGCCGAACAGATGGGGTTGGAGATCGACTATCGCTTTGCCTCCGCCGAACAACTGGTGGATGAGGGTGAGCAGTTCGACGTGGTCCTCAATATGGAAGTGGTCGAGCATGTGGCCGACGTGGAGGCCTTCATCGGCGCCAGTGCGGCCCTGGTCAAACCGGGCGGCGTGATGTTCCTGGCGACCCTGAACCGGACCATGAAATCCTACGCCTTTGCCATTGTCGGCGCGGAATATGTCCTGCGCTGGCTGCCGCGTGGCACCCACGAGTGGAAGAAGTTCCTGAAACCGTCCGAACTGGCCTCTGTCCTGCGCCGCCACGGCATCACGGTTGCCGACCTGCAAGGCGTCGTCTTCAACCCGATCAAGGATACATGGTCGCTCGACGCCAAGGATCTGGCGGTCAACTATCTGGTCTATGCGGAAAAACCGGAATAGGCGTTAACGCGCTCTTGGATGCGCCTTGTTATAGGCGCTCATCAGGCGTTCGGTATCCACATCTGTATAGCGTTGGGTTGTGCTGAGGCTGGCATGGCCCAGCAATTCCTGGATGGCGCGCAGGTCACCGCCGCCTGTCAGCAGATGAGTTGCAAAACTGTGGCGCAGGGCATGCGGCGTGGCGCTGTCGGGCAGGCCCAGCACACTGCGGATTTGCCGCATCAGCTTGGCCGCCGCTCCCCGGTCCAACCGGCCGCCTCGGACACCCCGGAAGATGGGGGCATCGTCCTCCGGCGCAAAGGGGCTGGCCGCGAAATAGTCTTCCATGGCCTTGCGGACCAGCGGCAGGATCGGGACGATCCGTTCCTTGTTGCCCTTGCCCAGAACGCGCAGGCTGTCTTCTTTCGGCCAGTCACTCATATTGAGGTTCAGTGCCTCCGAAATACGCAGGCCGCAGCCGTATAACAGCGTCAGCAGGGCAATATCGCGTTTGCCTGCCCAGCCTTCACTGGCCCAATCGCCTGCGATGCGAAGGGCCTCCCTGGCATCGCTTTCCTGCAATGGTTTGGGCACGGCCTTGGGGGTCTTCGGCGTGCGGACGCTGCCGATGGCTGCATTGGAAGCAAAGCCGTTTTTCTGCATCCAGCGAAAAAAACTGCGTACGGCAGACAAGGCACGCGCATTTGACGTGGCCGATAATTCGTTGCGAAGCCGTGCGGCAAGCCAGGCGCGGAAGTCGCCCGTGCGCAATCTTTCCAGCGACTTCAGGTCAGGCAGGCCATCCATATGGTTTGCCATGAAGTGCAGGAAATGGCTGAGGTCGCGCGCATAAGCGTCCAGCGTGTTGGGGCTGTAGCGTTTTTCTACCCGCAGGTAATAGAGGAAGTCCCGGTAGCAACGGGCAACGGTACTGTCCCCGGCGGTGGGGTCCAGACCAAGTTCCCAGGTGGCTTGTTGCGTCATGCGTGCATCATTTCCGCAACACTGCCCATAAGGGGGTAATCCACTTCCTGCGTATAGATTGACCCGTTATGGGTCAGCAGGCTGGAATAAAGCGAGAAATGGGTCGCGTGGAAGGCCATGTCCTTGGGCAGATGATGGGTGCGTTCCGCACAGTATTTCTGCACCGGTTCCACGGGTTTCGGTTTCATCCTCGCCAGTGTGATATGAGGTGAGAATTTGCGCGGTTCCGGCGAAAGCCCTGCCCGGACGAGAGCTGATTCGACCTTTTTTTGCAGATGGACCAGGCTTTCGGTTTTGGCCACCTTCATATGCAGGGTGTGAACCTTGCCCTTCTTGTCGAAAAAGCCGAGGCCCTCGCTGTTGATTTCCACCGGTGGTGCGTTGACCTGCGACAGGGCCGCATCATAGTCATCGGCATCGCCGTTATGTACTTCCCCGATAAAACGGAGTGTCAGGTGGTAGTTTTCCGGTGGTACCCAGCGCACCCCGTGGAGGCCGTGGGCAATGGACTGAAGTGCCTCTGTAATTTGCTGCGGCATGGGGATCGCGACAAATAGACGTATCATACTGGCCTCCTGTCCTAGAGGGATCGGGGAGAACCCCTAAGGGATTTCCCCCCGACTGGTAAGGTTAGTATATCAGTTAATGGGACACGGGGAAGGGCGTGCGCTGATGGATTTCCTCGATTGCTGCCGTGACGGCGTCGGGCAGGGTGAAGTCCCCGGATTCAATGGCGATTTCCAACTGATCCATGGTCCGGGCCCCGATGATATTGGACGTCACGAAGGGCTGTTGATTGACAAAGGCATGGGCCATCAGCGCCGGATCCAACCCCGAGTCGCGCGCCAGTTTGACGTATTTTGCGGTCTCTTCGACGGGTTTGGAACGCAGATAACGGGGGAAATACTGTCCGAAGAGAGCCATACGGGAACCCTCGGGCATCTTACCGTCGAGGTATTTCCCACTCAGCACGCCCATGGCGAGCGGGGAATAGGCCAGCAGGCCAACCTTCTCCCGGATGGCGATTTCCGCGCAGCCGATCTCGAAATCCCGCTTGAGCAGGTTATAGGGGTTCTGGATGCTCTGCACCCGTGGCAGGCCTTTCAGTTCCGCCATACGCAGGCTTTCCAGCATGCCCCAGGGCGTTTCGTTGGACAGGCCCACCGTGCGGACCTTGCCCGCCTTGACCAGTTCCGCCAGCGCCTCGAAGGTTTCTTCCATAGGAACGGAATTGTCGTCTGCGTTGTGGACATATCCCAATTGGCCGAAGAAATTGGTTTCCCGGTCGGGCCAATGTAGTTGGTAGAGGTCAATATAGTCCGTATTTAATCGCTGCAGGCTGGCGTCGCAGGCGGCGAGTATGTTTTTCCGGTCCAGTTTGGTGATACCGTCCGGGTTGAGCTCCGGTCGGACATAGGAGAAACGTTCCGCCCGGGCGACGACCTTGGAGGCAAGTATGAAGTCGCCCCGACGTCCCGGGTTCTTTTTCAACCAGGAACCGATGATCGATTCGGTGCTGCCATAGGTTTCCTTGCGCGGCGGCACGGAATACATCTCTGCGGTATCGATGAAATTGACGCCGTGATCCAGCGCATAGTCCAATTGTTCGTGGCCTTCGGCCTCGCTGTTCTGTTCGCCCCAGGTCATGGTGCCCAGGCAAATAACACTGACGTCCAGGTCAGTGTTTCCTAACCGACGATATTGCATGTCTTGTGACCCCTGATTTTTTTAGGAAGTTTCCCAACTAGATAAGCGTTTTCAGGGGGATTTCAAGAATGACATCAGATGATGCCGGTCAGACGAACAGGGTCAGAATTCCGGTAAAGCTGTAGAGGCGATCGCGGTTGATTTCCCCGTTGGCGAAAAAGCCGACCAGGGGGAAGTCCCCCAGTTTTTCCGATATCAATTTCAGCTCTTCGGAATCCGGCCCGAACTGGTTTGCGCCGCGCCCGGAACAGGTCACATAGATGCCTCCCTTGATCGCCCGGTCGCCCACACGCTTTTCCAGATCCTGCAGCATGCGGTTCATGTCCGAGACGGCGGCATCGTGATCTCGGCGGCAGAACATGACCAGGTCGCCCGGTTCAAATTCGGCGGCAATTGCCATGGCGCCGTGCTGCGGGTCGATGCCGGTCAGGTTACGGACCATATAGTCGGGCCGTTCGCCGCCGGTGACAGGCAGGGCGGCATAGATATAGCCCGCAACCTTTTCCAGATCCCGTGTGAGGAGATCACCGATTTCCTCCTTGAAAACATCAAGTGCGGGGCGGTCGTCGATGCTGATGATGATATCTTCGTGACAATCCGTCACGCGGTGGGGCGGCCCGATCGGCGTGCAGCCCTGGGTCAGGCTGGTAACGACGGGCGCGTGCTGGTCGGAGAACATGACGCCCGACAGCCCGCCGCCGTCGACGGAACCCGCGATTTGCGATCCCCGCCCCATGGCCGCCGACAGGCCGCCTACAAGGAAACCGCCACTTTCCAGCGCAAGGTCCTCAATCAGGCCGATGACCAGGGGGTTGGACGGATCGCCATGGGTCAGAATCAGGGGTACGCCGCATTGTCCCAGCCAGGAGGCGCTTTCGCCGATCGCTTCCTCCGTTTCTTCATGAATGCCGTTCAGAAGATGGAAGGCATGTTCGGGCAGGGACAGCAGCATGGCCGCAATCGCCGGGGTTTCGAGATATTCCGTCCCGGTACTGCAGACACCCGCGCCGACTGTGCCGACCCAATGCGGAACGCCGGTGGTCTGGCGCATGAAAATCTCGATATCAATCAGATTGTCGGCAAAGTCGGGCGTGACGTAGAAAATACCCAACCGATGATTGGCGGTGGCCTGGCCCAGTTTCTGCAAAAGCTGTGCGGCGGTTTCCTGCCAGGTCCCGGCACTGGCGGCGGCGGCACGGAAGTCGGATCGTGCAGAGGACGTCATGGCTAGCCTTTCCGGTTGAGGGCCTTTTCCACAAAGGGAAGCAGCCGGTCCACGATAATGGATACGCCTTCGGCTGTCGGATGCATTCCATCACCTTGGTTCAAGCTTGGGTCTCCCGCCACACCATCGAGAAAAAACGGATAGAAAACAATATCATATTTCTTGGCGAGGTCGGGATAAATCGCGTTGAAGGCCTGGCCGTAGTCGCGTCCCATATTGGGGGGCGCCAGCATCCCGGTCAGAAGAACCGGAATTTCCGCGGCCTTCGCTTTTTCGATGATCGTGGCGAGGTTCGTCTTGGTGTCGTCCGGGGCAAGGGCGCGCAATCCGTCATTCGCCCCCAGCTCCAGCAACAGCAAATCCGGCTTTTCCGTAAGCAGCCATTCAAGCCGGGACAGCCCGCCCGCCGATGTGTCGCCGGAAACACCCGCATTGACGACGCGCACCTTGTGTCCCTTATCGGACAGGGCCTGCTGTAGCTGGACAGGGAAGCTGTCATCTTTCGGCAGGCCATAGCCTGCTGTCAGGCTGTCCCCCAAGGCAAGGATCAGCTTGTCGCCATCCTCGGCTGCCTGTGATGCGCCGGGAAATGCAAGTGCCGCGATCAGCATAAATAGGGCGAAGCCGTTGAAAAGCCTCGAGGTCACGCCATATGCTAACCTGTGTCTTGCTTTGAACGTGACAACGGAGGTCGCCGGAAGAGCACTGGATAAATCGGGGTTTGCCATTCACATGCCTAGAAATTCTGTATCGACGACCGGGGCCGTCCAACCTGTAATAGATATCAACGACGTTACCCTAACATTGGGTGCCTCATCGGGTGAGGTCAACATCCTGCGCGGCATTTCCTTGCAGGTGAACCCGGGTGAGGCCGTCAGCGTGGTCGGGCCCAGCGGATCGGGAAAGACATCCATGCTGATGGTCATTGCCGGCCTGGAAGCAGCCTCTGGCGGCCGTGTGAATGTCTGCGGTGAAGACCTCCGCCGGATGAGCGAGGACAAGCTGGCCCTGTTTCGCCGCGACAATGTCGGTATCGTCTTTCAGGGGTTTCACCTGATCCCGACCATGACGGCATTGGAAAATGTGGCCATTCCCCTGGAACTGTCCGGGCGGCGAAATGCCTTTGAGGCGGCTGCGGCCAGCCTGGAGGCGGTAGGACTCGGTCATCGTCTGGGCCATTATCCGGGGCAGCTCTCCGGCGGCGAACAACAACGCGTGGCCCTGGCGCGGGCTTTTGGCATCCGGCCCAGGTTGCTGCTGGCGGATGAACCGACCGGGAACCTGGATGGCAAGACCGGTCAGCAGATCATCGACCTGATGTTCGGGTTGACCGCTGAACATGACACAACGCTTCTGTTGATCACGCACGACCCAGCGTTGGCGGAACGCTGCGGGCGCAGTGTCCATATGGCCGACGGGCAGCTGGTGGACAGCGTGGAGAACCCCGTTGAACCGGCGGCGGCTCTATGAGCGGATATTCCATGCCCGGACTGGCTCTTCGGCTTGCCTTGCGTGAGATGCGCGGCGGCCTGAAAGGCTTTCGTGTCTTTATGGCCTGCCTGGCGCTGGGCGTGGCGGCAATTGCCGGCGTCGGCGCGCTGTCCGATGCAATCGAGGCAGGGGTGCGTGCCGATGCCCGCAGCCTGCTGGGCGGCGAGGTCGACCTGCGCTTGACCCATCGCGAGGCCACGGCAGAACAGTTGGACTGGCTGACACAGCATTCGGACCGCCTGTCCATGGCGGCCCAGATGCGCGCCATGGCAATTCGGGAGGACGGTGCGGACCGCCGTCTGGTCGAGGTCAAGGCCGTTGACGGCGCCTATCCATTGTTCGGGCAGTTCACTCTGCGGGACGGTGGGGCGCTGCAGCCGCTTTTGACCAAACAGGGCGACGCCTGGGGCGCGGTGGTTGGTGAAAACCTGCTTGAAAGGCTGCACCTGAAAGTCGGTGACCGTTTTCGGTTGGGCGACGCGGTGGCTCGTGTCGCCGGGGTCATTGGAGACGAACCGGATAAAAGCACCCGAGCTTTCGAACTGGGCCCCCGTGTGATCATCGCCAATGCAATGTTGCCGGAGACCGGACTTGTGCAGCCGGGCAGCCTGATCCGCTATCACTATCGTGTGGACCTGCCCGACACCGTGGCGGTGGATACATGGAAACAGCAACTGGCAGACGCCTTCCCTGGCGCCGGTTGGCGGGTGCGCGATCTGGAAAATGCCGCACCCAATATCCAGCGTTTCGTGGATCGTATGAAGACCTTCCTGACCTTGGTGGGGCTGACGGCCCTGCTGGTCGGCGGTGTCGGTGTCGGCAATGCGGCCAAGGCATATCTGGCGGAGCGTACCGGCACCATTGCGATCCTGAAGGGCGTGGGCGCGCCGTCACGGCTGATTTTCACAACCTATCTGCTGCAGCTTCTGGGGTTGGGGCTGGTCGGATCGGTGATCGGCGCCTTGCTTGGATCGCTCGTGCCCTTTGCGGTTGCGCCGATCCTTGCGGACGAACTGCCGGTGGCTGCCCGGGCAGCCTTTTATCTGGAGCCGTTGATGCTTGCCGTCCTGTTCGGTGTGCTGACGACGTTGATCTTCAGCCTTTGGCCCTTGTCGCGGGCGCGTGAGGTGCGGGCGGCGGCCCTGTTCCGCGACATGGTTGATCCGTCGAAGGGATGGCCCGGACGCCGGATTATTGTGGTTATTGCCGCTTTGGGCGCGGTAATGGCGGGCATTGCCATTCTCTCGGCGGATAACCCGCGGCTCGCCTCCTATTTCGTGATCGGTGCACTGGGAACTTTGCTATTGTTCCGCGGGGCGGCCTGGCTGGTGACGAAGGCGGCGAAAAGCCTGCCGCATCCGAAATCCATGCGGTTGCGCATGGCGCTGACCAATATTCATCGCCCGGGCGCGCCGACGGCCAGTGTGGTGCTTTCCATGGGGCTGGGGCTGACGGTGCTTTCAGCCGTATCCCTGGTGGAGGCGAATTTGAACCGGGAGGTGACGGATACCCTGCGCGGGGAAGCACCCGGTTTCTATTTTATCGACATTCAGCCGGACCAGATCGGCCCCTTCCGCGAGATGGTGTCGGGTTTCCCGACGGTGACGGAAAGCCAGGACGTGCCAATGCTGCGCGGGCGGATCGTTGCGATGAATGGTGTCTCGGTGTCCGAGATTACGCCGCC
Source organism: Aestuariispira ectoiniformans (assembly GCF_025136295.1). GTDB lineage: Bacteria > Pseudomonadota > Alphaproteobacteria > UBA8366 > Aestuariispiraceae > Aestuariispira_A > Aestuariispira_A ectoiniformans. The sequence goes on along the minus strand of NZ_CP062788.1, from coordinate 4,276,862 downwards.
GCCGGAATTTGCCTGGATTTTGCGGGGCGACCGTGGTGTTACCTGGTCCCGGACCTTCCCCTCCCAAGGCAGTGAACTGGTGGCCGGAAAGTGGTGGCAGCAGGACTACAGCGGGCCACTGCTGGTTTCCTTCGATGTGGAGGCGGCGCAGGCCTTTGGCCTGAAGGTGGGGGACACGTTGACGGTCAACATCCTGGGGCGTGAGGTGACGGCGGAAATCGCCAACCTGCGCAAGATCGACTGGACATCGCTCGGGATCAATTTCGTGATGGTCTTTTCCCCCGGCATGCTGGAAAGCGCGCCGCAAAGCTATATTGCGACCGCCCGTCTGGACGAAGACCGGGAGGTTGCCCTGGAGCGGAAGGTAACCGATGCCTTCCCCAATGTTTCCAGCATTCGCGTGAAAGAGATATTGGATGGTGTCGCACAGATCCTTGGCAATCTGAGCGTTGCCGTGCGGGTGATTGCATCGGTTGCGATCCTGGCCGGTGTTCTGGTGCTGGCGGGGGCGATTGCGGCGGGACATCACCGCCGGATATACGATTCCGTTGTTCTCAAGGTGCTGGGGGCCACGCGATGGGATGTCATGCTGGCCTTCCTGCTTGAATATCTGCTGCTCGGCCTTGTCACCGCGGTGGTGGCGGCTGGAATCGGAACGGCGGCTGCCTATGTGGTGATCTCCGGGATCATGGATGCGCCCTGGTCCTTCGACATGAGGACATTGATCGTCACGCTGGCTCTCGCCATTTCACTGACGGCGGGATTGGGCGGTGCCGGGGCGTGGAATGCCCTGGGTAGAAAGGCCGCGCCCTTCTTGCGAAATGATTGAATTTTGACGCCAAAAGCCGTTGAAATTCAAAAACGGGAGCCCCATATTAGCGGCGGAACCTTTGCTGCCGGGTAATGGCGGCCATAAACCATTGAGGGGTTGAACTATTATGGAAACAAATCGTCGTCAGTCCACGGTCATGGATCATGTCGGCGCGCGCGCCGATATCGACGCGGGCCTGCGGTCATACATGCTGCGGGTTTACAACTATATGGCTCTCGGTGTGGCTTTCACCGGCGCGGTTGTCCTGTTCATGTCGGCCAATCCGAATTTGATGGTGACCTTGGCGGTTGGGCCGGTCAAATGGGTGCTGTTCTTCGCAGTTCTTGGTATGGGTTGGTTCTCCAACCGGATCATGACCATGCAAAGCACTGCGGCTGCGCATGCGTTCTACTGGGTTTACGCTGGTCTTTGGGGCGTGATGATTTCGCCGATGGTCGCCTACTTCCTGCAGACCACTGCAGGAACGATGGACGTTGCCCGCGCTTTCTTCATCACCGCAGGCATGTTTGCCGGTACCAGCATCTTTGGCTACACGACGAAAAAAGATCTGTCCGGTTTGGGGCGTTTCTTCGTCATGGCTTCCATCGGCTTGCTGATTGCAATGGTGATTAACATTTTCGTTGCAAGCACGGCCTTCAGCCTCGTGACGTCCTTTGGTGCAGTTCTGTTGTTTGCCGGTATTACGGCCTGGGAAACGCAGGCGATCAAGAATATGTATTACAGCGCCGGGTCCAGCAATGTGGTAACCCGCATGGCCATTTTCGGGGCCTTCACGCTCTATGGCAGCTTTGTCGTGATGTTCATCCACATTCTGAATATCCTGGGCATCATGCGTAATAACTAAATCAGGCTTCATCGCCGGATTTCGAAACGCCCCGGTTCGCCGGGGCGTTTTTTGCTATCTGGATTGAGTTTTTTCACGCAGTATGGATAGCCGTCGCGATTAGGATGTGATACGGCGTTTTTTTGTGGTTGCTCAAGGAGGTAGCGGGGCATAAGCAGCGCCTGCTTATTGGAACCACACCGGTCAGGGAAGCCGGGCTGTTGGACGGAAGGACGAGACGGATGTTTTCTGCGGTGAAAGGGTGCTGGGCGCTTTTCCTCGGGCTGGGGATAATGATGCTCGGCAACGGCCTGCAAAGCACGTTGCTGGGTGTGCGTGCGGAATTGGAAGGGTTTGCCAATTTCGCAACCGGTATTGTGATGTCCGGTTATTACGTCGGCTTCCTGGCGGGGTCGGTTATCATCCCCAAGATGGTGAACCGGGTCGGTCATATCCGCTCCTTCGGGGCGATGGCAGCGCTGGCCTCGACGTCCATTCTTCTCCACCCGGTGTTTGTCGATCCCTGGGTCTGGGGCACGATGCGGATCATTACCGGCTTTTCCTATGCCGGTCTCTATATCATCTGTGAAAGCTGGATCAACGACGCCTCCACCAATGAAAACCGGGGGCAGATGCTGAGCGTCTATATGCTCGTGATCCTGGGGGCGATGTGTATCAGTCAGCTTCTGTTGAATGTGGCGGACCCCGGCGGGTTTGAGCTGTTTACCCTGATTTCCATTCTGGTCAGTGTGGCCGTGGTGCCGATCCTGGTCTCGGTCAGTCCGGCACCGGCCTTTGATGCACCGGAAAATGTCTCTGTCCGTACGCTCTACTCGGTCAGCCCGCTCGGGGTTGTCGGGTTGTTCTTTGCCATGATGGGGCAGGCAATGGTCTTTAACCTGGGGGCGGTCTATGCGTCCGAACTGGGGTTAAAGATATCGCAGATTTCGCTGCTCATGCTGATGCAATATGTGGGTGGCATCCTGCTGCAATGGCCGGTCGGCCAACTGTCCGACCGTATGGACCGGCGTTTTGTCATCATGATTATCTGCTTCCTGTCTGCGGCGGCTGGCGGCCTGTTGTCACTGCTGGTGGCCGCGGATTGGAAACTGTTTGTCATGTTCCTTATCTTCGGCGGCCTGATCCAGCCGGTTTATTCCCTCTGCCTCGCCCATACCAACGACTATCTGAACCCACAGCAGATGGTTGCCGCCAGCGGCACGATGGTTCTCATCGGCGGGGTCGGGGCGCTGATCGGCCCGTTGATCGCCTCTGCCGCGATGGAGCTGATTGGCACGACGGCGCTGATGCTGACATCAAGCATATGCTTTGGCCTGATCGGCATCTTTGCGATCTGGCGTATGACACGCCGTGCGTCCCTACCGCTGGCGGAACAGAGCGATTACGTGGTCATGGCCCCGGTCCCCAACGCGGCGGCCATCAACCCGGAGGTCGACTGGGAGGACTGGGATCCCGAAGCCGAGGATCAGCCGGATACGGTCGAGGAATTGTTCGAGGAGTTTACTTCCCCTGATGAGGAGGTGGACGAACCGGATGAAGGGGGACCGGTTGAGGCCGGTGCCGAGGAAAAGGGATAATTTCCCCTTCAGGGCTTGGCCCCGCCCATGATCCTGTCGCAGAATGGGCGGATGAGCGAAGACGACACCATCAATGTTGAGCTGTTCAGGCAACGCTTGCTGGACCGGAAACTGGAATTGCAGGCGCTGTCCGAAAGTGCCTCGGATGCGCGGGCGCCGGTGGAGCTTGACCAGACGACCCAGGGGCGTCTTTCCCGGATGGATGCCATGCAAGGTCAGGCAATGGCGCTGGAGACTGCCCGTAGGCGTCAGGCGGAACTGACACGAATTGATGCGGCGCTGGCGCGCATGGAAAGCGGTGACTACGGTTATTGCGTGTCCTGCGATGAGGAAATCTCACAAAAACGGCTGGCGCTGGACCCGGCTGTGCCGACCTGCATCCATTGCGCGGATCGCGCGTCATAATCGAAGACAAGGGGGATAGGGTATGAATTACTGGCTCATGAAAACCGAACCGGGTACGTGGTCCTGGAACGATCAGGTCAAGGCGGCTGACAGGGGGGAACATTGGGACGGTGTGCGCAATTATCAGGCCTCCAACAATATGAAGGCCATGAAGTTGGGCGACCGCTGCTTTTTCTATCATTCCGTCAAGGAAAAGCGGATTGTCGGCATCGTTGAGGTCATCAAGGAATATTATCCCGACCACACCGACCCGAAAGGGCGTTTCGGCATGGTGGACGTAAAAGCGGTTCGACCTTTTAACCAGCCGGTCTCATTGGATGATATCAAGGCAGAGCCCCGGCTTGCGGACCTGGCCCTGTTGAAGCAGTCGCGGCTGTCGGTCATGCCGATTGACGATGTCTCCTGGAAACTGATCTGTCAGATGGGCCGGACAGAGCCTTGAAAACAGCGGTCCGATGAATAGGTCCGGCCCGGGAGAGGGGACACCCGGGCCGGTTTCTTCTGCCGAAAGGTAACCTGGAGGAAGCAGAAGAGATTACTGGTTACAGGCCAAGCCGTTTCGCAACGCCGCTGCCATAAGCAGGGTCGGCCTTTTCAAAGTGGGCAATCTGACGTTTCTGGATGTCGACCGGCACGCCCTGCATGGCCCCGGCGATGGCATCCATCAACCGCTCTTTTTCTTCTTGAGACATCAGGCGGAACAGGTTCCCGGCCTGGGTATAGTCATCGTTACCTGCCCTATGGTCATACCGGTCCACAGCGCCAGACAGCGCGAGCGGCGGTTCCTTCGCATGCGGGTCTTCGGCGGGACCGTTGAAGCTGTTCGGTTCATAATTGACCGCACCACCGGCATTGCCGTCAAAGCGCATGGCCCCGTCGCGATAGTAGTTGTGAACCGGGCAACGCGGCTTGTTCACCGGCAGGGCGTCTGCATTGATGCCGACGCGATGGCGGTGGGCGTCCGCGTAAGAGAAAATGCGGAACTGCAGCATCTTGTCCGGGCTGTGCCCGATGCCGGGAACCACATTGGCCGGGCTGAAGGCAGCCTGTTCGACCTCTGCATGGTAGTTGTCCGGGTTCCGGTTAAGCTCCAGCGTACCCACCTCAATCAGCGGATAATCCGCATGCGGCCAGACTTTGGTCAGGTCGAAGGGGTTGTAGGGCAGGTTTTCGGCGTCGGCCTCCGGCATGACCTGAATGCAGAAACGCCATTGCGGATAGTCTCCGCCTTCGATTGCCTCATAAAGGTCACGCTGGTGGCTTTCGCGATCCTGCCCAACGATTTCCGCCGCCTTCGCGTCGCTGATGTTTTCAATACCCTGTTTGGTTTTGAAGTGGAATTTGGCCCAGAAACGTTCTCCGTCGGCGTTGATGAAGCTGTAGGTATGGGAGCCATAGCCGTTCATATGCCGGTAGCTGCGCGGCAGGCCCCGGTCGGAAAACAGGATGGTGACCTGATGCAGGCTTTCCGGGCTCAGTGACCAGAAGTCCCACATGGCGGTGCTGTTACGCAGATTGGTGCGCGGATCGCGCTTTTGCGTGTGAATGAAATCCGGGAATTTATACGGGTCGCGGACGAAGAAGACCGGCGTGTTGTTGCCGACGATATCCCAATTGCCCTCTTCGGTGTAAAAACGCAGCGCCCAGCCGCGCACATCGCGTTCGGCGTCTGCGGCACCCTTCTCACCGGCCACGGTCGAGAACCGCAGGAAGGCCTCGGTCTCTTCGCCGATTTTGGAGAAGATTTTCGCGCTGGAATATTGGCTGATATCGTTGGTGACCGTCAGTTTGCCATAGGCGGCGGAGCCTTTGGCATGCACGACCCTCTCGGGGATGCGCTCCCGGTTGAAATGGGCGTGCTTCTCAAACAACTGCCAGTCCTGGGCCAGCAAGGGGCCACGCGGTCCGGCGGTCAGGCTGTTCTGGTTGTCGGCGATCGGTGCGCCGGAAGCGGTGGTCAGTCTCTTTTGATCACTCATAATGATTCTCCTTGTTTCGCCGTCTCTCGTGCCAGCAAAGTAGAATCATTCTAATATGGTTATTATGTATTTGTGAAATTGATCATTCTGATTTCAGAAATCGACTGCGTCGATGTTGGGGTCATTCTTCGGAGAGAAGGTCGAGCAGGCCCGGAAACCGCGCGTCGATGTCGGCGCGCCGCAATTGGGCCGCCCGGCTGTTACCACGGTTGACCTGCCTGATGAGGCCGGACTCCCGCAAAACCCTGAAGTGATGGGTGAGGGTGGCCTTGCTGACCGGCAGATCAAAGGAGGCGCAGGTCCGTTCCTCGCCATCCTCGGCCTGTGCCAGTTCCCGGATCACACGGCGCCGGTGTGGGTCGTTCAAGGCATTCAGTATGGCGGCCAGGGTCATTTCATCCGGATCGGGATGTCCTTCATTGTCAGGCATAAAAATCTATAGGTACGATTTGACTCGTACCTCCTTTTCTCTCTATAAGGTATGGAAATTGTCATACCTTAGGAGAAAGTGAATGTCGACTACTGTTGGAATCCGATTGCCGGCACCGGGAGAAGATGAACAGGCGCCCTATACGCTGGTCGGGCGTGCGCGGGCAAAACCCGGTCAGGCGGATGCCTTGGAGGCGAGGCTGTTATCCCTGGTTGCCCCGACAAGGGCGGAAGAGGGGGCCCTTGAATATCACGTCCACCGTGATCGTCAGGACCCGGATTGCTTTGTCTTCTATGAGGCCTGGCGGACCGTGGGAGACTTGGAAAGGCATCTTGAACAGCCCTATATCCGGGCCTTCCTTGCGGAGCGTATGACTTATCTGGCGGAAGACATGGATATTAGCTGGATCGAAATGCGCAGTGGTTATGGCAAAGCCTGCTGAAGGGGCAGACGCCGGTTTTGCTTGCTGACAAAATATGGCAGTGTCTGCGACTAGTCAGAAACTTTTCGGATAACCCGCCATGTCGCGGACACAGCGCCTCTTCGATCTTCTCCAGATTCTCCGCCGTCACAGATATCCGGTAAGCGGGGCGACACTCGCATCGGAACTGGGGGTCAGCTTGCGGACCCTCTATCGGGACATCGCAACCCTCCAACAGCAGGGGGCGGAGATCGAAGGGGAACCCGGACTGGGATATGTCCTGCGCCCCGGTTTCATGCTGCCGCCCCTGATGCTGTCCGAAGAGGAAATAGAGGCGCTGACCCTCGGTGCGCGTTGGGTGGCCAGGCAGGGGGACCGACAGTTGGGGGCGGCAGCAGACAATCTCCTGGCCAAGGTCGCCGCTATCCTGCCGGATGATCTGCGGGACAAGGTGGAAGGGAACTCCCTGCTGGTGGGGCCGGGCCCGGAGATGGCGGTCGGCCCTGTTGATCTCTCCCTGATACGCGAGGCTATTCGCAAGGAACGGAAGGTCAATCTTACCTATCGCGACCAGGAAGGCCGGGATAGCACCCGCATCATCTGGCCCTTTGCCCTTGGCTTTTTCCAAAAGGTGCGTGTTCTGCTGGCCTGGTGTGAATTGCGTCAGGGGCTGCGGCATTTCAGGGCGGATCGCATTGCGGATTTCGAGATCCAGGACGTGCGCTATCCGCGCAGGCGTCAGGCGCTTCTGAAAGACTGGCAGGAGGAAAATGGCATAAAAATCCGTAATGCATTCAATGCTGACAAAAATTGACAGCATGGTCGGTTAACTTGCCCTCACTGACGGGTGACGGCCCGTCGGAAAGACAATCCAACATTCTCGTGGAGCCAAGAAATGACCGACACCCATTACATCATTCTTTACGTCAACAATCCGCAGAGCAGCGCCGATTTCTATGCTGACCTGCTGGGCCGGGAGCCGGTCGAGAAATCCGCGACTTTCGCACTGTTTCCCATGGGGCCGGGGCTGATGCTGGGCCTTTGGTCAAAGCATACGGTGGAGCCGGCGACCACCGGAATGACGGGGGGAATGGAAGTGGCGTTTTCGATGACTGACGCCGAGGAAGTCGACAAGACCTACGATGCCTGGGTTGAGAAGAAGATCACCGTTGCTCAGGTGCCGACCGACATGGATTTTGGCCATAGTTTCGTGGCGCTGGACCCGGATGGTCATCGCCTGCGCGTTTTCTCCCTGTCCCCGGATTTGAAAAAATAAGCAGGAACGCACCGACTGCTGTCGGTCTGCAAAATGCGGCGACCTCTTAAAGTATGGGGTCGCCATTTTTTTGCGCTATGCCTGATCTCTACTCGATCCGGAATCCGACCTTTAGCACTACCTGATAGTGGGCAATGGTCCCGTTATCGATATGTCCGCGGGTTTCGACCACCTCGAACCAGTCCAGGTTTTTCATGGTCTGGGAGGCCCTGGAAACCGCGTTCTGGATCGCGTCTTCAATGCTGGACGAGGAACTGCCGACAAGTTCCACTTTCTTGTAAACATGGTCAGACATTTGCATTCGCCTTTCATATCAAAGCCCTATCCTACCACAAGATTTTCCTTCCGGGGGCGTGTAAGTCGATTCGTCGTGGACGATGGTTGCAAAGCCGCATAACTTACTACCGCGCAAGGAGATGATTTCCAGGATTTTGGGGGATGCCGGATATGTCGGTGAAGCTGTTCAAATGTCTGTTACTGGGGGCGGTGGTTTTCGCCGGGTCTGTGGCCTCTGCGGAGGCCGATTTCAAATTGACCGTCCTGCATGTCAACGACATGCATTCCCGTGTTCTGCCAATCAACAAATATGATTCGACCTGCAGTGTAAAAGACTTGCAGGCCAAGAAATGTTTCGGTGGCTTTGCCCGCGTCGCCAAGGCGCTGAACGACCGCAGGGCCGCCATTGAAGGAGCGGGCGGCCATGTGCTGGTCATGGATGCGGGTGACGAATTCCAGGGGTCTTTATTCTATACGCATTACAAAGGTGCCGCTGCGGCCGAACTGATGAATATGACGGGGTTTGATGTCATGACCATCGGCAATCACGAATTCGACGACGGCCCGCAAAACCTTTTGAAATTCCTGAACAAGGTGGAATTCCCTGTGGTCAGCGCGAACACCGTCGCCGACCGGGATTCCATTCTGCATGAAAAATATCCTACCCATGCCATCTTCACCAAGGGCGGAGAGAAGATCGCCGTGATCGGGGCGCTGGCCGAGGATACCGATGAAACCTCCAGTCCGGGTGATAATATTGCGTTTCAGGATACGCCGACCGCGATTCAACCCCTTATCGACCGCCTGGAGGCAGACGGCATCAACAAGATAATCCTTCTCACTCATCTGGGGCTGCCGCGGGATAAAGAAGTCGTTGCCCGGTTGCGCGGTGTCGACCTGGTTGTAGGCGGGCACAGCCACAGCTTGCTGTCCAATGGGAATGACGGGGCCGCAGGTCCGTATCCGGTGGTGGTGAAGTCAGCCGATGGCAGAGATACCCCCATTGTCCAAGCCTATGCCCATTCGAAATATCTGGGCGAGATTGAAGTGACCTTCAATGATCAGGGGAAAGTGACCGGTTACAAGGGGGATACAGTCCTGCTGGATCAGGGGTTTCCGGAAGACAAGGCGATGAAAGACCGGATTGCGGAATTGAATGCGCCGCTGGAGGCATTGCGGACCAAGGTGATCGGTCAGGCGGCCGGGCCGATTGGCGGTGCGCGGGACGATTGCCGCAGTCGTGAATGCGTGATGGGCACATTGGTTGCCGATGCGATGCTCTGGAAGGTCCGTCAGACGGGTGGTGCGGCGGATATCGCGATCGAAAACGGTGGTGGCGTGCGGGCATCCATCGACGGCGGCCCCGTCACTATGGGTGAGGTGCTGACGGTCCTGCCGTTCCAGAACACGATTGCAACCTTCAAGCTGACCGGGGCTGAGGTGATTGCGGCTCTGGAAAACGGCTTTTCCAAGGTGGAGGAAGGGGCCGGGCGCTTCCCGCAGGTGGCCGGTATGCGCGTGACCTGGGACGGTAAGGCGGAGCCGGGCAGACGGGTTGTTTCCGTGGAGGTTGGCAGTGAGGCTGACGGCTTCCAGCCACTCGACAAGGACAGGGTCTATAACGTTGTCGCCAATGACTATATGCGCCGCGGTGGCGACGGTTATAAGGTGCTGCGCGACAAGGCGGTGGAGGCCTATGACTACGGACCGGGTCTGGAAGATGCATTGGCCGGTTATATTGCACAGAACAGCCCGCTGAAAGCGGGCCTCAAGCGGCGTGTCATAAGGAAATAGAGACAGACCTTATTGCGCTGTCAGAAAACGCCGCTTTCCAGTCCGGCGGCCATCATCATGCCCAACTCTTCACATTGATCTTCGAATTGGGGATCCCATTCCCCACGGCAGACCAGGGGCTTCTGTATGGCGCGCCAGCGAAGGCCGGTGACGATTGTCTCTATGGCGCGTCTGGTGCCGGTTCCGTCATGCCCGGCGCGAATATAGGCCGCATAGGGCAGGCCCTGCTTTTTCTCCAGAACCGGATAATAGCAGCGGTCGAAAAAATCCTTCAGGGCCCCGCTCATATATCCGAGATTTTCTGTCGTTCCCAGAATGATCCCGTCGGCGGCCAGCACATCTTCTGGCGTGGTCTCGAACGGTGTCTTGGCGACAACCGCAATCCCGTCGATATCCGGGTGGGATGCGCCGCGGACAACGGCGTCACATAATGTCCTGGTATTGGGAGAGGGGATATGGGCGACGATCAGGAGAGTTTTTGTCATGGCGGCCCAGTTTGTTCTGTCTGGCATGGTTGGGGAAAACTACCATGTCAGATGCCCTTGGGCGAGGGCCGGGCATTAAAAAAGCCCTGGCTTGGAAAACCAGGGCTTTTATCGGGAATGTGTCATTGTCTTACAGGGCCAGTACCAGCAGACCAAAAGCAACAATTGCGCCTGCATATGCGTAGACGGAAGAGTTGAAGCTGTTGTCGAAAACCATGATGTTGCTCCTTGCCAAAATCATCATTGCCTGATGAGAGACATATGCGCCTTTTCGAAAAGGATTAGGAGCGCTGGTCTTGCAATTCCCCTATGCGATTCGCGAATGGCTCCTAGGGCGTCCTGTCACGGGGCAGGTGAAATTCCAATCCCGCCAGTATCGTATCGACCTTCTGACTGTTCCTCGCCATAGGCAAAAGCAACCGTTCATAGGTGACATAGTCCCGGCCGACACTGGTCAGGCTGCGGGTTTCCAGTTGCGGTTCTCCGGTTTCCAACAGGATTTTATAGCCGTTAATGACCGAAATATCCTCATGGCCCTTGTGATAGTCCGTCAGGCGTTCGCCGGTGAAATCCCGACCGATCGCGCCGACAACATCCGTGCCCACAACCCGGTATCGGAAATCCTGCCCCTGGTCGATAACATCCAGCAGGATAAGGCGGCTTAAAAGCCTGGGGATATCGACGGGGTCGAACCGGTCACGCGGCAGGACCGCCTTGCCGGCACAATTCCCATGCCAGTATTGGTAAAGATCCCTGAGGTATTCGGATTTGATATCTTTCACGAGGGCATTGAACTCAGCTTTTCCATACAAGGCAACAGGTTAGCCAATTGTCATTATGGAAGCCAATGCTAATATTGCCAGGCTTGTGGGGCAGAGCGTCACAGGCCAAAAAACAAGGGCCCGGCTGATAAGTCAGCCAGGCCCTTGTGAAAGCTGGTGCCGCTAAGGTGACTCGAACACCTGACCCACGCATTACGAATGCGTTGCTCTACCAACTGAGCTATAGCGGCGCAATTATTTGCGGCGCGGAACATAAGGCGATGTGACGCGTTTGGCAAGCGGGAAAATTAATTTGCCGCCCTGTGATTGCAATCACTTAAAATCGTCTCAGGTCGTGCCTATATAGGGAGTATAGAGATTTGAAAGGGTTTTTCCCAACATAGTCTCCCTCCCTAGATCCCCTGACTTGCACCTGCCGGTTTTTTAACCGGCATTTTTTTTGTGCTAATGGCGGGGGAACCCTAGATTTCGCCGTTCTGTTCGTCGGCAGAGGCGCGTTCCAGCCAGCGGCGCGCTGCATCCAGATCGCCGTGCTCCGCCTCTTCCAGTTCGGCCATCATGCGGCAGACGCGCGGGGTAACGTCGCTGTCGTCCAGTTTCTTCAGATGGCTGCGGGCCTCGCCCCAAAGCTTGGCGTCGAGTGAAATGCGGGCCAGCGCAATGTGGCTTTCCGCATGATCCGGATTTTGCGCGAGCAGGCCTTCAAAGCGTTTGACCTGATACAGCATATCCGTTTCGGTGCTGGCATCGCGATAGGCATTGGCAAGCGCCGCACAGGGAACCGTTTTCCAGGCTTCTTCGATCAGGCGTTCGGCCTTTCGGCTTTTGCCCTGCTGGATCAGAAGGCGTGCCTGAATAGTGATGGCCTCCACCGACTGCGGGTCCAGTTTCTGGGCCTGGCCTGCAAATTTCAGGGCGCGGTCCGCATCATGTTCCTCGCGGGCCTGACGGCTTTTTGCCATCAGCAGGTCAGCCTTGCGTTTCGTTCCCTGTTCCGCGCTGATGGCCTTCACCTTCACTGCGCGATCCAAGGTTGCAATCGCATTGTCCACATCACCGGCGGCCAGTTGCAGCTCCATCAGTTCTTTCAGTACCCAGGGTGTGTCCGGACGCAACTCATTGGCCTTTTTGGCAAGGCGCAGGGCCTCTGCCTTGTCGCCGGATTTGATGGCCTGCATCATCAGCCCGCGCACACCCAGAAAGGCGGCGTCCGGCTGGTCCAGCATGGATTTGAAATAGTCTGTTGCGGCCTTGTCGTCGCCTGCAAGCTGTGCGGACTGGGCCGACAACAGCATGGTCAGCGGCGGATCATTCAACAGTGCATTGGCGCGGCGGGACTGGCGGGCGGCCTCGTATTTGTCGCCGGCGGCAACGGCAACCAGGCCCTGCGTCAGGGCGCGATAGCCGCGCTCCCGGCGGGATTGGCTGCGAAAACGGCTGTAGGCTTTTGGCGCACCCCAGACTGACCGGAAAAGCCAGATCAGGAAGGCAAGCGACAGGCCGAAGAGAACCGTGGCCAGCAGGAAGATACCGACCGTGGTATCCAGCCGCCATCCCTGCCATTCCAACGTCACCTGGCCGGGTTGCTCCGCCAACCAGAAGGCCGCACCCGCAAGGACCAGAACCTTGATAAGAAGCAGTAATCCACGGGTCATTGGCTGGCCTCATCCTTGGCGGTGTCGTCGGTGAGGTTTTTCTGCGCAGCCCGTGAGATCGTGTTGTCCGGCGTGACCGAAGCAAGGCTGAGGCGCTTGGCGGCTTCCGCCCGGAGTGTACCGATCGCCTCTTCCACGGCAAGGCGCTGACGGGCGGCTTTCAGCCAGTCGGCGACGTCCGGTCGGCTGTCGGCAAGGGGCGTCAGCGCATCGATTGCACCGGCAAGGTCATCCTGATGCAAGGCTGCTTCGGCGCGGCTCATCGGGGGCATGTCCGGTTCCGCACCCGTGCGCCGGACCGATACCAGTCCGGAGATGTTGGCAAGCGTTGCATCGACCCAGTTGGTCTGGTCGGCATCCTTGATCGGCGTGTCGATTCTGGCGGCCATGACCTGGAAAGACTGCAACAGGCCCGTTCGTGTGGCGACACCCGTCGATGCACCCTCCTTCAGGGCGGCAATCGCCGGGTGCAGTTCCGGCATATCCTTGGTCAGGGCCTCAAGGGTGGTCAGGGCGTCTGCGTATTTCCGCCCCTCCAGGGCCTGGACTTCCAACTGGCCGGCGGCCACGACCAGGGCAATTTCCTGCTGGTTTCTGACCGCGGGCTCTGTCGCCATGGCGTCGAGCACCGTTTCAACCGACTGAAGGCGCGATGCAAGTTCGGTGACCCGGCTGGCAAGAGTACCAGCCTGCCGTCCCTGGGCATCCAGCGCATTTTGCAGTGCCTCACGTGCAGAGGCAGCCTCTGTAATGGCGGCGTCCTTGTCGGCCTCAAGCTGTGCCAGTTGCGATTTCAGGGCCGCGACATCTGCCGCAGGGGCACTGGCCGCACCGCCGCCAACTTCCTCCAGGGCCGTGAGGCGATCCTGCATCGCTTGCAGCCGATCCTTGAGGATGTCGGTGTTCCCGTCTGCGGCCATGACGGTTTCCTGGCCTTCGAGGGCGGAAATGGCGCTGGCAAGGCCGTCCATCTGGCGGGTCAGGGCGCTGAGTTGCGCATCAAATTCGCCCTTCAGTGCCGTGACCTCCTGGCCGGGGGCGCTCCCCGCCGTCTGGGGTGAGCGGGCCTTGAAAACATTGGGCGCGGCTTTCTCAAGCACGGGTTGCAGCTTTGTATTCACGCTTGGCGCCCAGTAGGGCTGCAGAACAAGGGCGGTGCCAACCGCCAGGGATGCCAGCAACGCAGTCCAGGCGAGTTTGTTGCTGCCTTTTGCCGGAGCGGGGCTTGGCGTGGTGGTTTGTGTCGCAGGTTTCTCGGTCACAGGTGTGGTTTCCACCTTGGTTTCTTCGTCGGGCTTGCCGTGTTTTTCGGCAGACTGCACAGGTTCCGCATCCGCGGCTTCCGCGGCTTTGGACGTATCACCCGACTCTTCGGGTTTATGGATGATTTCCGACAGGTCGATATCGTTTTCCTGCGCGGCTTTTTCCACCTCTTCCAAACGGGCGGGCGGGATATGGTTGCGCAGCTTCCAGCCCTGAACCGTGCTGACGGCAACGTCCAGTTTGTTCGCCATCGGCCGGATGCCGCCAAAGGCCTCAATCAGGGCCTCCGCATCGACGGCGTCAGTCAGGTGTTCTTCCTGTTCGTGGTCCTGTCCCTGGGAGTCTTGGTTCTTTTCGTCAGCCATGTCGTTTGCCAAAATCTCTTGCAGTTGCCCCAGTAGGCTATCTTGTTCCGGTTTGTCTGCGACGACAACCTTTGCCCATTGATAAGATGAAATTTTTTCCGCCACGGCGTGGCTCAGGCAAAGGGCCGTAACCGATCCCAGATTACTGTCCAACCCGGCCTGTTCAGCCAGTTCGACAAAGGCCCGGGCGGTGCGCGGCGAATAGAAAAGCGCAATCGCCTGCTGGCCGGAACGCAAAATACCGGCGGCGTTGTCCGGGAGGTTTGTCGCCTTGTCTGCTTCATAGAGTGTGGCGCGGCGGGTTACAAAACCGGATGCGCCCAACAGGCCGGACAAGTCTCCCGCGAGTTTGCTGCCAGCGGCGTGAAAGAACTCGCCATTTCCCGGGCTGCAGTTGTCTGCGACAAGGCGGGCCAGCGCGTGCACGTCTCCGGCCGCTGCCTTGATGTCCTGAAAGCCTTCTTTTTCCGCTTCGGTCGCAGTTGCGTTGCCGACGGCGTAGACCGGCAGGCTGCGTTCCTCGCACAACCGCGCAAAGGCCCGAACGCCATTGGCGGAGGTGAAGAGCAGGCCCTGAACACCCTTCAGGTCGATTTCCGCATCCAGATAGCGGATGGTCAGCAGGGGGCATAGCACCGGATCACCGCCCAGATAGGCCACCCGGCTTGCAAGCGGGGCGGCATCCTGTTCCGGGCGCGTGATTAGGACGGGCTTAGCCACCAGTGCTTTCCCCCCTCAGGGCCAGAAGTTTTTCACCTGCTTCCTTGCCAAGGGCGACGGCATTTTCCGGATCGCCGAAGACTTCCACGCGATAGACCTGTTTGCCGTCCTCGCTGGCCAGAAGCCCGCGCAGGCGCAGCCGCCCGTCATCCTGGAATTCGGCCAGCCCGCCGATCGGTGTGCGGCAGGACCCGTCGAGCGTTGCAAGCATGGCGCGTTCCGCTGTAACACGGATGGCACTGGTTTCATCATTCAGCGGCTTCAGCAGGTCCAGCGTTTCCGGATCGTCCTTGCGCAATGTGATGGCGATTGCGCCCTGGGCGACGGCGGGCAGCAGGTCTTCCGGCTCAAGCGCGCTGGTGACCACATCGGTTTTGGACAGGCGGTTCAGCCCTGCCATGGCAAGAAGGGTTGCATCGGCGATGCCTTCTTCCAATTTACGCAGGCGGGTCTGAACATTGCCCCGGAAGGTGATGACCTTCACATCCGGGCGCAGCGCCAGAACCTGTGCCTGACGACGCAGTGAGGAGGTGCCGACGACGGCGCCTTGCGGCAGATCGGCGATGGTTTTCGCCTTGGGGCTGATGAAGGCGTCGCGGACGTCTTCGCGTGGCAGGACCGCGCCGATGACCTGATCGTCCGGAACCTGGGTTTCCAGGTCCTTCATGGAATGGACGGCAATATCCGTGCGGCCATCGGTCAGGGCTTCGTCCAGTTCCTTGGTGAAAAGCCCCTTGCCGCCAACTTGCGACAGCGGGCGATCCAGGATCTTGTCGCCGGTGGTTTTGAAGTCGACGATCTCAACCTGCAGGCCGGGATGGGCCCCAACAAGGCGGTCGCGTGTTTCGTAGGCTTGGGCGAGGGCCAGAGGGGACCCACGGGTGCCGATTTTAAGGATTTTTGTCATGATCACTTTTTGCGGTTTTTCTTCAGCAATCTGTAGCGCATTCGGCGCTAATAGGCTACACCCAAGCGCATGATTGTACTGGGAATAGAGACATCCTGTGACGAAACTGCGGCGGCTGTGCTGAAAGCGGACGGCACGGTCCTGTCCAACGTGGTTCTGTCGCAACTGGACGAGCACCGCCCCTATGGCGGCGTTGTGCCGGAAATTGCCGCGCGCAGCCATCTGGATCACATCGATGATCTGGTTCGTCAGGCGATGACAGACGCCGGTGTCTCCTATGACGATCTGGACGCCGTGGCGGCCACCAGCGGCCCGGGCCTGATCGGCGGTGTGATCGTTGGCGTGATGACGGCAAAGGCCATTGCCTCCGCGGCAGGCAAGCCCTTCGTGGCGGTGAACCATCTGGAAGGCCATGCCCTGACGGCGCGGCTGACTGAACAGGTTGAGTTTCCCTATCTTCTGTTGCTGGTCTCCGGCGGGCATTGTCAGTTGCTGTCCGTAGAAGGGGTCGGGCGTTATACGCTTTATGGCCGCACGGTGGACGATGCGGTGGGCGAGGCCTTCGACAAGACGGCCAAGATGCTGGGCCTGCCTTATCCAGGTGGCCCTAATGTTGAGATTGCAGCCCGGTCCGGCGATGCAAGCCGTTTCAAGCTGCCGCGGCCCATGGTCGGGCGGCCCGATTGTGATTTTTCCTTCTCCGGCCTGAAGACGGCTGTGCGCCAGATTATCCAGAAACTGCCCGAAGGCATGCCCAACGAGCAGGAGCGCGCGGATATCTGTGCGGCCTTCCAGGAGGCGGTGGGTGATGTTCTGGCGGATCGTTGCAGCCGGGCCATGAAACGCTTTGCGGAAGAGCATGGCACGGGCCACACGCTGGTGGTCGGCGGGGGCGTTGCCGCGAATGTTCATATTCGGGGCGTTCTGACGGAGACCTGCAAGAAGGCAGGGATGCAATTTGCCGCGCCGCCGATCAACCTTTGCACCGACAACGCGGCGATGATCGCATGGGCGGGACTGGAACGGCTGCGTCTTGGTCTGACCGATACGCTTGAATTTGCACCGCGTCCGCGTTGGCCGCTGGACAGCATGACCATCCCCTCTGCATAATAAAATCATGTCGACAGAAGTTATTCCTGAACATGTTGCGGTAATCGGCGGTGGTGCCTGGGGTACGGCTTTGGCCTGTGCGGCCCGTCGGGCGGGCAATGACGTGGTGCTCTGGGCCCGCAATGCCCAGGTCGTGGACGACATCAACAACGGTATCGGTAATCCGCTTTACCTGCCGGATGTGGCGTTGGACGCCGGTATCCGCGCCACCACCAATATGGCGGAGGCCTTGGAAGACGCCTTTGCTATCCTGCTGGTGGTGCCGTCCCAGCGTATGCGGGATGTGATCGCTCCTGTTGCGGACTTCTGTGCAGGCAGACCGGTGGCATTGTGTTCCAAAGGCGTGGAACGCAGCACGGGTATGCTGATGAGCGAGGTTGCAGAGGCCTGCCTGCCGGATGCTGAGGTCGCGGTGCTTTCCGGGCCGACCTTTGCCCGTGAAGTGGCCTTGGGACTGCCGACGGCGGTCACGCTGGCGGCAGAGAAAACCTGGGTTCAGGATGCGGTTTTGAAGGCCGTCGGCCTGCCCACCTTCCGTCCCTATGTGACCGATGATGTGATCGGTGCGGAAGTCGGGGGGGCTGTAAAAAACGTGCTGGCAATTGCCTGCGGTATCGTTACCGGACGGGAATTGGGTGAAAACGCCCGGGCGGCACTGGTGACCCGTGGTCTGGCAGAGGTGATGCGTCTGGCCGAAAAGCTTGGTGGGCGCGCCGAGACGATCATGGGGTTGAGCGGGATGGGTGACCTGACCCTGACCTGCAACAGCCCGCAGTCACGCAATATGTCCTTCGGGATCGAGTTGGGCCGGGGCCGCAGCGTCCAGGAAATCCTGGATGAACGCCGTGCCGTGACGGAAGGCGTCTGGTCTGCGGAGTCGGTGACGGCTCTTGCGCGTAAGCACGGGGTCGAGATGCCGATTTGCGAGGCGGTCAACGCGATCGTTACCGGCAATGCCGATATCGACGCGACCATCCAGACCCTGCTGAATCGCCCCTTCAGGGCTGAAGGGGCGTAAGCACGATCCATCCGGTGTTTGTCCCCTCAATCAGGAGCCGGGGCGCACGAATAGCGACAGGTGATTGCGGATATTCTCGCTCATCCGTTTGTCGAGATCCCGGGCCAGTTTTTCCGTCAGGCTATACCAGGTGCGTTCCCGATCGTTCAGGCTGGCGTCTTCCGGGACGGTGATGCTGCGTTTGACTTCCGCGAATGTATTTCCGTTGCTGCCGTTGGGATCGAAAACCTCTACGGCCATGGCGAGTGTACCGTCATAGCGTTCAGACTGTTCGGTCGTGAAAGCACCGGTCAGGCCGCCTTCCTGCGCCAGTTCCGTTTCAACTGCGGAGGCTTCGGTAATGGTAACCGTTGCCGTGCCTGACGTGCCGACGGCCTTCAACCGGTCCTGTGCCCAGCGGGCAGCGGTGTCCAGCGGGCTGACCGGAAATTCCATTTCCACATGCGGGGCGGCACTGGTGGGCTGATAGGCCTTCACGATATCAATCCGGGCCACGTCCAGATAGATCGGTTCCTTATGGGTAAAGGTCAGCTCTGCATAGGTAGGCCGTTCGATTTGCGTTTCGCAGGCGCTAAGCGCGAGCAGGCCAAAAAGCAGAACAACAAGGCGTTTCATGGTCTGGACCCCCTGGGTGTTTTATGTGCCGTTCCCATCACTGGTTTGTCGGATAATGCGAGCAGAAGAACTGTCTCGTCAACCGAGGGACGGACACTAAAGGCGGAGTTTGTCAAAACTGTGATGGCGGCATGCCCGATGGCTTCGGGCGTGAAAAGAAAGAGGCGTCCGGGATGACCTGAACGCCTCTCACTAAATCCAACATTCCGACACGGACGGGTGTCAGGACTGGCGAAGCTCGTCAATCTGTTCCCGGTCGAAATCAAAGGTGATATTGCAGAACTCACAGGTGACGGAGACCTTACCATCCTCGAGGGCATGCTCAAGGTCCTCATCGGGCAGCTTGGTAAGAACCGTGCTGATTTTTTCCCGTGAACAGCGGCACCCGACATCCAGCGGTTTGGGGTCGAAAACGCGTACGCCATCCTCATGGAACAGGCGGAACAGCAGGTCATTGGCGGACAGGCGACTGTCCAGCATTTCCTGATCGGTCGCGCTTTTCATGAAAGTACAGGCGCGGGTCCAGTCTTCGTCGCCGTCCAGGCGGGCTTTGCCGCTGCCACCTTCTTCCGGCAGGCGTTGCAGGATGATGCAGGTGGCGCGCCACTGGCCTTCCGGGGTTTTCCCGGCTGCCAGATGCGCCTTGGAGGCGAACTGTTCGGACTGCTCGAAGTAATAGTCGATGCTGTCTTCCAGGTTTTTGCCCTTCAGTTCGACAATACCCTGATAGCGTTCCATCTCAGGACCCTGGTCCACGGTAAAGGCGAGATAGCCCTTGCCCAGCAGTTTTTCCACCGGGGCGTCGAGGGCTTCCTCGTCCGGCGGCAGCTCGCCGCTTACCTGGGCATAGCCGCGCACATCCCCGGCAGAGGTGACATCGGCCACGATCAGGGAAACCGGGCCGTCGCCTTTGATCTGGATGGTAAAGATGCCGTCGTATTTCAACGCTGTGGCAAGCCCGGCACCAAGCGCCAGCACTTTGCCGAGCAACACCTTGACCGGCTCGACAATGTCATGCCGGTTCAAAATTGTGTCGACCGTCGTACCCAACCGGACCAGACGGCCACTCAGGCCGCTGGTCTCGATCATGAAGGGCTGAACGAGGTCGTCAGTCAGGGTTACCGTATTATCGGTCATGCCTCTAAACTATACTCGCTTTCTTACAAAATGGCGATCAAACCGCGCCCAGGCACCAGGCCAGAATACCCTTCTGGGCATGCATGCGGTTTTCCGCCTCGTCCCAAACCACGGACTGTGCGCCGTCGATCACATCGGCGGTCACTTCCTCACCGCGATGGGCGGGCAGACAATGCATGAATATGGCGTCTTTGTCGGCAATGTCCATAAGGCGCTGGTTGACCTGGAACGGCTGCAGCAGGTTATGGCGCACCGGCGCATCCGCGTCACCCATGGAAACCCAGACATCGGTGACGATACAGTCGACGCCGTCCACGGCCGGTTCAGGCTCGTGGAAGACCTGGACATTGCCGCCATTCGCATTGGCCCAGTCGATTACATCCTGCGGTACCGGCAGTTCTTTCGGCACAGCCAGGTTCAGGTTGAAGCCAAAACGCACGGCGGTGTGAATCCAGCTTGTCGCCATGTTGTTGCCATCCCCGGACCAGGCAACGGTCTTGCCTTTGATGGAACCGCGATGCTGTTCATAGGTCATCACGTCAGCCATCAACTGACAGGGATGGGTGCGGTCCGTCAGGCCGTTGATCACGGGCACAGAGGCATATTCCGCCAGTTCCAGCAGTTTTTCCTCTTCGGTGGTGCGGATCATGATCGCATCCACATAACCGCTCAGCACGCGGGCGGTGTCGGCGATGGTTTCGCCGCGGCCAAGCTGCGTTTCAGACGGTGTGAGGACGACGACGTCGCCGCCAAGCTGCTTCATGCCGGCGTCAAAGCTGACGCGGGTACGGGTGCTGGGTTTTTCGAAGATCAGCGCCAGAAGCTTGTCCTGCAGCGGTTTTTCCGTCGCGCGGCTGCCATCTTTGCGGAAGGCGTTGCCTGCGTCCAGCATGGACCGGAGGGTTGCTTCGTCGAATTTGTCGATATCCAGAAAATGTTTAATAGCAGTCATTTTTCCAATCCCTGTCTCAGGATGCAACCGCATCAGCGGCTTTTTTCAAGGCGTCGATGGCTTCCGCCACGTGGGTTTCTTCGATCGTCAGCGGCGGCAGCAGTCGGATCACATTTTCCGATGCGCCGACGGTCACAAGGCCGAATTCACGTGCCTTGTTGATCACGTCCACATTCACGACGCCCTCTTTCACTTTCAGGCCCAGCATAAGACCCGCTCCGCGTACGGCTTCGAAGACGGACGGCTTTGCATCAACCAGTTCACCCAACCCCTTGCGCAGGGTGGTGGAGATTTCGCAAACCCGGTCCATGAAACCGTCTTCTTCCATGATGTCCATCACCGCATTGGCAGCGGCCATGGCCAACTGGTTGCCGCCAAAGGTGGTGCCGTGAACACCGGGCACCATGCCTTTCGCGGCCTCATCGGTCGCGAGGATGGCGCCGACGGGAAACCCGCCGCCGAGGCCTTTTGCAGTTGCGATGGCATCCGGTGTGATGCCCGCCCATTCATGGGCCCACATCTTGCCGGTCCGGCCATTGCCGCTTTGGACCTCGTCCAGGATCAGCAGCAGGCCGAATTCATCGGCTGCCGCGCGCAGACCGCGCATATAATCCAGATCGGCCTCACGGATGCCGCCTTCGCCCTGGATCGGTTCCAGCAGGATCGCCGCGGTTTCTTCCGAAATGCTGGCGCGCAACTCGTTCAGGTTGCCGAGCGGCACATTGTCGAAGCCCTCGACCTTCGGGCCGAAGCCCTCCAGGTATTTCGGGTTGTTCGCCGCCGCGATGGTCGCCAGGGACCGGCCATGGAAGGCCCCCTGAACCGTCAGGATTTTCCAGCGTTTCGGATTGCCATTGGCATGGTGATAGCGCCGCGCCAGCTTGATCAGCCCTTCCAGGGCCTCCACGCCGGAGTTACAGAAAAAGGCAACATCCGCGAAACTGCTCTGCGTCAGGCGTTTCGCCAGCTTTTCCTGGCCGGGGTTCTGGAAGATATTGGAGGTGTGCCACAAAGTGGCGGCCTGGTCCTGCAATACTTTCACCAGATGCGGGTGGCAATGCCCCAGCGAGTTCACGGCAATGCCGGCGGCAAAATCGAGATATCGTCGCTCCTTGTCGTCGAAGAGATACACCCCTTCGCCCCGCACCATGGTTTCAGGGAACCGTGCGTAGGTGTTCATGACAGCGGATTGCTGCCGGGTGATGTCGTTCGAAGACATTGGTCGAAAACTCTCGTTTGTTGTTAAGAGGAAAGAGCGACAAATGACGGTCTTTTCATCGCCTGTCAACGGAAGTAGGACCTTTTGCCTTATTTTTGTCCAATGTTTTCCTTAAGCAGAAAAAAGGCTTAGAATGCCCGCTTGAGGGGTTATTTAGTACAGAGGTCTTAAATCCATGCGTAGTTTTTTCTGGCTTCCCATTGCCGCTGTTATTTTGACGCTGGGACTTTCCGCCTGTTCACCGGAGGTGGGCAGTGAGGAATGGTGCAAAGAACTGAAGGAAAAGCCCAAGGGCGACTGGACCGCTAATGAGGCGTCTGATTATGCCAAGCACTGCGTTTTCTAAGAGCGCAGCTTTTCCAGTATAGAGTTGGAAAGCCCCCTGCCGCTGCGGGGGGCTTTTTCTTTGTGTCCCTGACGGATGGCTAGGCTTTTAATTTGTAGCCGCGGGCCAGCAGGATCAGGGAAAGCGACCAGAGGGCGAGGGCCGTTGCAACGACAATGCCCATGCCAAGCGCCGGGTCGGCGTCGTTATAGCCGGTCATGGCATAGCGGAACCCGTCCATCAGATAGAAGACCGGGTTGAGCCTGAGTATTCCCTGAAAGGCCTCGGGCACGGCAGAAAGCGGAAAGAAGGTCCCGGACAGGAAAAGGGCGGGCATCAGGATGAAGGTTTCCTTGCCTGCGATACTGTCCCACTTCGGGGAGAACAGTGCTGCCAATGTACCGAAAGAGGAAAAGATGACGCTGCCCAGGATCGCGTAGGACAGCAGCAGAATGATGCTCTGCGGGGCGACCGGCCCTGCGATCAATGCCAGGGCAATCCAGACCGTGGCGCCGATTGCCAGCGACACCAACAGGCCGGACAGGCAATAGGCCAGAATCAATTCCAGACATGTCAGCGGAATACCGAGGATATCCTGCAGGCGGTCGCTCAATTTGTCATCCATCAGCGAATAGCCGGCGGATTCAAAGGATCGCTGTAATATTGCGGACAGGACCAGACCGGGGCAGAGGAATTCAATGAAAGACAAAGCGCCGACGGAAAGGTCGCCCCGATCGGTGCTGAGCAGGAAAATCAGGGTGAAGAGGCTGGCCTGCAGGGCGGGTCCGAAAACCGTATATTGGAAAAAGCGCCACTCACGGACCAGTTCCCGCCGGATCATGGTGATCAGGCCCAGGCCATTCAGCCAGCCATATGTCCTGGGCGCCTGTATCATCCGCTGTCTTGCTCCCTTAGGCTTTCAGCTTATAGCCGGATTTGGCCATGCGCCACGCGACCAGCCACAGGAATGTATTGACCCCGACCATGACGGCCATCCCCAGATAGGGATTGGCGTCGGATTGACCGATAAAGCCGTAACGGAATCCGTCGATCATGTAGAAAAACGGGTTGAAATGGGCTGCGGTATAGAAGGGTTCCGGCAGGCGGGTGATCGAATAGAAAGTGCCGCTCAGGAAGGAAAACGGCATGATCACGAAATTGGTGAAAGCCGCGATATGGTCGAATTTTTCCGACCAGATGCCACCAATCAGTCCCAACAGCCCCAGCATCATGGAAGACGCAACGGCGTGGAAGACGACAAAGCCCGGGTGGTTAAGGGGCAGGTCTACGAAGAAGGCCATGACAATGCCCGTGGCCAACCCGACGGTCACGCCACGGGTCACCCCGCCCAGCGCATAGGCGGTGACAAATTCACCGGGGCTGATCGGCGGCATCAGGACGTCGACAATATTGCCCTGTACCTTCGAAATCACGATGGAAGAGGATGTATTGGCAAAGGAGTTCTGCGCCATTGCCATGATGATCAGGCCCGGCGCCAGGAAGGTCGGGAAGGGCACACCATGCACAACTTCAACCGCCCGGCCCAGGGCCAGGGTGAAAATCGCCAGGAACAGCAGGGTTGTCACAACTGGTGCGGCGATGGTCTGGGTGAAGACATTCAGAAAACGCCGGACTTCCTTCAGATACAGGTACCAAAGGCCAACCCAGTTAACCAAGCC
Organism: Aestuariispira ectoiniformans; assembly: GCF_025136295.1. Classification (GTDB taxonomy): domain Bacteria; phylum Pseudomonadota; class Alphaproteobacteria; order UBA8366; family Aestuariispiraceae; genus Aestuariispira_A; species Aestuariispira_A ectoiniformans. The sequence continues at coordinate 4,252,796 of NZ_CP062788.1, read as the reverse complement.
ATAGCTTTTCGGTGCGGTAACTTCCGCCATCGTAGAATTCCCCTTGAAAGACATGAAGGCAACTTAGTGAGCGGAATGCCGAAGAACAAGGGGTACAGGCCTAAAGACTTTTTCCTGACGGGAAATGTTAGTCGTCGCTTTGACGATAAAACCCCTGCCGGACGAGGGGGAATTAGGTCGGCGCTGTCTAATGCTTTTTGTCGGTGTCCGTTTCATTTGCCATGGCATCGGACAGGTAATCCATGACATCCCCCAGTTCCTCCTTCTCGATTTCCGGGGGAGGGGCCGCGGCTTTCTTCTTTTTGGGGTGTTGCTCCTCCGTGCGGCTTTCCTGTCGTTGTCGGCCTTCCTCAACCCGCTTTGCCAGTTCCTGGTCGAGGGTCTCGTCATCCCAGGAATGCAGAACCCTGACAAGGCCTGCCCGCAGGCCCGCATGGCGCATGTCATAGCCGATGCTTGCCAGCGTGTTTTCCAGCTCTTTTGTCGGGTGTGGCATGGTGCGGTATAGGGAAATGATGAAATCCCGGCAGGCTTCCGGGCCTTCCAGTTTTGCAAGTTCCCAATTCTTCCCGTGGCTTCCCCAGCCGTCCAGCGCAAAGGAAATATAAAGCCGGTTGGCCGTCAGTTCCCGGCGCAGTTCCTTGAATTTCTGTTCGTTGATATAGGCGCGGTTGTCCAGCATCATGTCATGAATCTGGGTCGCCTTGGCCAGGGTGAAACTGATGAACTTCAGGGCATTGTCCAGAATGCGGTCGATGAAGACGGCCAGTTCGCCCTTCTTGTCCAGGCCGTACTCCTGGATTTCCATGACCAGATGCTCCAGGTCCCCCAACTGACGGCTGAGATAGCCGATGGCCCGCGTTTTATCCTCGGCCAGCAGGGAACAGATCGGCGCGCCGAACTCGCTGTAGAATTCAATGCGCCGGGCCAGCACATTGCCATCCATGCCGATAAGGTCCGCGACCGCGTGGGCCAGACGCCGGGCCAGCCGGGTAAGTTCCCCCATATCCTCGGCAATCAGGCGGTGCAGCACGTCCCGCGTGACGAATTGCAGGTCACGGTCGCCGATTGTGCGGCCGTATTTGCGGGAAAACAGGCACAGGATTTCCAGGAAGGTTTCCTGCAATTCCGTTCCTTCCCCGGCAAGCGTCCTTTCGGCTTTGCAGGCTTCAAACACGTGGCCGAACCTCAGAATCGTCTTCAGGCGCAACTCGCGCATGACAATCGGGTCCATATAGCCGGAAGACCTGGTTCCATAGTCCTGAACCGAATGGAAAAGATGGTCGTCAAAAGGGATAAGCGGGCGCCAATGTGGCAGGTCGCGAAACGGCATCACGAGGTCACCGGCGGATTTCTGATTTGTATCGCCGCTCCAGTTGACGACCAGGGCTTCGAATACGCCATTCGCCGCTTTGGCTTTACGGCAACGTACCGTTTCCAGTCCCTTCGCCCGAAGACCGACATAGACGCCACGGTCTTCGAAATTCTGTTTTGCCTGCATAGGCCTGGCCTGATTTTATTTCTTGTTTGTTAGAAGGCTATCATATTTTCCGCAAAACAACGACATACTGTTGCTTGGGGGCAAATGCCCGGGCACAAAAAAATGGCAGTGCCCGGAGACCGGACACTGCCATTTTGGGATCCCGGACGATCGGTGTTGGATGGGAGGGGCAGGAAATAACACCGACCGTTTAGGAACAATCTCGCTACCGGCTGACCGGCAGTTCGTTTGTAAGCCTGTTATAGCGCGCTGATTGTGATCACACTGTGACGGCCATCACAGCAAGATAAAATTTTAGCAAATTTTTTTATTTATAAGAGGCTTCAAATATTCTGAGGCCTTGGTCTTCGGTCGCGGGATTGCTAGGCTGGCGCTGCATTTCACGACAGGTCGGGGCCATCGAATGGCGCAGGATGAAAAGAAAAAAACACCGCAGGACAGGTCGTCCGGCCGCCGCAAGGCCAAACCGGTTACCGCAGAGCGCCTGCACAAGGGGGCCCTGTTCTACCTGGAACGCTATGCCTCCAGCAGTGCCAACCTGCGCAAGGTGCTCATGCGCCGGGTTGAACGCAGTGTCCGGGAATACGGGACCGACCGCGATGAAGGTACGCGGCTGGTGGATGACCTGGTGGAACGGTTTCAGCATGCCGGGCTGCTTGACGACAAGGCCTATGCCGAAAGCCGGGTGGCAAGCCTGCTGCGCCGGGGAACGTCGATCAAGGCCATCCGGATGAAATTGGCTGCAAAAGGGGTGCAGGCAAGCCTGATCGACGACGTGCTGCAGGCCGTGAGGGACGACAATGATATAGACACCGACCTGATTGCGGCTATTGCCTATGTCCGTCGGCGCAGGATTGGTCCCTATCGGGTGAAGGCGCGCGAGGATTACCGCGACCGGGATATGGCTGCACTCGCCCGGCAGGGGTTTTCCTTCGATCTGGCCCGCAAGGTTCTGGACGCCGATGACCCGCAGGAACTGGAAGAGCTTATATAGCGTTGTCGCTCTGCAGGCGGTCCATATCGTCGTCTGAATACCCGTAATGATGGCCGATCTCATGGATCAGGACATGGGTGACGACGTCTTCTAGGGGCTCGCCGGTCTGTTGGCAAAAGGCAAGAATCGGCTGGCGGTAGAGGAAGATCTGATCCAGGTCCTGATTGATCTGGAAGGCCGATTTCCGCAACAGGTCTATGCCGTGATAAAGACCCAGAAGATTATAGGGGCTGGTCAGGTCAAGGGCCGCGCAGGTCTGCGCATCGGGAAGCTCCTCCACCCGAAAGACGATGTCGCCCAAGGGCGCGCGCAACTCTTCTGGAATGGCGGCGAAAGCTTCGGTTGCCATTTGTTCGATCCGGGCCCTGCTGGGGAGTGTCATTTCCATCATCTCTTTGATATAAGGCGGGTTAGAAAAACATACCAGATGAGGGAGATCAAAAATGCCGCCCGTCAAACTGACCGCCGAAGAACGCACAAACGCGCTGACCGAACTGGGGGAATGGGACGAGGTTGAGGGCCGCAATGCCATCCGCCGTGAAGTCACCTTCCGGAACTTCAACGAAGCCTTCGGCTTCATGAGCCGCGTTGCCCTGAAGGCGGAACAGATGAACCATCATCCCGAATGGTTCAATGTCTACAACCGCGTCGACATCACGCTGTCCACCCACGACTGCAACGGCCTGTCGGAACTGGACGTGAAAATGGCGAAGTTTATCGATAAGGCGGCGGGGTAGGTTTTCGGTGGCGCTGTTAACGAAAGTTCTTTGTCAGAAGTCGTAGCAGCGCCCGGCTTTTTCCCAGTCACCGTAACGGGTGGGCTCCAGGCCCTTGGGGCCGCCGACTTCCTTTTCAATCTCGCCTTTGGCCTCAGCCTCCTGCCGCCATTTGCGCCCGGCTTCCTCGGCTTTGATCTCGGCCAGTCGGCGCGAATCCGTGCCCTGGACTTCCGGGTCGGTAAGGCTGCCCTGCCCGTCGTCGGCCTGTGGGGCCGGGGCAGGTTTCTTTTCCGTCGGGGCGACGGCGGATTTGAAGAAATCGGTCAATTTGCTCATGACCCGAATATGGTCCGCCAAAAGCCTTTTGCCAAGTCTCCGATCGTTTGGTGCTGATCTTGAACGGGGGCGGCCCGTACATATCTATAGTCTGTTCCATGTTTTTGGCTCTATGGAAGGATTTAACGGGAATGAATATGACGAAGACGGCCATTCTGTTGGCGGGGCTGACGGCCCTGTTTCTGGCGGTTGGCTATCTGGTCGGTGGAACTGGAGGTATGTTCCTGGCGCTGGCCTTTGCCTGTGCCACCAATCTTTACGCCTATTGGAATGCGGACCAACTTGTCCTGCGCCTCTATCGTGCCCGTGAAGTCAGTGAACGGGAATCCCCCGGTTTTCATGGAATCGTCAAACAACTGGCCCGTCGTGCAGGCATCCCCATGCCGCGCGTTTATATCATCGACAACCCGCAGCCGAACGCTTTTGCGACGGGGCGTAATCCGCAGAATGCCGCCGTTGCGGCGACAACCGGCCTGTTGAAAATTCTGAACAGCAATGAGGTCGCGGGCGTTATGGCCCACGAACTGGCCCATGTGCGCAACCGTGATACGCTGACCATGACGATCACGGCGACCGTCGCCGGTGCGCTTGGTATGTTGGCCAACTGGGTGATGTTTGCCATGGCCTTTGGCGGCGGTAATCGCAACAATCCGCTGGGCCCGTTCGGGGCGCTGCTGGTTGCCCTGCTGGCGCCCGTCGCTGCGATGCTGGTGCAGATGGCAATCAGCCGGACCCGTGAGTATGAGGCGGACCGGATTGGCGCGGAAATCTGCGGCGACCCGATGTGGCTGGCGTCTGCACTGCAGAAACTGGACCAGGGCGCACGCGGGATTGATAACGCGGCAGCAGAAGAAAACCCGGCGACTGCACATATGTTCATCGTGAACCCGTTGCACGCGCGCAGCATGGACAGCCTGTTTTCGACCCATCCCAGTACGGCCAATCGTGTCGCCAAACTCAAGGAGATGGCCGGGATCGTGTCTCCCTGGGGGTGATTCCGCTTTTCTTATGCCGCCAAGCCCTGCATAACGGCGATTATGAACATGAAACCGACCCTTCAAGACCCGCGCAAGGTTGCCATGCACTTGCTGCGTTCCGTATTGGACGAGCGGCAGAGCCTGGACGAGGCCTGCGCCCGCAATCCATTCCTGGCTGTGCTGGAACCGCGCGACCGCTCTTTCGCCCGCTTGCTGGTGCTGAGCTGTTGCCGCCAGTTGCCGGTGATTGATGCGCTGATAGAGCAATGTCTGGACAAGCCAGTCAAAGGCGATGGCGGCAAGGTCCGCCATATCCTGCGCCTTGGCGTGACACAGTTGATCTGCCTCGGCACACCGCCGCATGCGGCGGTGGGCGCGACGGTGGCACTTGCGGCGGAAGACCGGAAGCTGGTCCGCTTCAAGGGATTGGTGAATGCTGTGTTGCGCCGGATCGACCGCGAAGGGGCGGCGATGATTGACGCGCTTGATATCGCGACGTTGCGTCACCGTGGTTGGCTCTGGAAAGGTTGGGCGGCGGCCTATGGCGAGGCGCGCGCAGCCGAAATCGTGCGGGCCAACGCCCAGGAAGCACCGCTGGACATTACGGTCAAAAGTGACCCGGAAGGCTGGGCGAAAACACTCGGGGCGGAGCTTCTGCCGACCGGTAGCCTGCGCCTGGCTCCGGGGGCGGCCGTCGATCAACTGCCCGGTTTCGATGAGGGTACGTGGTGGGTTCAGGACGCGGCGGCGGTCCTGCCCGTGCGGCTTCTGGGGGATGTGTCGGGCAAGCGCGTGATCGATATCTGCGCCGCGCCGGGCGGTAAGACCCTGCAACTGGCCGCTGCCGGGGCGAAAGTGACCGCATTGGACAAGTCCAACAAACGTCTCGACCGCCTGCGCGAGAACCTGAAGCGGACGGAATTGGAGGCCATGGTGGTGGCGGGAGACGCCCTGACATGGTCTGGCAAGCCTGCGGATGCTGTCCTGCTGGATGCACCTTGCAGCGCGACGGGAACGATCCGCCGTCATCCGGAACTGCCCTTCATCCGCAAGCCCGAGGATACGCAGGCTTTGACCGATCTGCAGGCCCGGTTACTGGACAGTGCCATGGATATGGTGATGCCGGGTGGTCTTGTGGTTTATGCGACCTGCTCCCTGCAGCCGGAGGAAGGGGAGGCGCAAATTCGCTCCCTTCTGTCTCGCCGGAGCGATGTGGAACTGGTGCCGGTAACCGAGGCGGATGTGCCCGGTCTGCCGGAGGCCGTTACTGCAGATGGTTTCCTGCGCTGTCTCCCCTGTTTCTGGGAAGAAAAGGGCGGCATGGACGGTTTCTTCGCGGCGCGTTTGAAACGGCTGTAAGCTGGGTTGGCCGTCCCTAGCGGCCTTTGCCTTCCCAGGCAACTTTCTTGCGATAGATGGTGGAGGGAGCCACGTCCAACAGCTTGGCTGCCTTTGGGATATTGCCGTCGCATTGCCTGATCGCGTTCTCTATTGCCTTCCGTTCCACCTGCCACAGCGGCAGGATTGTTGCCTCGCCTGAAGACGGCGTGGGGTCGGCCTGCCCGGATGCAGTGCCTGTGCGCCCGGTCAGATTGTCATAGGCGTGCGATGCCTGTGCCGTTGCGGCGGGCAATTCACCCGTTATTGCGGGTCGGCCTGGCGCTGTCTGATGAAGGACGCGGGGCATGGGCGTGGGGAGCATCTCTGCGGTCACCACCGTGCCGGTATTCAAGACCACCACATTGCGCAGGACATTCTGCAATTCACGCACGTTGCCGGGCCAGCTATAATTCAGGAAAATCTGTTCCACCTCGGCGGAAAACCCCTGGAAGCCTCGTCCTTCTTCCTCTGAAATTTCACGCAGCAGTTCACGCGCGATATGCAGCACATCATCGTCGCGTTCGCGCAGCGGCGGCATGGCAATCGGGATCACATGCAGCCGGTAATAGAGGTCTTCACGGAAGTTGCCCCGTTCCACCTCGCGCAGGACATCCCGGTTGGTGGCGCAGACAAACCGCACATCGACCTTTTCCGTCTTCGTTGCGCCCACTTTCTGGAAGGTGCCGGTCTGGATAAAGCGCAGAAGTTTGGTCTGCAGGTCCATCGGCATTTCACCGATCTCGTCCAGGAAAAGCGTGCCGCCATCAGCCGCCGTGGCTGCCCCGTCACGGTCTGAGGTCGCACCCGTGAAGGCCCCTTTCCGATGGCCGAAGATTTCCGATTCCATCAACTCTCGAGGGATCGCGCCACAGTTGATGGCAACGAAGGGGGCGGTGCTGCGTTCGCTCTGTTTGTGGATGGCCTGGGCACAGACTTCCTTACCGGTGCCGGATTCTCCCGTGATGAATACGGTGGCCTTGGAGTTGGCGGCGGATTCGATAATCCGATAGATTGCCTGCATGGCAAGGGACTTGCCGATGAAACCGGCATAGCTTTCGCGGGCCCCGGCCTGGATATCCATCACCATCTGGGACAGCTTCTGACGTTCCAGGGCGTTATTCACCGTAACCCTCAGGCGGTTCGCGTTGAAGGGTTTGACGATGAAATCATAGGCCCCCGTGCGCATGGCTTCCACGGCGATATTGACGGAACCGTGGGCGGTGATGACTACTACGGAACTTGGCAACTGGTTGGCCTGGATATATTTCAGGATTTCCAGCCCGTTCATATCCGGCAGTTCCAGGTCGAGCAGAACAACTGCGGGTGGGGTGTTCCGGATTACATCCAGACCTTCCGCGCCGGTGGTCGCACTGACGACCTGCACCGGCTCTTCGGCAAGATACTGCCGATACAGCATCGCCAGAGATGGGGTATCTTCAATGAGCAGAATAAGGGGGTCTTGGGACATCAACACTTTTACCTGCAGCCAACTCCCCTCAATTTATAGGAAGACGGGGTCTTTGCAAAATGCGAATCCAGTGTCGGGGCCAACAAAATAGAAAACGGCGCATCCCATAAGGGCTGCGCCGTTTTGAATTCCGGTTCGCTCGGCCGTCAGAAGGATGCTTTACAGGCCTTGTTGATTGCCTTGTGGGCCTTGGTGAAGCCGCTGAGCGAGTAGACGTCGCGCGTTTTGGTTCCGCGGGTGGATACGCCTTCCACAATCATATTCGTACCCCGGCGCATGGCCCCGACGATGGCTTTGTCTTTGTCCTTGAAGGAAAAGGCGGAAGAGCCGTGGGTGAACAGTTTGAATTTTTTCGAGCCGATGGTCAGTGTAACCTCGCTCTTGTCCTTGAGCGGATAGCCCATGTCAAAGCTGACTTCGTGGAAGCGCTTGGACGATGTGCGGTGGGTAACGAAGGCATACATCTCGCCACGCGGTTTGCCGCCTTCTTCATGCTTGGTCGGCTGCGACCACATATTACAGACCTTCGCACCGGCCTCCTTATAGGAATGCGCCTGCCATTTGTTGTAAAGGCCGAGGTCTACATTCGCGTCGTCTGCCTGGGCTGTGCCCGCAATCAGCGTTGCGGCGGCAACGGTAATCAGGCCCAGTGATTTCAGGGAGTAAGCGCGCTTGCCGGTCATGGTTTCGTCTGTCTCCTTGATCGTCTTGATTGCCCAAGGGGCTTCGCGTTTGGTTTAGCTTGTCGACTCACTTACCGGGGGATTATGGCAAAATCCGGACGGTATTTTCCAGTTTTCTGGGCGAGTTTTCGAAAATAACCAAATTTCCGAGCTACTTGTCTGTGGGTTTGGTACGGATGATTTGCGGACCGTGAACATGTTTTTCAAGGGGGGCTTTCGGTCCGCCCGACATGACCGGGCGGTCGGCCCAACGGCCCTTGCTGATGATCCGGTCGTAAAGAACGATGGCCCCGGCGACGCTTACATTAACGCAAAACTTGGTCGGAATCTTTACGATGAAGTCACAACGTTCCTGCATTGCAGGCGACAGGGACCCGCGCTCCGGACCCAGGACATAGGCGCAGCGGTCCGGATGTTTAAAGCTTGGCAGTTCGATAGAATCGTCCGTCAGCTCGATCCCGACCAGGCGGCATCCCTTCGGCAACACCATCTCATCAATGGAACCGAATTCGTATAAGGGCAGGTGGTTGGTGGAGGCGGAGGTATCCGTGGAATGAATTTCGCGCACATTGACGGCAGGGGCCACGGCAAAAACAAAGCTTGCGTCAAAGGCGTGTGCCGTGCGGAAAAGCGCACCGGCATTGCGGGGCTTGGAAATCCCTTCCACACCCAGGCCAAAAAATCCACGCATCGGGTCCAGTCCTTACTGTCTTACTGTATAGTCTCTAAATTGGTCGGTATAATCCGGTGCGGCAGAACTTGCATCCTTCCGCCCCGCAAGGCAAGTTTATTACTTCCGGTTAATAAACAATACTAAATCACCGCTTTTGAGGGACAACAGCAGTTATGTCGGATGCTGCGGAAACAAAAACGAAAATAACCATGGGAGAACCGGGGGCAAACCCGGTACTGATTGAGGTGACGCGCGGCCCGATCGTGGAAAGCCGCCATCGTGGTGCGGTGGCTGTTGTTGACAGCCGTGGCCAGGTCCAGGCGTCCTGGGGCGATATCAAGCAGGTGGTCTATCCCCGTTCTGCGATCAAGGCATTCCAGGCGCTGCCTCTGGTCGAGACCGGGGCGGCGGACGAATATGGTTTTACACCGGCGGAAATCGCGCTTGCCTGCGCGTCCCACAATGGTGAGGCTGTTCATGCGGAACTGGCAGGCGGGATGCTGGACAAATTGGGATTGTCCGAAGCCGATCTGGAATGTGGCGCGCATTGGTCCCTGAATGCGGAAGTGGCCCGGGAAATGGCGGCCAGCGGTGGCGTGCCGGACCAGCGGCACAACAACTGTTCGGGCAAGCATGTCGGCATGCTGGCGCTGGCGAAGAAGCTGGGCGCGCCTGTGAAAGGCTATGTGGATGTCACGCATCCGGTCCAACAGCGTATCCTCGGCACCATGGAGGCCATGTGCGGTGTAGAGTTGCGGGATGCACCGCGCGAAAAAGACGGTTGCTCCGTGCCGACCTGGGCCATGCCTCTGGAGAACATCGCCTATGGTTTTGCCCGTTTTGCGGCCCCCGGTGACCTGGCGGAAGCGCGCGCCGACGCCTGTCGTCGAATCGCCGAAGCCGTGGCCGAAAATCCGTATATGGTCGCGGGACGAGACCGCTATTGCACCGAGGTGATGGAAGTCCTTGGCCGTCGGGCCTTTGTCAAAACCGGCGCGGAAGGTGTCTTCTGCGTGGCCCTGCCTGACTATGGCCTGGGAGTTGCAGTCAAATGCGACGATGGGGCGACCCGCGCGGCAGAGGCCATGACGACGGCGGTCCTGCGCCAGATCGGGGTGATCGAGGATGCGGACTTAAAGAGGCTGGAGAAATATCTCGAAGTGCCGCTGCTGAACCGTCGTGCGTTTAAAATCGGGGTGATCCGTCCGGCATCATCCGAATTTTCCTTCTGATCCAATACCTGAATATCCAATCCTGAAAGCGGACCGTCGATGGCCAAAAAATCGGTAAAGCGCAAAGACCGCGTGCAAGCACAATATGAAGAACTGCCCTATCCGCATCGTGACCCGAAGGATGAGAAAAAGCGGCTTGTGACCGGTTCTCCCAGTCACTTGAGGGAGCTTCGCCATCACCTGTTCAAGGGGGCGTTACCCGCCGGGCGGCCCTTCAGGGTGCTTGTGGCCGGGGGCGGTACGGGGGATGCCCTAATTATGTTGGCGCAGCATCTGGCTGATGAAGGAGCCGACGCGGATATCCATTATATCGACCTGTCGTCGGCCTCGCGAAAGATCGCCGAAGAACGCGCCCGCCGACGCGGGCTGAATATTACCTTTCACAGCGGCTCATTGCTGGATGCAGCCAAATTGGGAGAATTCGACTATATCGACAGTTGCGGCGTGTTGCATCACCTCCCCAATCCGCAGGAAGGGTTCCGGGCGCTGAAGGGGGCCCTCACGCCCGAAGGTGGCATGGGTATTATGGTCTATGGCACCTTGGGCCGCACCGGTGTCTATCCCATGCAGGAGATGTTGCGGATGGTGGCGGCGGACGGTTCCGCCCAGTCGCGGATTGATACGGCGCGGTCGCTGTTGTCCGACTTGCCGGAAACCAACTGGCTGCGGCGCAATGCGCAGATTGAAGACCATAATGTTTCCGACGCCGCTCTGTTCGACCTGTTGCTGCATTCGCAGGACCGCTCCTATACCGTCCCTGAGCTGGCTCAGGAAGTGTCGGAGGCAGGCTTGAGGATCGTCAGCTTCATTGACCCGGCCTGTTACCGGCCGGAAAGCTATCTGCAGGATCAGGATATTCTGGCCCGGCTAAAAGATGCCGATCTGGTGGAACAGGCCCGGTTTGCGGAACTGCTGGCGGGGAATTTGAAAAAGCATATCGTCTATCTGACCCATGCGGACCGTGACGAGGAAACCGTTGCCTCCTGTACAAATGCGAAGGCCATTCCCGTCTATCGTGATGAGGTCACCCAGAGGAGCTTTCGGGCGATGCCGCCGGGCGCGCAGCCCCGGCTGGAGCTGGACGGCATCAAATTTCCGCTAACGCTCCCGCCACAGGCGGCGATGGTTTTGCGGGCAATTGACGGTCGCCGCAGCCTGGAACAGATCCATTCCATGATGCCCGGTTCGCCGGACTGGTTTCAGTTTTCAACTGTTTTTCAGCAGACATTCAACGGCCTGCACGGGTTCGGGAAGCTGTTCTTGAAACTGCCGTAGGCGCATTAGGCCTGATAATGATCCAATAGGAAACGCGGCGCCCGGGATGGTGGGCGCCGCGTTTTCTGTCAGGGAAGGCGGGTCGGGGGGACCCGCCTTGAACTAGCCGAAACATATAGGGGTATGTTCAATTCGTCCGAGGGAAGACGAAGTTTCCGGCTAAATCAGGCGTTATGCACGCCAGAAAGGTTTACGGGCCTCAACGATAGCGTCGGCGCGGGTCATGCCCAGGTCGTGCAGCAGGCGATCGTCCAGTTCCATCAGGTGATGGCGCTGTGCGTTGCGGGACTGCCAAACGGTCACCAGTTCGAATGCTTTGTCGGCCAGGCTGTTCAGGCCGTCTACCGCGTCGCTGATCGCGCGGACCAGCAGTTCGCTGGTGGAGGTCATAACGCTGACGAAGGGAGCTTCGTAATGCATATCCATCTTGGTCGCCATGATTCTTCTCCTAATCAAAATCTTTATGTAATTTTGTTTCTTTTGGTTTCTGCGATCTGCCCGCGAAACCGTTTTGTTCGTCTGTCTGGCGCTTAAATAGGGACTTTTTGCACTGCACACAATGGACAAATTTTCATTTACCGGATAAGATATTTTTATCCGAAATTCACATAATTTTCACAAATCAAATCGCGAGAACCTGTTCCATGTCCCGTCGTTTGCCGCCTTTGAATACATTGCGCGCTTTTGAGGCCGCGGCCCGGCATTTGTCCTTCACCCGTGCTGCGGATGAATTATTCGTGACCCAGGCCGCCATCAGTCACCAGATCAAGACACTGGAAACCGCCTTGGGGGTTCAGTTGTTCAAGCGCCTGAACCGGGCATTGATGCTGACGGAGGAAGGGCAGGTCTTCCTGCCTGCGGTGCGGGACGCCCTGCGCACCCTGATGGCGGGCGTGGACAAGCTGAGGGAGCAGGAGACAAGCGGTGCGCTGACTGTGAGTGTGATGCCGTCTTTTGCCGCCTCCTGGCTGGTGCCCAGGCTGGGCAAGTTCCACAGCACCTATCCCGATATCGACCTGCGGATTTCGGCATCTTTTGAGCCGGTTGATTTCGACCGCGATACGGTGGATGTGGCGATCCGCTGGGGGCGTGGGAATTATCCGGGGCTGGCCTCGGTCCGCTTCATGACGGAGGACATCTTTCCGGTCTGCAGTCCGAAACTTCTGGAGGATTCGGAACATCCGCTGAAAGAGCCGGGTGACCTGAAATATCACACATTGCTGCATGATGAGATGGAGACGGACTGGCGGACATGGCTGATCGCGGCGAATGTGAAGGGCGTGGACCCCAATCGCGGCGTCAGCTTTAACTTTTCCGATATGGTGCTGCAGGCTGCTGTCGACGGGCAGGGGGTGGCGCTGGGGCGCAGCTTCCTGGCACGCGATGCCCTGCAGATGGGGTTGCTGGTGCGGCCTTTCGACCTGTCGCTGCCGGGGGAATTCGCCTATCACTTCGTTTGCCCGGAACAGTCTTTCGACCGTCCGAAGGTGAAGGTCTTCCGGGACTGGCTGTTCAATGAGGCGGCGGCGGCAGAAGCGGCCTAGGCCACATTCAGCAGGCGATCCAGCTCGTTCATGTCATTAAACACCAGGCTCGCCCCTGCGGCGCGCAGCTTGTCTGCCTGATCCTCTCCAAGGTGGGAGGCTGCGGTATAACCAAAGACCGTGATCCCGGCGGCGCGGGCGGCGGTGACGCCGGTGACGCTGTCTTCAATGACGACGGCATGTTCAGCGGTGGCCCCCATTCGTTCCAACGCATGTAAATGGAGGTCCGGTGCGGGTTTGGGCTTGCCCACAAGGGATGCATGATAAATACGGTCCGGCCCGAAATGATCGAACAGGCCGACGGTGCGAAGTGAGCGGTGAAGCCGCGCCATGCCGCTGTTGGAACAAACACATTTAGGCAAGGTGAGCCTGCTGACAGCGTCCAGAACACCGGGAAGGGCGTTCAGTTCATTATCGAATAAGGACGTGGCCCGCTCCTCGATTTGCTGTGGCGTGTCGTCGGGCAGTTCATAGCCCGTTTCCTCAGAGATCAGATTGCGAAGCGCCCGGTCGGTCAGTCCGGCATGCGCGGCGATATCCTCTGTCCCGTAGGGCAGTCCGTGATCGGCAAGGAACTGAACCCAGACCTTGGTTGAAAGGGCCTCGCTGTCTACCAGAACACCGTCGCAGTCAAAAATCACCAGATCGAATTTACTCATTACACAGCCTTTAAACCGATTGTTTGTTGCGCTTTTCCACGGCCAGGAAGATCACCCGCTGTGTCTCCTCCCACAGCCCCAGAAAGCCGACTTCGTCCAGGGGAAACCATTGGGCATCCACGGCGTCGTCTCCGGCGACAGGGGTGCCATCCAGCCATTCGGCCCAGAAATCGACCAGGGTATATTGGAATTCGATCTCACCGTCGGGCAGGGCATGGATGGAATCGACCACGTCCAGCAATTGCGGGTCGGTGATCTCCACCGATGTTTCTTCACGGACCTCACGGCGGGCGGTATGGCGGATCGGTTCCGCCAGTTCCTGGCGGCCGCCGGGCAGGCTCCATTTGCCTTTCTCCGGGGCCTTGCCGCGTTTGATCAGCAGGACATGGTCGTCTTTCAGGACGACGACACCGACACCGATCACCGGCCGCATCATGGGTGTGCCCATAGGAAGGTCCTTCCGACAAAAAAACGGGGCGGTGTGCCCGCCCCGTCAATGGAATAAGGCTTGATACCGGTGTTAGTACATATGCTGTCCGCCGTTGATCGACAAGGTCGAACCGGTAATGAAGCCGCCTTCGTCTGCGACCAGAAACAACACGCCGCGTGCGATTTCATCGGCCCGGCCCAACCGTCCAACCGGAACCTTGGCGACGATTTTCTCCAGCACATTCGCGGGTACGGCGCGGACCATATCCGTGTCGATATAGCCCGGTGCGATGGCATTGACCGTGATGCCTTTGGCGGCACCTTCCTGCGCCAGGGCCTTGGTGAAACCGTGAATGCCGGACTTGGCGGCGGCATAGTTTACCTGGCCGTATTGACCGGCCTGACCGTTGATGGACCCGATATTGACGATCCGGCCAAAGCTGCGTTCCCGCATGCCTTCGATGACGTTCCGGCACATGTTGAAGCAGGATCCCAGGTTGGTGTCGATCACCTTCTGCCAGTCTTCCGGGCTCATCCTGTGAATTGTGCCGTCGCGGGTGATGCCCGCATTGTTAACCAAAACTTCCACCGGCCCGAGTTCTGTTTCGATCGCCTCGATGCCGCTCGCACAGGACTGAAAGTCGGAGACGTCGAACTTGAAGACGCTGATACCGGTTTCCGCCTTGAACTGATTGGCGGCTTCGTCGTTACCGCCATAGTTGGCTGCAACTTTGTAACCGGCCTCTTTCAAGGCAATGGAAATGGCTGCGCCGATACCGCGTGTACCACCGGTGACTACTGCTACTCTACCCATAGGAACGGACTCCCTTTGAACTGTGTTGCCAAGGACTAACCCGCGGCTTTGTTACCGTTTTTCTAGTTTATTATTTTTTTAAACATAAACCACAAGTTGTAGTCTAGTTCTTTAGGAAACAACCTATATGAAAACACGGAATCAGTTCCGAGAACAACAGATTAAAGTCCTGCGTCAGTTTTTGGACAGTGTTGTAACGGCAGGGACATAACCGGCATTGTGGCGGCGGGGCCTGACCGGAGTCAGGCCGCCATCTTGCGGATTTCGCGTTCCAGTTCGATCAGCTCGTCACGCTCGAAGGACAGGTCTTCGACCATTTCGTCGTCTTCGGTCTTGGCCAGCAGCCCCTTGATTTCGGTGATGACCTTGTTCAACTCTCCGGCGACCAGCAGACATTCTTCCTTGCTGACGTCGTCACAGATAACTTCCTGATCCATCATCAAATCCGCGAAGGCATCCGGGTCCTGTTTCGACAGGTCCACAAGCTGCGCATCCAGATCGACCCAGATGTCTTCCCAACCGTTGTAAAGGGCTTTCAGGGCATCTGACTTCTCGGTTTTAACACTGTCTTCCAGGCGCACCATCAGGCGCACAAACTGCCAAACGGCAAAGCGAATTTCTTGCATGGGATCTCCTGTCATCAGATTGCGTCCAGATAGCACGCGATTCCGGCTGTTGTCGTAAATCTTTCACCAAAGCGACCGCCATCTGTCACGCGGTCCTGATAAAGCATGAACGATTAGGAGTAAACCGGAGGGTGCCATGTCCGCATCATTGACCACACGTTCCGATTTTCTGGATCCTTTGTCGCGCTGCGTCGAAGAGGCTTATGACGCCATTATACCCGAAGCATCCGATGTTGCGGAAATCGTCGACATCGTTGCCCGCGCGGTGGACTGCCTGACAGGCCCTGTGTTGCGCGGGGCGGCATCAGGCAAGCCCAGTGTTGTTACAGTACCGGATCAGCGCACAGCAGCGATTTTCCGTCTCGCCCTGTCGCAGACCAGTGAAAAACGTCCGACAGATGCACTGGTTGAAATCGTGGTTCAACCCAAAGGGGCCGGCCGTGCGTGAGTGGAATTCGAAAGAGGTGGTGAAAGCCGCCTGGGAGCCGGTGGAGCCTGTCGATTGGGCCGCCCTGGCCTTTGACGATTTGGACTTGCCGTTGAAAGGTCTATTCCGGGGCAGGCCATTGCCGCGCCGGATGCGGCGTCCTAAAGTGGCGACCAGTTCAGTATCTGGTAGTAGCTTTGGGCGGAGACCCGGTCAATTATGGGCCAAGTGCGCAACATCCTTTTCATCATGGCGGACCAACTGCGCTGGGATTATCTTGGCTGCTACGGGCACCCGTCGTTAAAAACGCCTAATATAGATGCGTTGGCGGACCGCGGGGTCCGTTTCACCAACGCCTATGCACAGTCGGCGATTTGCGGTCCCAGCCGTATGTCCTTTTATACGGGCCGCTATGTTACCTCTCATGGTTCAACCTGGAATCAGGTACCCTTAAGTGTCGGCGAATGGACGCTGGGTGATTACCTGCGCCCGCTCGGCCTGCATGTGGCGCTGACGGGCAAGACTCATATGGCCTCGGATCAGGCGGGTATGAAACGCCTGGGGCTGGACCCGAATTCGCCCGATGGCGTGCTGGTCAGCCAGTGCGGTTTCGATGCACAGCCGCGCGATGATGGTCTTCACCCCGATCAGTCGGTGAACCCGGACCTTGCCTATAATGACTATCTGCGCAGGCAGGGCTATGACGGGGATAACCCCTGGCATGACTGGGCGAATGCCGCTCAAGGCCCGGATGGGGAAATTCTGTCCGGCTGGTATATGCGCAACGCCGCCTATCCGGCGCGGGTGAAGGCGGAGGACGCCGAAACGCCCTGGATGACCAGCCAGGCTATTGATTATATCCGCCGTCAGGGCGAATCACCCTGGTGCCTGCACCTCAGCTATATCAAGCCGCACTGGCCCTATATGGCACCTGAACCCTACTTCAGCATGTTCGGGACAGAGGATGTCTTGCCTGCAAACCGCATTGATGCGGAAAAGAAGGGGCCCCATCCGGTGGTCGGGGCCTTTATGAAACATGCGGAAGGACAAAACTTTGCCCGGGAGGAAGTCCGCGAAACCGTGATCCCCGCCTATATGGCGCTGATCAAGCAGCTGGATGACGAGATCGGCCGCCTGATGGGCGAGCTGGAGGCGATGGGGCGTCTCGACGATACGCTGATCGTGTTCACCTCAGACCACGGGGATTATCTCGGCGATCACTGGCTTGGCGAAAAAGAGCTGTTCCATGATTGCTCCGTCAAACTGCCCATGATTGTCAGTCACCCGGAAGGACGCAAAGGGGCGGTCGACGATCATCCGGTCGAGGCGATTGACCTGATTCCAACCTTCATTGATGCCGTTGGCGGCAAGGTTCCCTCTCACCGTCTGGAAGGACGGTCATTGATGCCGCTCCTCAAGGGGGAGGCCGTTCGGGACTGGCGGGAGATGGCGATTGCCGAGCTGGATTACAGCCATCGCGGCGCGCGGCTGACGCTGGGCCTTGGCGTCAACGACTGCCATGGTTGGATGCTGCGCGATGCGCGCTGGAAATACATTTACTACCAGGGCTTCCGTCCTCAGTTGTTTGACCTGGAACGCGATCCGGACGAGTTGCACGACCTGGCGGACGATCCGGGCGTATCCGATGTCCTTGCGGGGTTCAAGGAAGCGTTGTTTGACTGGCTGGCTGCGGGCCGCAATGTGCGGGCCAATCTGTCTGACGAAGATGTGGAGGCCCGCACCGATACCTGGCAGAAAAAAGGTGTGATCTTCGGTGAGTGGTGATCAGGCCGCCGGCAGTTTGACCACGAAGCGGGCCCCTTTCGGATCTCCGTTTGCGTGTCGGCGGTTTTCCGCGCGAATCGTGCCGTTATGGGCCTCGATGATCTGTTTGGAAATCGCCAGCCCAAGCCCGGAATGGGTGCCGAATTTCTCCGCTTCGGGACGTTCGGTATAGAAGCGGTCGAATATGGCTTCCAGCTTGTTGTCTGGAATGCCGGGGCCGTCGTCTTCTACAACCGCATTGATGATATTGCCCTCACGCCATACCCGGATGGTGATGCGGCCGTCTTTCGGTGAGAAGGTGACCGCATTCCCTACCAGATTGCGGAACACCTGTACCAGCCGGTCACCGATACCATTGACGAGGAAGGGACCGTCGCCCAGGCAGTCCAGGTGGATCGAAGGAATGCCGCGATCTTCCGCGGTTGCATTATGCATGTCGATCAATGCGCCAATCAGGTCCACAACGCTGACTTCCGCCGTATCGGCGCGGGAGAGTTCCGCATCCAGTCGGGATGCATCGGAAATATCCGTGATCAACCGGTCGAGACGCAAAACATCGTCCTGAATGATACGCAGCAGTTTTTCCCGTTGTTTCTCGTCCTTGACGCGGGCGACGGTTTCAACCGCACTGCGCAGGCTGGTCAGCGGGTTCTTGATCTCGTGAGAAACGTCGGCGGCAAAGCTTTCAATGGCGGTAAGGCGTGCACGTAGCGCATTGGTCATTTCCCTGAGCGCACCGGACAGATCGCCGATCTCATCCTTACGGGCGGAGAAGTCCGGGATTTGTTCGTCGGTTTTACCGACCGTGTGGCGGACGCGCTCTGCAGCCTCGGCAAGTTTATGCACCGGCCGTGCGATTGTTCCGGCCAGGTAAAGCGACATCAGCGTTGTAATGACCAGCGCACCTGCAAAAACGAACAGGATGTTGAGGCGAACCTCCCGCATGGCGGCCTCGATCTCATTGCCTTCCTTGGAAAGCAGCAGCGCCCCGATGACCTGGTAATAGCGTTGGACCGGAAGGGCCACCGACAGGATCAGCTTGCCGTTCCGGCGCTGGCGCACGACGCCGGCAATATCACCGCGCAAGGCCCGGGTGACTTCGGGGAAGTCGGCAGCCGTCTGGCCGTTACGGTCCTGATAGACCGGATGGGCATGGTCTTCCATCATGGCGGTGACGCCCGCCATCATGTCCAGGATGGTGGAAAGCAGCTTCGATTCTTCGCTGATTTCCGGCAGGCTTTCGATGGTGACCTCATTCCCGAATCCGCCAAGCCTGCGGCTGTCGGCGGCCAGGCTGCCATCGCCCAGGAACAGGCGTGCGCGGACGCGGGACGGGTTGGACAGACGGCGGACGATGTGGCGCGCCGGAACCAGGCTGAGCACTTCCTGGCCGTTGTCCAGGATGCTGATCGCACCTTCCCCCAAAGCCCCTGAAAAAATTTCCCCATGGGTGCGCAGGGCTTCCATTTCCTGGGCAATCAACTGATCGCGGTAGGGGCCAAGATACAGCATGCCCGCCACGGGAATGGCCAGGGCAACAAAGTTCACCGCAAGGATCTTGCGCGTGAGCGGCGACAGTAAACGCCGGTGGCGCTTGGGTGCCTGCGGCGCGGTCTTGCCGGTCTGTGGGGACTGGTCCGGGGTATCCATCAGCTCTGCCGGTTTGGGTTATGCAGCTTCGGAATAGCGATAGCCCACACCGTAGAGTGTTTCAATCTGGGAAAATTCCTTGTCCAGAACCCGGAACTTTTTGCGCAGGCGTTTGATGTGGCTGTCGATCGTCCGGTCATCCACATAAATATTCTCGCCATAGGCTGCATCCATAAGCTGGTCACGGTTCTTCACATGGCCGGGGCGCTGTGCCAGGGCTTTCAGGATCAGGAATTCCGTCACCGTGAGCTGAACCACCTGGCCCTTCCAGGTGCAGACATGACGGTCGGAATCCAAAATCAGCTCGCCACGGGTCATGACGCCGCCGTTTTTGCTGGGCTCGTTATTGGCATCGGCCTCGGCGCGGCGCAGCAACGCACGGATACGCTCAATCAGCAGGCGTTGGGAAAACGGCTTTTTGATATAGTCGTCCGCCCCCATGCGCAGGCCAAGCAGTTCATCAACCTCGTCATCTTTCGATGTCAGGAAGATAACCGGCAGATGATTGGTCTTGCGCAGGCGCTGCAGCAGTTCCATGCCATCCATGCGCGGCATTTTGATATCCAGAACGGCCAGATCCACATTGCTCGTGTTCAGGCCTGCAAGGGCGGTTTCACCATCGGTGTAGGTCGTGACCTCAAACCCTTCGGCTTCCAGTGCCATGGAGACCGACGTCAGGATATTGCGGTCATCGTCCACCAATGCAATTTTGTTCTTCATAATAATCTAACCCCCTCAAGCGGTTATAAGAAAGCCGCCCGCAAATTCAGAACCATTTTAAGATTTCACACACCGTCACACAATCTAAATGCTCTGTGGCAGAATTGGGGCATCTGCGGGGCTTTACAATGGCTTGGCGACAGGTGTCGGAAATGATGGGGGGATTGCGGCAAAAGGATATGGCATCTCGTCGCAGGGCTTCGCGCACGCCTTGTGTTGTCTTACTCTGGCCATTATGTGTTGTTTCTACTCATCCGGAATAGTCAGCAACGGGAAATTTCCATGAAACGTGCATTTTCGGCCCCCGTATTGATCGGCGCCCTGGCGACCCTGGCAGCCATTGGACTGGTTGCAATCGTTGTGGTGCAGCAATTGCGGTCAAACGACGCACAAAACGCTGGCCTTGCGATGCCGGATGTTAAAATCGGTGGGCCTTTCAGCCTGATTGATTCCGATGGCAAGGCTGTCACGGAAGCCGACTTCAAAGGAAAGTACCGGCTGATGTATTTCGGTTACAGCTTCTGCCCGGATGTCTGCCCGACGGACCTGCAAATCGTCGGCAATGCGATGCTTGATCTGGAAGACATGGACCCGGACGGGGCATCGAAGGTTGTACCGATGTTCATTTCCGTCGACCCCAAACGCGACAAGCCGGACATGCTGAAGGATTTTGTGGCCAACTTCCATCCGCGCATGGTTGGGCTGACAGGCAGCGAGAAGCAAGTCGCTGAGGTAGCCAAGGCATTTCGCGTCTACTACAAGCTGAACGAGCCGGATGAGGATGGAAACTATCTGGTGGATCATTCGGCCTTCATCTATTTCATGGGGCCGGACGGGGAATATCTCACCATGTTCAAACATGGCGAAGCCTCCAAGAAAGTTGCCGACACAATCGAAAACCTGATTTCCGGCTGACGCTTAGAGGGGCCCGATGTGGCTCCATCCCGAATAAGCCATATAGCAGCCAATCAGACCGATCAGGCCCGCGGACAGGAAAGGTGCGCGGGCCATTATTTCGTCCAGCTTGTCCGTTTTTGTCCTGGCATAGCGCAGGCCGATTGCGGCGACTACACCAGCGCTGACCAGCGTGATGGCAAGGCCGATGCTGAAGGCCGAAACCAGACCAACGCCCAACCAGAACTGGTTGGTATGCAGGCATAGGATCAGAACGGTAATCGCGGCCGGGCAGGGGATCAGCCCGCCGGTCAGGCCAAAGGCGATGGTCTGACCTGTCGTTGCCCGGGTGGTCTGGCCGAACCGCCCCTCGATCTCGCGGGCATGTGCCAGGGCATGGGCGTCGCCTGGCGGGTGGCTGTGATCATGTGAGTGGTGATGCCCGTGGTCATGGTGGTGATGGCTGTCTTTGTGGGAGGCGGTGTTTTTACGCCAGACCTGCCATGTTCGGGCAAATACCCAGAGGGCAACCAGAATGATAATGCCGCCGGATGTCATCACGAACCAGGGTTCCAGCGTCTCACCAATCAACTGCTGGCCATAATAGAGGGCGACAAGGCCCAGAATCCAGACAATGACGCTATGCGAGACGGTGGCGGCGAGGCCCAGTTGGACCGCCTGGGTGATTGTCCCTTTAACGGCGATGATAAAGGCCGCCATCATGGTTTTGGAGTGGCCGGGCTCGAGACCGTGCAGGGCACCGATGGCAAGCGCCAGAAAGAGCATCAGGACGGGGGAGGCGGTTCCGTCCTTCATCAACGCGACGATATCCATTCAGGACATCCTTCCGTTCAGAGGTATTTCGAAATTTCCTTAAACTCGTTCAGGACATCCTTGGGTTTTCGTCCGTCCATGACGGCCTGTTCCAGGCAATGGTCGATATGATCGTGGATGAGCGTCTGTTTCGCTTTTGCGACCGCTGCCTCCACGGCATGCAGTTGCTGGGCGATATCCACACAGGCGCGTTCGCCTTCCATCATCGCGATGATCTTTCGCAAATGACCCTCGGCCCGTTTCAGGCGGTTGGTCACGTCGGTATGAGAGCTGTGTATCATAGTAATATCCTATCCCCCTGGAGGGGATGAGTCGAGTCATCTCAGAGAGAGGATGGACAGACTGTCGGCTTATGGCCGCGCGTCTAAGGGGCTAGCTGGCGATTGCGTGGCGGCAACTGGTTTTGGCTTCCGGTTCGCCAATGACACCGTCATCGAGGCGCAATGTCCGCGTAGCGATCCTGCGCCGGAAATGCGGGTCATGGGAGATGACAATCATGGCCTGCGGCAGGTTCTGCAGAATTTCCACAAGGCGTTCCGTCGTCGGTTCATCCAGGGCATTGGTCGGCTCGTCCAGAAGCAATACGTCCGGTTCCATGGCGAGGACGGTCGCCAGCGAGACAAGGCGTTTCTCGCCACCGGACAGTTTATGGGTGATCCGGTCGCGGAAGTTGGTGAGATGCAACTGGTCCAGCACTTTCTCCACGATAGCAAGCGCTTCCTCTTTGCTTTTGCCCAGGTTCAGGGGACCAAAGGCGATATCTTCCGCCACGGTCGGACAGAAAAGCTGGTCGTCGGGGTCCTGAAAGACCAATCCCGTGCGGCGGCGGACCTCGTGAAAGTCTTTTTCCGTCATACGGATCTGTCCGAAGGCGGTCACCTGTCCGGCCTGCGGCCTGATCAGGCCCATCATGACATGGAACAGTGTGCTTTTTCCCGCCCCGTTATGTCCGGTCAGGCACAACCGTTCCCCGTCAAACAACTGCAGGTCCACACCGTTCAGCACCGCGGGCCGTCCGGCATAGGCGTAATGAATGTCGGCAAGATCAAAGAAGGGTGCCATTGGAAAACTCCACGAAGAACAGGGCGACCAGCAGGGCGCCGACAATAAGGGCGAAAACCAGATCATCGCGGCGATACTGCATGTCGTCCAGAAGGTGCAGGCGGCCATTGAACCCCCGGCATTTCATGGCCTGGAGGATGCGTTCAGAACGTTCCAGCGCGCGAACCAGCAGCATGCCCAGCAGATACCCGATGGAACGATAGGTATGCCGATTGTTTCCCGGCCGGAAGTTGCGGGCCTTCATGGCAACGCGCAGACGCCGGTATTCGTCGTTCAGGACCTCGATATAGCGCACGGTGAACAACATCAGGTGGACCAGGGTGTCCGGCACGCGCAGGTGGCTGAGCGCGTGGCCGAGCGCCACGGATTCCATCGTCCCGACCAGCGTCATCAGGGCCAGGATCACCGCGTTGGCTTTCAGGCCGATTTCACAGGCCCGCAGAATACCTTCCCAGGAGGCCGGGAAGCCTGCCAGGGTGAAGGCTATTTCGCCAGGCGTCGTAAAGGGAAGCAGGACCAGCATGAAGATGATGAAACCGTCCATCATCAACATGCGCCTCAGCGTGCGCCCGACAGGCATCCGGGCTGTCCCCATGGTAAGTAATGAGGCAAGGAGGGCGAGAATGAGCGCGGGGAAGCTTTGCAGGGAAACCACGGCAACAGCGAACAGGCAGGCTGCAATGATCCGGGCCCTCGGGTCCAGGTCGTGAATTGCAGACTGGCCCCCGGTAATGGGTTTGGGGCTGTTGCCGATCCGTGCCTTTTCCTCCGCGCTCAGGATATGGTTCACGTATTTGCTTTCTTTGCCTGCCGCCGTGCGGCGATATAAAAACCAAATCCGAAAATCCCGACGATATAGCCGATACCGCCCAGGATCGACTGCATATCGTTTTTCTCCTTATAGGCGGCGATTTCCCGGCGCAGCGGTTTTACTTCCCGGCGCACCGCATCCTCGACGAGGCGTTTGAAATCTTTCAGGTTACCGGTTGTCGGGGCCTGCTCCGGCGATTCTACCTCTGCCGCCTGGACCGCAGACACGATGGAGGGACCACCGGCCAGGTCTTCCGGCAGGTCGGCGATCTCCATACGGTATTGCGCAACATGCCCGGCACCCAGATTGGCCTTGAAGATATGGACCACCTTCTCTTTGGGGGTAAAATCGAAGATACCGTCAGCATCCGTCCTGGTTTCCCCAAGCTTCCGGTCGCTGTCGTCGAAGACCTCGACCAAGGCACCGGCTGCCATGTCGCCGTTGGAGAAACCGATTTCGCCTTCAATCTTTTGACCCTCTGCATAGGCAGAGGCGATGACTTTATGGGCAGCCGCCGGTGTTGCGGCAACAAGACCGGCGGCGAGCACTGACATGAGAATTGTTTTGCGGATCATGTGATGTCCCTCCTAGGCGGCCTTGAAGACGTCGAACAGTTCCGGTTTCACCCGGCGGATCAGGAAGACGGCTGCCGCTGACAGAAACGCCTCGATCGCCATGATCGGAATATGGGCAAAGAAAACCGTTTTCGCGGGGAGCAGGAATTCATCCCCCGATGCCGCCAGTGAGAGGGCAACGAATACTGTTGTCAGGGCGATGGCGAGCGCCCCGGCGACACCGCCCCAGATGGCGGCTGTGCGGGGATTGTCGGCCATGACGCCCCGGCGGCAAAGATATCCGCAGATGACGGCGGGCAGGGCGATATTGATTGTGTTTATGCCAAGGACCGTCAGCCCGCCGAAACCGAAGAACACGGCCTGCAGCAGCAGGCCGACGAACAAGGCCGGAAAGGCGGCCCACCCCAGCACAATACCGGCAAGCCCGTTCATGATCAGGTGGACGCTGGACGGGCCGATCGGTACATGGACCAAAGAGGCGACAAAGAAGGTCGCACTCAGGACCCCGGCAGTCGGAATCTGCTCCATGGAAAGCTTTTTCAGGCCAATTGCGATGCCGCCCGCGGCGAGGACGCCGCCGGTAACGACAACCTCTGTTGTTAATGCTCCGTCGACAATATGCATCTGTTTACCCCTTCCCTGCACCTACTGGATATCGTAGGCGCGAACCCACAGGACGGCATCCTGGGACATCTTCTTGCCCTCATGCTCTTTCTCCGGGCCGCTGCCAAGGGCGGCAAAGCCCCAGAAACCTGCTTTCGGGATGCCAAAGGTGAAATAGCCGTTGGCGTCGGTGATCGCCACGACCGCGCCGCCGGGCATGGGGACGGCCTTTGGCAGGCCTGCCTTGTTTTCCGTCATGACGGGTTCAGCCGCCATATATTCGATTTCAATCTCCGCACCGGCAACCGGCGCGCCGTTGGCAAGAACCCGACCGCTGAAGGTGGACCCGGCGAGGATATTCGTCGGCTTGTTCATGGGCACGATTTCGGTCGGCAGGCCGACCGGTTCCATCCAGTCCGTCGGCAGGCCGCCTTTGTTCACAAAGCTTTTGGTGATCTGCTGGATAAAGATATCTTCGCTTTGTTCGAGATACGGCGCGGGTTTGACGACCAGGATGTAATCGCCGCTGCGTTTGATTTTTACGTCCGCTTCATAGGCGGCGGCCTCGTTTTCCGCGCCCTTGAAGGTGATTGGCTTCAAGCTGTCCAGCAGGTCGGTTTTTTTGCCTTTGTGGACGTAGAAAAATTCTTCCGGTTGGCCCATATCCATGGCGTGACCGTTTTCAAACGGATGCCAGAAGATCAGCTTGAACGGCACGGTGCCGGGCCGGGCGAGGTTGACCTCGGGCGTGTAGATGAGTTGGAAATGTGCGCTGGCAGGTGTCGCGATGAGGGCGGCGGCCATAGTGAGGCCCGCAATCACAGCTTTATGAAACAATTCGTGTCTCCCAATATATCAAATACGACCCGTTTATCGGGCGTGACTAAAGGAGACGCGGGGGACATGGCGGCTTGGAAAACGATAGGGCTGGCCTGCTGTCTTCCGCGACGCAGACGCTCACCCCGGCGTCCGGACGAAACATGTGATTTCCTCTTTCGGGGCAATCACAGGACAACGGCAGGTCTCCTGGCTCGCGGAGGTTGTCTCATCCCGCCTTCCCAAGCAGTTCGCTCAGTGGCTTTGAGGGGATGCACTCCGGTTACAGTTGCGGGGGCAGCCACGGATTCGGTCCCTGTTGGGTACGCCTCACCGTGTTCCCTTTTAAGCCCCACGTCACGATCGGACGCAGGGTCACCGTTGCCTTGCATGTATCAAGCTTTTTAAGCCGCCGCAACAAGTTCCGTTGACGCAGAGGAAAACGTTGCAATGTGGTGGGGCATTCGCGTTTTGCGGGAGTGTAGGGTTATCTGGGGGCCCAGACAAATTCAATCCGGTTGCCACCCGGTTCGGTGATCATCATATGGATTTTCTGGCTGCCGCCTGATGGTTCGGGGGAGAATTCGATCATCGCCCCGACCCAGCCCGCGATCCGCTCGTGCAGGCGTTGCAGGGTGGCAAGACTGTCGACCTTCAGGGCAAGGTGATGCAGGCCGATATTGTTCCGGCGGTCGAAATAGACGCAGTCATCGGCATCCCGCACCTGCCACAGGGTGATTTTTATATGGCCGTCGCTGACGAAGACGGCGGGATAATCGGGCTTTTCCCCGATCATTTCCCAGCCGAGGCAATTGACGAAGAAATCCACGGACTGATTGAGGTCGCGAACGGTCAGTCCCACATGGTCGACGCCTTGCGTCAGCGGGGCCGTCAATCGATCCGGACCATAATCAGTCATGCAGCAAATCCTATTCTTCTTCGTCGTCACCGGTGGGCAGGGCAAGCCAAATGCGGATCAGTTCCGCCAGGGCATGTCCCAGAAACTGAAGCAGTTCCGTCGCCTGTGTTGCATTGAAACGTTGCGGGTCGCGGCTGCCGAACGCCAGGAGGGCGGCGGGCGTGTTCGGGGCGATATTCAACCGCACCAGGGCCTGCGATTCGATCAGGGGGGCTGCACCACCGAAGATTTCGGGGCTGCCGTTGATTTCGCCGCGAAGATCGACGGGATGTTCTTCAGGCACGAGCGCATCAACCGTTCCGGGCGAGACACTGCGCAATCCGTCGATCTCAAGGCCGAGGCCGTCTTCCGCCTCGATGCAGAGGGCGGCAACGTCCAGGTTCAAATAAACCGCGAGGTCTGTTGTGACTGTCTCGATCAGTTCCTCGAAGGAGGCGGCAGCCAGCAGCCCCAGCACGCATTCGTGAATCTGTGTCTGCGAGGTGAGATTGTCGCGGCTGTTGTCGATCAGCAGTTGGGCAAGGTCTTCGGTCTTGCTGACCTGTTCGCGCAGGTAGTCGATCATCGCCTGCTGCAGGTCAGTGATGCCGTCGCCCAGTTCACGGGCGGGCGGCGTCAGGGTACGGAAGAGGTCCGCATGGCGAACCAGAAAGTCTGGGTGGGCGCGCAGGTAGGCCTTTACCTGCGCGTCCGTCAAATCTTCGGGAAAGCCCTGTTCGGCGTTTCCTTGGTTCATCGTCGGACCTCCCCGCCCGTTTATGCTGTACCGTCGAGAGTTAGAGAATTGTCTGGCCGGTCGCGGCCCAGTCCTTCAGGAAGGCATCCAGGCCTTTGTCGGTCAGCGGGTGGTTATAAAGCTGACGCAGGACTTTCGGCGGTACGGTTGCAACGTCCGCGCCCATCTTGGCGGCGTCGATTACATGCAGCGGACCGCGAACACTGGCGACCAGGACTTCGGTATCGAAATCGTAGTTGCCATAGATGGTGCAGATTTCTGCAATCAGGTCCAGACCGTCGAAGCCGATGTCGTCCAGACGGCCGACGAAGGGCGAGATGAACGCCGCACCGGCTTTTGCCGCCAGCAGCGCCTGACCGGCGGAGAAGCACAGGGTGACATTCACCTTGATGCCATCGTCGCTCAGCGCCTTACAGGTTTTCAGACCGTCAACCGTCAGGGGAACTTTGACGGTGATGTTGTCGGCCAGTTTGGCCAGCTTCAGGCCTTCCTTCAGCATGGTCTCGTGGTCGGTTGCGACCGTCTCGGCGCTAACCGGGCCGTCGACGACACCGGCGATTTCCTTGATGACTTCAAAAAAGTCACGGCCGGATTGTGCCACCAGCGAAGGGTTGGTAGTTACGCCGTCAACCAGACCTGTTGCCGCAAGGTCCTTGATTTCGTCGATGTCAGCGGTATCGATAAAGAATTTCATGGGTCGCTTATCCGTTTGCTCGTGCTAGTGTCGGAAGGGTGGCCCAGGCCAGTAGCCATGACCAGCCAGAGTACTTAACCCGGAACTTACCTCATGAAGTCCCACGCTTCCAGTTCGACAGACCTTTTCGCGAATGATAGCCGCCGGGTCAAGGTTCTCCTGCCCTTGCCACTGGCAGGGGCCTATGACTATCGCGTGCCGGAAGGCATGGATGTCGCTGCCGGTGACTTCGTGACGGTTCCTTTTGGCCCCAGGCGGATGGTCGGCGTCGTCTGGTCCGAATCGGGTGACAGCGATCTGGACGAATCGAAGGTCAAGGAAATCGAATCGGTCTTCCGCATGCCCCCCCTGCCGGAGGCGAACCGGAAATTTGTCGACTGGGTTTCGGCCTATTGCCTTGCGCCGCAGGGATCGGTCCTGCGGATGGGGATGAGTGTTTCGAGCGTCTTTGAGCCGGTCAAACCGCGTATCGTCTACATGCTTGCGGACAATCCACCCGAAATTCGCATGACTGCCGCACGAAGCCGCGTGCTGGCATTGCTGCAGGACGGCCCTGCCAGGACGGCGGCTGACCTCGCGCAGGAGGCCGGGGTCTCCTCCGGCGTGGTCAAGGGGCTGGCCGACGGCGGGGTTCTGCAGGCGGTGGCTATCGACCCCGGCAGCAACTGGCCGCAACCGGATGCCGACTGCCAGGGGCCGGCGCTTTCCGCACTTCAGCAGGAAGCTTCCGGACAGTTGGTGGCCAAGGTTCGCGACAAGTCCTTTTCGGTGACCCTGCTCGACGGGGTTACGGGGTCGGGGAAGACGGAGGTTTATTACGAGGCGATTGCCGAATGCCTGCGCCAGGGGCGTCAGGCGCTGGTGATGTTGCCGGAGATTGCCCTGTCCGCGCAGTGGCTTTCCCGCTTTGAAGACAGATTCGGGGCCGCACCGGCGGAATGGCATTCGGACCTGACCGGGGCCAAACGGCGTGACACCTGGAAGGCGGTTGCCCAAGGCAAGGTGAAGGTTCTGGTCGGCGCGCGGTCTGCACTGCATCTGCCTTTTCCCGATCTCGGCCTGATTGTTGTCGATGAGGAACATGACAGTTCCTTCAAACAGGAAGACGGCGTGATTTACCACGCCAGGGACATGTCGGTGGTGCGGGGGCAGGGGGCTTCCTGTCCGGTAATCCTGGCCTCGGCGACACCGTCGCTGGAGACGGTGGTCAATGTTCAGCAGGGCCGCTATGAGCGGCTGCACCTGCCGGAGCGCCACGGCGTGGCGGAACTGCCGGAAATCAAACTGGTCGATACCTTGAAAGATTCGCCGGGGCGGCAGCGATGGATTTCGCCGCCCCTGGTCACCGCGCTGGAGGAAACGCTGGCGCGGGGGGAGCAGGCGATGCTGTTCCTGAACCGCCGGGGCTATGCACCGCTGACCCTGTGTGACAGTTGCGGTCACCGGATGGCCTGCCCCAATTGCACCTCCTGGCTGGTAGAGCATCGTTTTTCCAAACGTCTGGAATGTCATCACTGCGGTCATGTGGAGCGTAAACCGGATGCCTGTCCCGAATGCGGGGCGGAAGACAGTTTTCGCGCCTGCGGTCCGGGGGTGGAGCGTCTTGCGGAGGAAGTATCGGAAATCCTGCCCGATGCGCGGTTGGAGATGGTCACCTCCGATACGCTCTATGGTCCGGCCGCCGCCGCGGCCTTTGTCGAACGGGTGACCAGCAATGAGACCAACCTGATTATCGGCACCCAGATTGTCGCCAAGGGCTATCACTTTCCCGATCTGACATTGGTCGGGGTGATCGATGCGGATATCGGGCTGGCCGGTGGCGACCTGCGGGCGTCGGAGAGAACCTATCAATTGCTGCATCAGGTGGCGGGCCGCGCCGGCCGTCACGGCAAGCCGGGGCATGTCCTGATCCAGACGACCAATGTGGAAAATCCGGTCATGCAGGCGCTGGCCGAAGGGGATCGCGACGGCTTTCTCGCCGCAGAGGCGGAGATGCGTGAAATGGCAACCATGCCGCCTTTTGGCCGTCTGGCGGGGGTGATCGTGTCGGGCCTTGATGAGCGTAACGTCGACGATGTGACGAATATGCTCGCCCGGACCGCGCCTTACGGGGAAGGCATTCTGACGTTGGGGCCAGCTCCGGCGCCGATGGCCTTGCTGCGCGGTCGGCACCGCAGGCGGCTTTTGTTGAAGGTGGACAAGGGAATCAGCATCCAGAAGGTGCTAAGGGCCTGGCTGGAGCCGCTGAAGATACCGTCAAATGTAAGGGTCCAGGTAGATGTGGACCCTTACAGTTTTCTTTAAGCCTGCGTAAGGTCAGTCTTTTTCGCGGAAGGTCTGGTGGCAATCCCGGCAGGTGCCGGCGACTTTCATGAAGGCGGCCTTGTTGAGCTGACCCGTCTCCTCGATGTTCTTGGCAAGGTCGATGGCATTTGCCAGCAGGTCGCCGGATAGCGTTTCGAAACGGGGCCAGTCCTGCCAGATTTCCGCTTTTGCCTCGCTGGGGTGGCCCAGGCTGCCTTCGGGGAACAGGGCGGTGAATTTGTCGCCCGCATGGTCACTGATGCTGAGGGCTGCCGCTTTAAGGGCTGTTGCATCGGTCTCGTCTTCACCTTTGACGGTTTTTACAAGAACCTTCATGGCGGCACCGATCTGCTTCATGGCCTCCTGGCGGTCTTTGACGACACCGGTTGCGGCATCCTGGGCAAAAAGAGGAGTGGCCAGACCAGTGCACAGCACGGCGGCCAGGCCGACACATTTTACATAACGAAGCATGGGGGATCCTTGTTGTCTTGGTAAGTTGTATTGAAGGTGCGCAGGGCGCGACGTTGATGCAACGCGATAGAATCGCTGCGTTTCAGGTGGTGGATTTGTAAACCGTCTGCAAGGGGGGAGGTCAATTCCCATTTTACCGGTTGCGACATGAAAATCGCCTTTGTTTTGAAGAAGTCCAGGGAGAGGCTTAAAAATCTGGAGCGACTCATATTGCAAGCCTCAAACCCCTGTGCTAAAGCATGCGCGCCTCAGGGAGGTGGGCACTCGTTCGAAGATTTCTTCGGCGGCCTGCTTTCATGGCTAATTACTAGGGTTTTTCCATAAAGAGGGGTCTCTCAGCCGTGGCAGCCTCAGGTGGCGTTAAAGAGATTGCTGATCGCTACGCGACAGCGCTCTTCGATCTTGCGAGCGAACAGAAGCAGCTGGATACAGTTGCCGATGACTTGCATCAGGTCGAAACAATGCTCGACGAAAGTGAGGATTTCCGGAGGCTGGTTCGCAGCCCGGTGATCAGTCGAGAGGAACAGGGGAAGGCCGTTGCCGCTCTGCTTGAAAAGGCAGGTGCCAATGATCTGACCAAGAATTTCGTGGGTTACGTGGCGGCGAATCGTCGTTTGTTCGCGCTGCGTGCCATGATTAAGGCGTATCTTGCCATGCTGGCTTCCAGCCGTGGTGAGGTGACTGCCGACGTGACATCTGCCAAAAGCCTAACAAAAACGCGCATCGCGGCCATTGAAAAGGCCCTGAAGCAAGCCGTTGGCAAAAAGGTGGCTGTCAATCATTCCGTAAACCCGGATCTCATCGGTGGCCTCGTCGTGAAAATCGGCAGCCAGATGGTGGATTCGTCCGTTAGCACGCAGCTGCAGAAACTCAAGCTTGCAATGAAGGGAGCTTAGAGGATGGAACTCCGCGCCGCGGAAATCTCCGCAATTCTCAAGGACCAGATCGCGAATTTCGGCACCGAAGCCGACGTCGCAGAAGTTGGCCAGGTCATCTCCGTCGGTGACGGTGTCGCCCGCGTGCATGGGCTCGACAATGTCCAGGCCGGTGAGATGGTCGAATTCCCGGGTGGCATCAAAGGGATGGCACTCAACCTGGAATCCGATAACGTTGGTATTGTGATCTTCGGTGACGACCGCGCCATTAAAGAAGGCTACACCGTCAAGCGTACCGGCGCCATCGTTGACGTGCCCGTAGGCAAAGGCCTGCTGGGTCGCGTTGTCGACGGTCTGGGCAACCCGATCGACGGCAAGGGCCCGATCGAAAGCGACGAACGTCGTCTGGTGGAAATCAAGGCGCCGGGTATCATCCCGCGTAAATCCGTGCACGAACCGGTCCAGACCGGTATTAAGGCACTGGACAGCCTGGTTCCGGTTGGCCGTGGCCAGCGTGAGCTGATCATTGGTGACCGTCAGACCGGTAAGACCGCTGTTGCGATCGACGCGATCCTGAACCAGAAGCAGGTTAACGCCGGCAACGACGAAGGCAAGAAACTGTACTGCATCTACGTTGTGGTCGGTCAGAAGCGTTCCACCGTTGCACAGGTCGTGAAGGTCCTGGAAGAAGCCGGTGCGATGGAATACTCCATCGTTGTTGCGGCGACTGCTTCCGACCCGGCCCCGCTGCAGTATCTGGCTCCTTACGCCGGTTGCGCGATGGGCGAATACTTCCGTGACAACGGCATGCACGGCCTGATCATCTATGATGACCTGTCCAAGCAGGCTACCGCTTATCGTCAGATGTCCCTGTTGCTGCGCCGCCCGCCGGGCCGTGAAGCATATCCGGGTGACGTCTTCTACATTCACTCCCGCCTGCTGGAGCGTGCGGCGAAGTTGAATGACGACAACGGTGCTGGTTCCCTGACGGCTCTGCCGATCATTGAAACCCAGGGCAACGACGTTTCCGCGTTTATCCCGACCAACGTGATCTCCATCACCGACGGTCAGATCTTCCTGGAAACCGATCTGTTCTACAAAGGTATCCGTCCGGCAATTAACGTCGGTCTGTCGGTCTCCCGTGTGGGGTCCGCTGCACAGACCAAGGCGATGAAGAAAGTTGCCGGTACGATCAAGCTGGAACTGGCCCAGTATCGTGAGATGGAAGCTTTCGCACAGTTCGCATCCGACCTGGACGCGTCCACGCAGAAGCTGCTGGCTCGTGGTGCACGCCTGACCGAACTGCTGAAACAGCGGCAGTATTCGCCGCTGTCCGTCGCAGAACAGGTTGTTTCCATCTATGCCGGTACCAAAGGCTATCTCGACAGCCTCGAACTGAAAGATGTTCGTCGCTTCGAAGAAAAGCTGCTGGAACATGCCCGTGCGGAAAATAAAGACCTGCTCGATGAACTGAACGCCACCGGCGCTTGGAACGACGAGATTGAGGGCAAGGTGAAAGCTCTGCTCGACGGTTTCGCACGGACCTTCGCTTAATCCCGACCCGGTAACCTTAGAGGAACCGAAAGGACGCTAACAAATGGCAAGCCTGAAGGAACTTCGGAGCCGGATTGCCAGTGTGCAGTCGACGCAGCGGATCACATCGGCCATGAAAATGGTCGCCGCTGCGAAGCTGCGCAAGGCACAGCAGTCCGCTGAAGCCGCTCGGCCCTATGCTGAGCGGATGGAGCGGATGCTGGCCTCGCTGGCAGCCGGAGCCACGGGCGCAAACGCGCCCAAGCTGCTTGCCGGGACGGGGAAAGACGATACGCATCTGTTGGTTGTTGTATCGTCCGACCGCGGTCTGTGCGGTGGTTTTAACGGCAACCTGGTCCGTAGTGTCCGCAACAAGATTTCCGATCTGGAATCTGCGGGTAAGACGATCAAGTTGATCATCATCGGTCGTAAGGGGGTCTCCCTCCTGCGCCGCGACCATGGCGGCAAATTCGTCGAGAAATATGAAGAGCTGGCCAAGCCCGCTCCGACATATGAAGGCGCCGATCTCGTTGTAACCAAGATCATGTCGATGTTTGACGCCGGTGAATTCGACGTCTGCACGCTGTTCTACAACAAGTTCGTGTCGGCGCTGACGCAGGAAGTAACCCCGCTGCAGCTCATCCCGTTTGGCAATGCAGTCAGCGACGTTGAAGACCCCGCTGCGGGTTCCGATACGCCGTATGAATACGAGCCCAACGAGGAAGTCATTCTTTCTGCCCTGCTGCCGAAAAACCTGTCTGTTCAGGTTTTCCGGTCGATGCTGGAAAGCTTCGCATCCGAGCAGGCCGCTCGAATGACTGCGATGGATAACGCGACCCGTAACGCGGGTGACATGATCCACTCGCTGCAGATTACATACAACCGTTCGCGCCAGGCTCAGATCACCAAAGAGTTGATCGAGATTATTTCCGGCGCGGAAGCATTGTAAGCCCGATAGGAGCAGTTCAATGGCGAACAACATTGGTAAAATCTCGCAGGTACTGGGCGCCGTTGTCGACGTTCAGTTCGACGGCGATCTGCCGGCGATTCTAAACGCCCTGCACACCAAAAACGGGGAACAAACCCTGGTTTTGGAAGTTGCCCAGCATCTGGGTGAAAAAACGGTCCGTACCATTGCTATGGATGGTACTGACGGTCTGGTTCGCGGCCAGGAAGTGGTCGACACCGGCGATGCGATCAAGGTTCCGGTTGGTCCGGAAACCCTGGGCCGTATCATGAACGTCATCGGTGAGCCGGTTGACGAACGTGGCCCGGTGAACACCAAACAGTCCTTCCCGATCCACCGCTCGGCACCGGATTACATCGAACAGGCAACCGAAACCGAACAGCTCGTCACCGGTATTAAGGTGATCGACCTGCTGACCCCGTATCCGAAGGGCGGTAAAATTGGTCTGTTCGGCGGTGCAGGTGTTGGTAAAACCGTGACCATCATGGAATTGATCAACAACATCGCGAAGGGCCACGGTGGTTACTCCGTCTTCGCCGGTGTTGGTGAGCGTACCCGTGAAGGTAACGACCTGTATCACGAAATGATCGAATCCGGCGTTATCAACCTGGACGGCGACAGCAAATGTGCGCTGGTCTATGGTCAGATGAACGAGCCGCCGGGTGCGCGTATGCGTGTTGCGCTTAGTGGTCTGACCCAGGCGGAATACTTCCGTGACGAAGAAGGCCAGGACGTTCTGTTCTTCGTGGACAACATCTTCCGCTTCACCCAGGCTGGCTCCGAAGTGTCCGCTATGTTGGGCCGTATTCCGTCTGCTGTGGGTTATCAGCCGACGCTGGGTACTGACATGGGTGCGATGCAGGAGCGTATTACCTCCACGAAGAAGGGTTCCATCACCTCCGTACAGGCCGTATACGTCCCGGCGGATGACTTGACCGACCCGGCACCTGCCACGACCTTCTCTCACTTGGACGCCACGACCGTTCTGTCCCGTTCCATTGCGGAACAGGCAATTTTCCCGGCTGTGGATCCGCTCGACTCCACGTCCCGTATTCTGGAACCGGCTGTTGTCGGTCAGGAACACTACGATGTGGCCCGCCGCGTTCAGGAAACCCTGCAGCAGTACAAAGGCCTGCAGGAAATCATCGCGATCCTGGGTATGGACGAGCTGTCTGAAGAAGACAAACTGGTCGTTGCCCGTGCACGTAAGATCCAGCGCTTCCTGTCTCAGCCGTTCCACGTTGCTGAGGTCTTCACGAACACCCCTGGTAAGTTCGTGGACCTGGAAGACACGGTCAAAGGCTTCAAAGCCATCGTGGAAGGTGAATACGACGATCTTCCGGAAGCGGCCTTCTACATGGTCGGCGGCATTGAAGAAGCTGTCGAAAAGGCGAAGAAAATCGCCGCAGAAGCTGCGTAACGGATACTCGAGTAAAGGAGACGGGATATGGCCGATACGGTCGCATTCGAACTGGTGTCGCCGGAAAAACTTCTTCTGTCCCAGGACGTGGAAATGGTCGTCCTGCCGGCAGCAGAGGGGGACCTTGGCGTCCTTCCCGGCCATTCCCCGGTGATCTCAACGGTCCGTCCGGGCACGATTTCCGTGTTCAAGAGCGGTAATGTTGAGCAGCGTATCTTCGTCGCCGGCGGCTTCCTGGAAGTAACCAAGGAACGCTGCACGGTACTGGCGGAAGAAGTGGTGAATGTTTCTGAAATTGATATCGCTGCTGCCAAGCAGTTGGTGTCCGATTTCAGCGACGACGTCCGTACGGCGAAAAATGCCGAGGACAAAGCCGCTGCCGAAGCTGGTTTGGCGGTTGCTGTTGCGCGCGTCGCTGCTGCGGAACAGCCGGCATACGCCTGATAATCACCGGTATCCGGTTTCAAAAAGCGCCCGAGGAGACCCTCGGGCGCTTTTCTTTTGCGCGATACCCGGAACAGATGTTTTTCCTATTGCGAGACCATGACCCGCAATCTGCCATACCACAGGCCGGACGATATGTGTATGATGGAAGGGATGTTTGGGGGCTGATTGATGGGGAAGAAATCCGGGACGGCATTTGCTTGAGCCTCCCGGCGGGACAGTATAAAAGCGTCCTTTCCTATGCTGCAGGATAAGGTAAATCAATGGGCGAAACCGTTTCCATACTATGTTTTGGGGCATTGCATCATGACCGCATCGCCAAATGTCTGGTGCCGTTTCGCGCCCGTGCGTCCAACCCGATCGTGAGCCGTAAGACGCCCG
This sequence comes from Aestuariispira ectoiniformans, assembly GCF_025136295.1. GTDB lineage: Bacteria > Pseudomonadota > Alphaproteobacteria > UBA8366 > Aestuariispiraceae > Aestuariispira_A > Aestuariispira_A ectoiniformans. The sequence continues at coordinate 4,216,565 of NZ_CP062788.1, read as the reverse complement.
GTGGCGTGGCTCATAACATCGCGCGCAATCTGGCAAATCTGGGCCTGGAAATCGGCATGTCCACGCTGGTCGGCGGCGATGGCGAAGGTGATCGCCTCATTGCCGGGCTGGAAGACTACCGTATCGATTCCAAGCTGATTCAGCGACGCTCTGAACATCCGACAGCCAGCTATACTGCCGTCATGGATGTGGATGGCGAACTGGCCGTCGGTTTGGCGGACATGGCCATCTATGACACCTATGACGCCGCCTATGTGAACAGTGTCCTGGCGCAGGCGCGGCGTTGGCAGGTCTGGCTGGCCGATGCCAACCTGCCGGCTGAGACGCTGGAACTGCTGAGCAAGCAAAAAGGGGAGCGCCTCTTCTGTGCCGCTCCCGTTTCGCCTGCAAAGGCGGAAAAGCTGGTCGGGAATCTGCAAAATGTGGATGTGCTGGTCGGCAATGGCTACGAGATTGCGGTGCTGGCGGGCAAGACCATCGAGACCTCGGAAGATGCCGCTTCGGCCGCGCGGGAACTCGTCTCCCAAGGGGTGAAGGTCGTTGTCGTGACTATGGGGCCGAACGGTGCCGTGATGGCGACCAGCGAGGAATGTGGCCACTGGTCTATTCCCGATACGGCATTGAAAAATGTGAATGGCGCAGGCGATTCGTTCTATGCGGGTTTCCTTGCGGCCTACGCACAGGGCATTCCGGCGACCGTTTCCGTCACCCATGGCCTTGCCATGGCGTCCCTGACATCCGAATCGGACGATCCGGTCCGCGACGGGATCAAACCCGCTGATCTGCAGGCGCGTATCGCGACCATTGCCGCTCCCACCTATTTCTGACTTTGACCAATCCGTCGTTCTTACAAAAAGGAAAGTGATTCATGGCGTTGAAGGACTATCTCGACATACATCCGGACGTGGCCCAGGCCCTTGCTGAAGGCCGTCCCGTTGTCGCGCTGGAATCCACTATTATTTCGCATGGCCTTCCCTGGCCGCAAAACCTGGAAGTGGCGCGCGACCTGGAAGCCGTCATCCGCGAAGAAGGGGCCGTGCCCGCAACGGTCGGCATTGTGAAGGGGCGTATCGTTGTCGGTCTGTCCGATGACCAGATCGTCGAATTCGCCCAGAACAGCAATGTTGTCAAAGTCAGTCGCCGTGACCTGGCGACGGTTGTCGCCCTGAAACAGGATGGCGCGACGACGGTGGCCAGCACCATGATCTGCGCGGCAATGGCAGGCATCCGCCTGTTTGCAACTGGCGGGATCGGTGGTGTCCATCGCGGCGCAGAGGTCAGCATGGACATCTCCGCAGACCTGGTAGAACTGTCACGTACCCAGGTGGCCGTTGTCTGCTCTGGCGCGAAGTCGATCCTGGACCTGCCGAAAACCCTGGAATTCCTGGAAACCAACGGCGTGCCGGTCCTGGGCTATCAGACTGCTGATTTCCCGGCCTTCCACAGTCGTGAAAGCGGGTTGCGCGTGGACCAGAAGGTTGATGACGCGGACGCCGTGGCGCTTATCCTGAAAACACGTGAAGACCTGCAGATGGGTGCCGGGGAAGTCATCGCCAATCCGATTCCGGAAGCCGACGAAATCGCCAAGCCGGTCATCGACGGCTGGATCGCAACGGCCCTGCAGGAAGCTGAGGAACAGAATGTTCGCGGCAAGGATGCCACGCCCTTCCTCCTGTCCCGTCTGGCAGAGCTGAGCGAAGGTGTGTCCGTTGCTGCCAACCTGGCGCTGGTAAAGAACAACGCACGGATCGCCGCGCGCATCGCAAAGGCCTATTGCGCAGGCTGAGGCCCTCCGGTCAGACCGGAGCGATTTTGAAGAATGGATAGGAAGAAGCCGCCGAAGGGTGGCTTCTTCCATTTCGGCGATGCCTTAATTTTGACTCTGCCGATTTGGCGTCACTGTGAGTGCCGTTGGAACGGTCGCTTCAGTCGCTTGCAGTGTTTGATTCCCGCCATGGGGCCGGGTTGACGAAGCGCATGCAGGTCAGCATAGTGGCGTCATGTGCGAAAAGGATATCCATATCGTCAGCCGGACTGCCGGCATCCCAACAGGCGGGATGCGGGTAGTTTGTCGACGCTAGGAAACCAGCGTTTCGCGCGCCTGCACCCTCGCCGCCTGGGCGGGGTATCAATGTGCAGGGTGCGCCGTCCATCGGCTTTTTCAGATGGAGATAAAAATTGGCACAGAATATCTACGACGATCCCACTTTCTTTGAAGGCTATAGTCAGTTGAACCGGTCGGTTCATGGTTTGGCTGGCGCACCCGAATGGCCATCCATCCAGGCAATCCTGCCGGATTTGACCGACAAGAAAATCCTCGACTTGGGCTGTGGTTTTGGCTGGTTTTCTCGCTGGGCACGGGCCAATGGCGCAGGGGAGGTGCTTGGCCTCGACCTGTCCGAAAAGATGATAGATCGGGCGAAACAGGAGACCAACGACGACGAGGTCGAATACCAGATTGCCGATCTGGATCGGGTCGATCTGCCGGAGGCGGTTTTTGACCTGGTCTATAGTTCGCTCGCCTTTCACTATGTGGAGGATTTTGATGATCTTGTAAGGCGCATCTATCGGACGTTGCGCCCCCAGGGGCATCTGGTGTGCACTATCGAACATCCTATCTTCATGGCTCCGGTCAGCCCCGGATGGAGCGAGGGTAAAGAGGGCGTACGAATCTGGCCGTTGAATCAATATTCCGTGGAGGGAAAGCGAACCACAAACTGGTTGGCTGACGGGGTGGTCAAATATCACCGTACCCTTGGGACTACCTTGAACAGCCTGATCCATAACGGGTTCCGTATTGAGCATCTTAACGAATGGTCGCCCAGTGCAGAGCAACTGGAAGAGATGCCGGCGCTGGAAGAAGAAATGGATCGCCCCATGATGATGATAATCAAGGCACAGCGCTAACTGAAAAAGGGGACCGAATTATGGTCGGTCCCCTTTCAGCATTTAGGTTCTTAATCGGATCAGGCCGCGAAGTCCCGGATATCGACGATAGGGGACTGACCGAAATCATCCGCCAGCAAATGTGCAATCATCTCATTGCCGCGCTGTTCCGGACTTGTCAGAGATCCGGTTTCCTTCAATGCAACGAAGTCATCACGTAGAACGAAACGGTCTGCCGGGGTGGACCGGATGGTGTTCTGCATGTCGGTGTCGATGACGCCGGGGGCAACACTGGAAATGCGCAGGCCCGCCGGTTTGTCCTGAGCGACGGAGGCTGCGTGATGGTCGAGGGCGGCCTTGGTCGCGCAATAGATGCTCCACCCGGCATAGGGTTTGCGGCCAGCCCCGCTGGAGACATGGAGGACGCGTCGGTCGGCATTGCCGCTGGTTGCGCCGATAAAGGCATCTGCCAGCAGCAGAGGGGCGGTGACGTTCAGGCCCACGGCACGGGCAATGCCGTTGTGATCCAGGCTGCCTGCGGGGCCAATGGGTTCCACAATACCGGCATTGTTGACCAGCATAACCGGCTCGTCATTCTCCAAAAACCCTGCCAGGGCGCCACTATCCAGCCAAGCAATCAGGTTGGCCGGATCGATCATATCGATGGACACCTGCTGTAACAGGGACGGATGACGCGATTGCAGGTCTTCGTTGATACTGCGCGACAGGCCGAGCACGCTTGCGCCACGGGACAGCAGGTCTTCGGTCATGGCTGCGCCCAGGCCACGGGAATGGCCGGTAACGATTGCTTTCATGGAAATCTCCCCAGAACTTGAACGATGGCTGTTTGCCTATGTGAAGGGCCTCTAGTTGCATCAGATCATGCTGGTATGGGCTGCAAGTTCAAGCATTCTGTCCGGATTTTTCCGGCTAACTGTTGTGACGTCACCGGTATGGTAACTTGTGAGGCGGCATAAAGACCAAGGCAGGCCCTGCGGCATTCTGCCTTTGCGTCATTGTGACCTTGCGTCATTCTGCCCTAAAGCATTTTGTGATGAAGTCACAGAGTATGAGGCCAATCTCGCAATAAGGTTTCGCCTGTTGCCGATCGCCTGCAGCCGGTAACCTACGTATGAACTCAACCACTCGCAGGCGCGGACAGTTCAGTGGAACAGACCTCTCGGAAAGGAGGCTTTGAATGCTGGAATTCACCGATGCGCTTACCCTGGCCCGGTTCCAGTTCGCCTTTACGGTATCGGCCCATATCATCTTCCCGGCCTTCACAATCGGACTTGCAAGCTTTCTGGCGGTGCTGGAAGGCCTTTGGCTGTGGACCGGGCAGGAACGGTTCATACGGGTCTTCCACTACTGGAAGACGATCTTTGCCGTTGTCTTTGGCATGGGGGTGGTCTCCGGTATCGTGATGAGTTATCAGATCGGTACGAACTGGAGCGTCTATGCCGACAAGACCGGGCCGATTCTGGGGCCGCTCATGGGCTATGAGGTGCTGTCGGCTTTCTTCCTGGAGGCGGGTTTCCTGGGGGTGATGCTGTTCGGCATGAAACGCGTGGGACCGAAACTGCATTTCTTTGCCACGCTGATGGTGGCGGTTGGTACCCTGTTTTCCGCCTTCTGGATTCTGTCGGTGAACTCCTGGATGCAGACCCCGGCGGGTTACGCCGTCAACGAGGTGGGGCAGTTTGTGCCCGATGACTGGGCGGCAGCGATTTTCAATCCGTCTTTTCCTTACAGGCTGGTGCATATGGTGTTGGCGGCTTACCTGACGACGGCCTTCGTGGTCGGTGCGGTGGGCGCATGGCATCTGCTGCGCGACAGGTCTAACCGGTCCGCGCGAACGATGTTTTCCATGGCGATGTGGATGGCGCTGATCGTTGCCCCGCTGCAGATTGTTGCCGGTGATTTCCATGGGCTGAACACGCTGGAACATCAACCGGAGAAGGTCGCGGCGATGGAGGGCCATTATGACACCCATAAAGGCGCGCCCCTGATCCTGTTCGGCATCCCCGACGATACGGCGGAAGTAACCCGGAACGCCGTTGAAATTCCTCATCTGGGGTCCCTGATCCTCGTTCACGAATGGGACGGCGAAGTGAAGGGCCTGAAGGCCTTTCCCAAGGAAGATCGCCCGCCGGCGGAGATCATCTTCTGGAGTTTCCGGATTATGGTCGGCCTGGGTTTTGCGATGGTGGGGCTTGGCCTGTGGAGCGGTCTCGCACGCCTGCGCAAGTCGCTCTATGACGCACCGATGCTGTATCGGGCGGCGGTCGTCATGGGACCGTCCGGATTCCTGGCGGTTCTGGCCGGGTGGATCACGACCGAAGTGGGGCGGCAGCCCTGGACGGTGCATGGCCTGTTGCGCACGGTCCATTCCGCATCCCCGATTGAGGCCTCGGCCGTCGGCACGTCGCTGGTTGCCTTCGTGCTGGTCTATTTCGCGGTTTTCGGGGCTGGCACCTTTTATGTCCTTCGCCTGATGGGCAAACGCCCTAATAGCGGGGAGGGTGAAGAGATCGGCGCGACCTGGGCCGCCGGGTTGATGCCCGGGCCGTCCATGGAAGCCAGTCACGCCACGCCTGACGGAAAAGGGGAGTAAGGATCATGGAATTGGATCTCGCCTTCATCTGGGCAGGGCTGATCGCCTTCGCGGTTCTTGCCTATGTTGTTCTCGACGGTTTCGACCTGGGGGTCGGAATATTGTTTCCCTTCCTGCGCAGCAACCGGGACCGTGACATCGCCATGAATTCCGTCGCGCCCGTCTGGGATGGGAATGAAACCTGGCTGGTGCTGGGCGGCGGCGGCTTGTTTGCCGTCTTTCCCCTGGCCTATGCAACAATACTGCCGGCGCTCTATGCGCCGTTGATTGCAATGCTTCTCGGCCTGATCTTCCGGGGTGTTTCCTTTGAATTCAGGTCGCGGACGGTGCGTGGCCGTTTCCTTTGGGATATCGGATTTTCAGGTGGGTCCCTGATCGCGGCCCTTGCCCAGGGAATTGCACTGGGCGCATTGGTGCAGGGCATTGATGTCCAGAACCGCGCCTATGCCGGTGGCTGGTGGGACTGGCTTACGCTGTTCAGCCTGACGACCGGGGTGGCGCTGGTGATTGGTTATACCCTGTTGGGGGCGACCTGGCTGGTCATGAAAACAGAGGGCGAGATGGCACGGCAGATGCGCCGGGCGAGTTGGGGCCTCTGTGCTGCCACGCTTGTCCTGATCGGTGCCGTCAGCCTGTGGACGCCCTTCCTGAACGACCTGTATTTGTCCCGTTGGTTCAAAGGGCCCAACCTGATTTTCAGTGCGGTTGTTCCCTTGCTGCTGGCGGGATGCGTCGTTCTGCTGGTTGCGGGGCTGCGGAAAGGCAGGGATGCGTGGCCTTTCCTGGGCGCGCTTGGTATTTTCGTACTATGCTACATCGGGATCGGGATCAGCTTTTACCCGATGATCGTACCCCCGAATATCACGATCTGGCAGGCCGCAGGCCCCGATGAAAGCCTGGCCTTCATCCTGGTCGGGGCGGTTGTTCTCATTCCGATCATCCTGGCCTATTCCGGTTATGCCTATTGGATTTTCCGGGGCAAGGTCGATCCGGAGGAGGGGTATCACTGATGGCAGGCGGAACGCGGCGGAACCTTAGACAACTGGCGTGGTTCGTGGCGCTATGGATTGCCGGTGTGGCGGTGTTGGGGGCCATCGCCTACGCCATCCGCCTTGCGCTGGGGTTGTAGTTGTCTATGGTCTAATACATCTTTCAGGGCATAATGGCCGCCAACAGACAGATGTTCAGCAGGAGTGACATGTCATGACCGAGATGTGGGTTGACCGCTTTCCCGGCCTGGCGGGCCTTGAAGCGCCCGTGCGGGACACTCTGGTCAGCCAGAGCAAGATCGTGACAGTCCCGGAAGGGGCGGTGATCTTCGGCCCGGGCAAGGCGCCGGAAAACCTGCTGTTACTGCTGGACGGAACCGTGCGGGTGCAACAGGTCTCCGATACCGGCCGCGAGATTGTTCTTTACCGCGTTCATAGCGGGCAAAGCTGTGTGCTGACCACGGCCTGCCTGCTGGCCTATGAGGATTACAGCGCGGAAGGCGTGGCAGAGACGGACGTCCGTGCCGTGGCCGTCCCACGCGGCGTGTTCGAGGATCTGATCGCCCGGTCCGGCACCTTCCGACGGTTTGTGTTTACCGCCTATTCAAAACGCATTACCGACCTGTTTTTTGTCATCGAGGAAATCGCCTTTCGCCGGATTGATATTCGGCTGGCACAAAAGCTTTTGGCGCTTGGCAAGGAAAGTGACCGGGTGGTGGCGACCCATCATCAATTGGCAACCGAACTTGGCAGTGCACGGGAGGTCATTTCCCGGCAGTTACAGGAATTCCAGCGGCGCGAATGGGTGAAGCTGGCGCGTGGCACAATCGAAATCCAGGACCGTGCGGCGCTTGAAAGACTGGCCAAAACACACTGAAATCCTGACCGTCACTGAAAAAGCTTCTTTCCTGAAATCATTTAATTTTTTCCGTTGGTGATAATGTCACCGACAGGCTTGGCAACGGTCGCGTAAACTGTTCTCCAGATTTAATGGAGGACTAGCGATGAAAGCCAATGTTGGAACGATCGACCGCGTGATGCGCCTGATAATCGGCGCTGTCCTGGTGGCCTTGCCTTTTGTAACCAGCTTCGCACTGTGGGCGAATCCTGTGTGGATGTATGGCGCTGTTGTTGTTGGCCTTGTGCTGATTGTCACGGCGGCGCTGCGCTTTTGCCCGCTTTATCGTATCCTGGGCATGCGGACCTGCGCACGGTGAATGTGATGGAAACGACATTCACGCCCTATGCCTCTCTTCTGGGCGGTGTCCTGATTGGACTGGCTGCCGTCGCCCTGATGTTTTTGCATGGGCGAATCTTCGGGGCAACGGGAATCCTGGCCGGTGTGTTGAAACCGGCGTCTGCCTCCGACTGGAGCCTGCGGGCGGCAATTCTGGTTGGAATGGTCTCCGGCCCGACCGCCTTTTTCCTGATAACTGGCGCCTATCCGACAATTCAGGTTCCGGTGTCCACGCTGATGCTTGTGATTGGCGGTTTCCTTGTCGGTGTCGGGGTTACTTTCGGCAGCGGGTGCACCTCGGGCCACGGGGTGTGCGGGATGGCGCGGCTGTCCCCACGGTCCATCGTTGCCACCCTGACCTTCATGGTCGCGACCGGGATTACGGTCTTCATTCTACGTCATCTGTTGGGAGGATAAGGCCATGCGTTTGATTACTGCCTATGCGATCGGTCTTGTCTTTGGTCTTGGTATTTCCATTTCCGGCATGGCGAACCCGGCCAAAGTTCTGAATTTCTTCGATATCGCAGGAAGCTGGGACCCCAGCCTGATTTTTGTGATGGGCGGCGCCCTGGTCGTGACCTTCATCGGGTACCGATTGGTTCTGGCGCGTTCGGGGCCGGTTCAGGCCGAGACATTCCAACTGCCGACCAAGAAGGACATCGATATACCCCTCGTCGGCGGGGCGGCAATATTCGGTATCGGATGGGGAATTGCGGGCTTTTGCCCCGGCGGATCACTGCCTGCCTTGGGCACGGGGCGCATGGAGGTCTTGATTTTCGTTGCGGCCCTGATTGCGGGGATTATCGCGGCGAGGCTTCTACGTGCCGTGTTCCAGACTGGCGCAGCAACCCCCTCGTCAACCTGAAGTCAGTATGAAAGGACCTGTCATCATGTCTGATTACCCTGTCAACATGGGTGAAAAGCCTGACGTATTCCCGTTTTTCGACCCGGATACGAACACCATCAGCTATGTGGTCAAGGACCCGAACAGCCGATCCTGCGCCGTGGTCGATTCAGTCATGGATATCAACTATGCGGGCGGTCGCATTACCTATGACCATGCCGATGAGATTATTGATTTCATCCGGAAGAATGAACTGGACCTGGAATGGCTGATCGAAACCCATGTTCATGCGGATCACCTGTCGGCAGCGCCCTATATCCAGGATCGTCTGGGCGGCAAGATCGGCATCGGCAGGAACATCATGATCGTACAGGAAACCTTCGGGAAGGTTTTCAATGAAGGGACGGAATTCCGCCGTGACGGCAGCCAGTTCGACCGGCTTTTTGATGATGGGGATACCTATCGGATCGGCGAGCTGACGGCATTTGCCATGCATACCCCCGGTCACACACCGGCCTGCATGACCCATGTGATGGGGGATGCCGCCTTTGTTGGCGATACACTGTTCATGCCGGATGGCGGCAGCGCGCGTGCGGATTTCCCCGGTGGTGATGCAGGCACCCTCTACGATTCCATTCAGAAGGTTCTTTCCCTGCCTGCAGAGATGCGCCTGTTCATGTGTCATGACTACGGTCCGGAAGGGCGCGAGATCGCGTGGGAAACCACGGTCGCCGAAGAAAAATCCAACAACATCCATGTGGGCGGTGGCAAGACGAAGGAGGAATTCGTCAAAATGCGTACGGAGCGGGATGCTCAACTCGACCTGCCCCGCCTGATCCTGCCGTCTCTTCAGGTCAACATGCGTGCCGGTGCTTTGCCGCCCGCAGACAAGGACGGGCGCTATTTCCTCAAAGTCCCCATCAACCAGCTCTAACCTTGTTTATGTCTGGGAGGACACGTTCATGGAACCGAAAAAAGTAAATGAAGTGCTGTCTGTCAGCCCGCAGATCGAACTGGCTGACGTGGCGGCATTGGCCGCAACCGGATTTCGATCGATCATCTGCAATCGGCCCGACGGGGAAGGCCCCGATCAGCCGACTTTCGATGAAATAGAGGCCGAAGCTAAAAAGCATGGGCTGGAAACGCGCTATCTGCCGATCACCTCGGGCAAGGTGCGCGACGAGGATGCGGAAGATTTCGACCATGCCATGCAGGCGCTGCCCAAGCCGGTGCTGGCCTATTGCCGGTCCGGGACGCGGTCCATCACGCTCTGGTCCCTGTCCCAGGCGAAAAGCCAGTCGGTGGCCGATATTCTGGCGGCAACCAAGGCGGCGGGATACGATATGGCCGGTGTAGTTCGCCGCATTGCCAATAAGGGCAAGACGCCCACCGATCACCCCGATGCCAGCCATGACGTTGTGATCGTCGGCGGTGGTGCTGCAGGTATCGCTGTGGCGTCCAGCCTGATGGCACGCTCCCCCGACCTGGATGTTGCAATTCTGGAGCCGGCTGATGTTCATTACTACCAACCCGGCTGGACCATGGTGGGCGGTGGGATCTTCGATCCGTCTGACACCGCCAAGACCATGGCGTCCCTGATCCCGGGCAAGGTTCATTGGATCAAGGCCGCCGTTGCTGCCTTTGAGCCGGAAAATGATGCGGTGATTCTGGATGGTTGCCGGGTGGTGAAATACCAGCGCCTGATCGTTTGTCCGGGATTGAAGCTGGACTGGCACCGTGTTGACGGGCTGGTGGATACGCTCGGGAAAAACGGTGTCACCTCCAACTATCGCTATGACCTGGCCCCCTATACCTGGGAGTTGGTCCGGAACATGAAATCCGGCCGGGCGATTTTCACCCAGCCGCCGATGCCGATCAAATGCGCCGGTGCGCCTCAAAAGGCGATGTATCTGTCCGCCGATCACTGGTACCGAAATGGTGTGTTGGACAATATCGACGTGGGTTTCTACAACGCAGGCGGCGTTCTGTTCGGGGTGAAGGAATATGTTCCGGCCCTCATGAATTATATCGACCGCTATCACGCGAAGCTGAATTTCTTCAACAATCTGGTTTCCATCGACGGGGAGGCCAAAAAGGCTGTCTTCGCGGTTCAGGAGCCGGAGAAGGAAGCAAGGGCTGTCGAAGTTGAATTCGATATGATCCATGTCTGCCCGCCGCAATGCGCGCCCGATTTCATCAAGGTGTCGCCGCTGGCGGACGAGGCCGGTTGGGTCGACGTCGACCAGTCCACATTACGCCACAAAACATATGAGAATGTCTGGTCGCTGGGGGATGTGATGAATGCCCCCAATGCCAAGACAGCCGCGGCGGCCCGTAAGCAGGCCCCTGTCGTGGCGGATAATGTTATTGCCGATATCCATGGAGGCAGCGCGACCTCGCTTTACAATGGCTACGGTTCCTGTCCGCTGACGGTGGAGCGTGGCAAAATCGTCCTGGCCGAATTCGGTTATGGCGGCAAACTGCTGCCCAGTTTCCCGAGCTGGATGATTGATGGCACGCAGCCCAGCCGTCTGGCATGGCTGCTCAAGGAAAAGATGCTGCCGCCGATATACTGGAAAGCCATGCTGCGCGGTCGTGAATGGCTGGCAAAACCGGAAAAGCTTGTTTCCACCTGACCCTCATCTAACCCAAAACCTGTGCGAGCCTGACCCGGCCTTGGCCGGGCAGGCAGAGAGAGAAGTCGAGAGGCTGTGACTGCCGTGAAGTTCCTGCAACGCTACCTGCCGATCCTGGAATGGGGGCGCACCTACAATCGTTCCGTTCTGGCCGATGATGCCCTGGCCGCGTTGATCGTGACGATCATGCTGATCCCCCAATCATTGGCCTATGCCCTGCTGGCGGGGTTGCCTATGGAGATGGGGCTCTATGCCTCTATCCTGCCGTTGGTGGCCTATGCCCTGTTTGGCACCAGCCGCGCATTGGCCGTTGGGCCGGTGGCCGTGGTTTCCCTGATGACGGCGGCGAGCGTCGGTAACATGGCGCTGCAGGGGACGGCGGAATATGCCTTTGCCGCCATGACCCTGGCCTTCCTGTCAGGGCTGATCCTGTTGGCAACGGGCCTGTTTCGCTTGGGCTTTCTGGCGAATTTCCTGAGCCATCCGGTCATCGCCGGTTTCATCACCGCCTCCGGCCTGCTGATCGCGTCCAGCCAGTTGAAGCATGTTCTGGGTATTCCGGCCTCTGGTCATACCCTGGTGGAAATCCTCCATTCGCTGGCCTCTAACGCGGCGGATACCAATCCTGTAACGCTCGTGATTGGGCTGGCCTCCATTGTCTTTCTCTTTTGGGTGCGCAAGGGGCTGAAACCCCTGTTGCGCCGCTTCGGCCTGTCGGACGGTTTATGTGATGTTCTGGCCAAGGCGGGCCCGGTGCTTGCGGTGGCGGTGACGACCGTCGTCACCTGGGGCTTCGGGCTGGACGGCAAGGGAGTAGCGATCGTTGGCGCGGTGCCACAGGGGCTGCCGCCTGTGACGATTCCGTCTTTTGACCTGGACCTCTGGACCAGTCTTGCAGGGTCTGCGGTGCTGATCTCCATCATCGGTTTTGTTGAATCCGTTTCTGTCGCCCAGACACTGGCCGCCAAAAAACGCCAGCGGATCGTGCCCGACCAGGAATTGATCGGGCTGGGAGCCTCCAATATCGCCTCGTCGCTGACGGGCGGTTATCCGGTAACAGGGGGCTTTGCCCGGTCCGTGGTGAATTTCGATGCGGGGGCACAAACGCCCGCCGCGGGCGCTTTTACCGCCGTAGGTATTCTGCTGGCAGCCCTGTTGCTGACGCCGCTGCTCTATTTCCTGCCCAAGGCAACCCTGGCGGCGACGATCATCGTTGCGGTGCTGTCGCTTGTGGATTTTTCCATCCTGCGTTTCACCTGGGGTTATTCCAAGGCGGATTTTGCGGCGGTTGCGGCGACGATCCTGCTGACGCTGGGGTTTGGGGTGGAGGTTGGCATGTCCGTCGGTGTCGGGCTGTCGATCCTGCTGTTCCTCTATCGCACGTCGCGCCCGCATATTGCCGAGGTTGGTTGTGTGCCGGGAACCCAGCATTTCCGCAACATCAACCGTCACAAGGTGCTGACCGATCCGGCGGTGCTGACCATCCGGGTGGATGAGAGCCTGTATTTTGCCAATGCTCGCTATCTGGAAGATTATATCCTCGACCGGGTGGTGGGAGACGAAGGCCTGCGTCACGTGATCCTGATGTGCTCGGCGGTCAACGAGATCGATTCCAGTGCTTTGGAATCCCTGGAAGCGATCAATCACCGGCTGCAGGATATGGGCATCCGCCTGCATCTGTCGGAGGTGAAAGGCCCTGTCATGGACCGGTTACAGCGTACCGATTTCCTGTCGGAGTTGAGTGGCGAGGTGTTCCTGTCTCAGTATCATGCAATGACGGCCATGTCGGAAGTCTGCGGCAAAAGTGGAAAGCAGGGTAAGAAGCTTGTGGATGCGGCGGATTGATCCGTGCCGTTGCGCGAGATGTGTTATGCCGCAGATAATTCTTCCCGCCAGGGCGGGTTTGCTCCGGGGCGGGAGACGGTAATAGCCGCCGCCTCGGCGGCGAAAGTCAGTGCGCGCGCGATAGCATCTTCGGATAAGTCGCCGATGCCGGTTTTGGTGAGCAACCCCTGCGCCTGAAAAGAGGCGAGCAGGCCCGCATTGAAGGTATCACCGGCACCAACGGTGTCGGCGACGGTGGTCTGGCCGGGGAGCACTTCCACAATGGCGTCTCGGCTAAAGGCGACAGCACCTTTGTCGCCGCGGGTGACGACGATGAGGGAGACATCGCGGTTTAGCCAACTTTGCGCCCAGTCCGCCATCTCCGCATCACTGTCAATCCAGGCCAGGTCTTCGTTCGAGAGCTTTACGATGTCGGCGTAGCCAAGCATCCTGTCCAACCGGGACCGGTAGGCAGCCTCGTCGGCGATGAAACCCGTCCGGATATTCGGGTCGAGCATGGTGACGAAATAGCCATGCACCTGGCCCATGAAAGTTTCGAACGTGGTACCGCAAGGTTCTTGCCCCAGATAGATACCGCCGAAGAAAAAAGCCTTCACCTCTGCCGGTACCGTGGGGATATCGGATACGCCCAGACAGCGACCTGCGGTGTTTTCATCATAGAAGACATAGCACGCCTGGCCGTCTTTAAGCGTGACGAAGGCCAGGGTGGTGGGACGGTCGGCAAAATGGAGAAGCCCGGTATCCACATTTGATTCTCCAAGCTGCGCCCGGAGAAGGTCTCCAAAGAAATCCGTGGAAATGCCGCTAAACAGGCTGACCGGCACGTCAAGGCGGCCCAGAGCAATTGCCGTGTTATAGACTGCACCCCCGGGATAGGGGGTAAAACTCAGTCGCCCCATACTGTTATCCGGCAGCATGTCGATCAGGGCTTCACCGCAACACAAAATCATGACGGGGCTTCGTCCTCTTCAATTGATCTGGTCCAGGATGCGGCGTTGTTCATGCATCTTCAGGAAGATTTTGTAGTCACGGTCGAATTGGTCCATCGCCTTCGGGTTTGGGCGACGACTGGTTTCACCCTGATGCATGGCAAGGGCCGATGAGGCCAGATCCGCATGCCAACCGGCGGCGGTTGCCGCCACCATGGCAGTTCCCAGCAGGACCGCGTCCTCGGCTGCGGGTTCGATCACGGTGCATCCCGTCGCATCGGCATACAGTTCCATCAATAGCGGGTTCTTGGTATGCCCGCCCGTCACGTGAAGGTTCTCGATTACAAATCCTGCCGCATTCAGGGCTTCCAGAATATGCCTGACACCGAGTGCAATACTGATGGCGGTGCGCCAGTAGAGCCGGCACAGATTGTCGAAGCTGAGATCCAGATCGAGGCCGCTGATCACGCCCAACGCATGCGGATCTGCCAAGGGAGAGCGGTTACCGTGAAAATCGGGCAATACATGCAGGCGACTTGCAAGTGCATAGCCTTCCTCTGAGCGGAGATCCATGATGCGCTCACAAATGCGGGCATGCAGGTCGGAGGTGGGCTGACCGCCCGCGGGATGCCAGCGAATGACGTGGTCCAGCAATGCGCCGGTCACGGACTGGCCGCCCTCGTTCAGCCAGTATCCGGGCAGAACGGCGCCATAATAGGGACCCCAGACACCATTACAGGCTTTGGCGGACTGGGAGAGGGCCATGACGCAACTGGATGTTCCTGCAATCAGAGCCAGATGTTCCTCGACGTTGGATAGCCCGTCACCGAAGCCGCCGACAACGCCCAAAGCGCCACTATGGGCATCAATCAGGCCAACACCGACCTGACATTTTGTCGTCAGGCCGAGCTGATCGGCTGCCGCCTGGTCCAGGGTGCCGATATTTTTGCCGATGGGGCTTGCTTTCGGGGGAAGATTCCCGCGGTCGGGCATGTCGGCGAGACCGACTGCTTCCAGGAAATCGTATTGCCAGCCATGATCCTCATGGGCGAGATAAGTCCACTTGCAGGTCAACGTACATTCGGAACGTTCGTTGGAGCCACTGGCCCGCCAGGTCAGGTAATCCGCCAGGTCGAAGAAATAACCAGCCTTGCACCAGGTGTCCGGCAAATTACGCTTCAACCACATCAGTTTGGGAATTTCCATCTCCGGCGACATGGTGCCGCCGACATAGTCCAGCACCTTATGAGGCAGGGCGCTGCATTCATCGGCCTCTGCTAGGGCGCGGTGGTCCAGCCAGACGATCGTGTCCCAACGGTTTTCGCCAGTTGTCGAAACAGTCAGTGGGGCGGCGGATTTGTCCCTGACAACCAGAGAGCAGGTTGCATCAAAGCTGATACCTTCAATATCGCCGCCTTTAACGCCTGCGATTTGCAGTGCCCCTTGTACGGCAAGGCAAACCGCCCGCCAGATATCCTCTGAATTTTGTTCCACATGGTTGGCGACGGGCCGGTTGATCGCAATAGGGTGCTCTTTTTTCGCCATGAGCTGGCCATTCCGGCTGAAAACACCGGCACGGGCGCTTCCTGTGCCGACGTCGACACCAACAACAAATTTACTCATTGGCTCCACCACCCAGGGAAAATTCTGTAATTAAAGCGGGTAACTGGTGCATTTTATCAAAGGTTACATCCGGCTCCAGATGTTTAATGCTGGCGGCGTGATCTTCCTGTCCGGCGTGAGAGGCGCCGGTGAAAGCAAAGACTTTCATGCCGGCACGCTTTGCTGCGGTGATGCCGGCCGGACTGTCTTCAATAACAATGCAATCACCTGGGGCGGTGTTCATTTCCCCCGCCGCATGCAGGAAAAGATCCGGCGCGGGTTTGCCGTTTTTAACCATGGTGGCACTAAAGATATTTCCGTCGAACAGTGGCAGCAAACCGGTTGCCATGAGGGCCAGCCTGATCCGTTCCACCTGGCTTGACGATGCGACACAAAAGGGCATCTCCAACGTCGGGATCACCTGATCAACATCGGGGATGGCCTTCAATTCCTGCTTGAACCGGTCGTATAGCATTTTCCGCATCCCGGCGAGTTGGTCTCCGTCCAGCGTCAGTCCGTAGTCGTCTGTGAGAACCCTGCAGGTGGTTTCGAGACTGACGCCCAGAAACAGATTACGACATTCGTCATCGCTGATATGAACGCCGAGCCCGGCGATATAGTCGCGAAGGACCGACAGTGAAATAACCTCACTGTCGACCAGCACCCCGTCGCAGTCGAAAATGACCAGTTTGCATGTCATGCTTTTTATTCTGCCTCGCGGTTTACCAGCAGGAATAACCGCCGTCCGCCATGACGATAGAACCCGTCATGATGCTGGAGGCGTCCGAGGCCAGGAACTGAACGATAGAGGCGATTTCGTCCGGTTGGCCGACCCGGTTCATCGGGGTCATCTCCAGCCAGATTTTGTAGAGGTCGGGATTTTCCTCGATACCGAATTTGGTTAGCGGCGTTTCGATATAGGTCGGGGCGACGGCGTTGACGCGCACACCACGATTACCCCATTCGGCGGCAAGTGACCGGGTCAACTGATGGACTGCGGCCTTGGAGGCGTTGTAGAAAGATTGCGGTTGGGGTTTGTTGACAATGACACCGGACATAGAGCCGATATTCACAATACTGCCCTTGCCCTGTTTCAGCATCTCCCGTCCGAATGCCCGGCAGCACCAGAACAGGCCGTCCAGGTTGACATCCATATGAAGGCGCCAATGCTCGTCGCTGGTCTCTTCCGCGGGAACGTCACTGACTGCGACCCCTGCGTTGTTGACCAGTATATCTATTTTGCCGTGGTCACGGACAAGGGTACTGACGACCTCATCCACCATGCGGGAGTTCGTGACATCCAGGTCTGTTCCATGCGTGTCCAGGCCCAGGTCATTTAGCTGACTGACGGCGGCATTCACTCTGTCGGCCAATACGTCGGCGATAATTACTTTGGCGCCGAACTCGCCCAGAGCCCGCGCGCAGGCAAAACCAATCCCCTGACCGCCGCCGGTAACGACGGCGACACGACCATCCAGTCTGAGCTTTTTCAGATACATTCTTACTGCCTTTCAATTCAAACAATTGCCGCCGTCGACATTGAAGGTCTGTCCGACGACATAGTCACTTTCGCTACTTGCCAGGAAAACGGCCATGCCGGTGAGGTCTTTGGCTGTGGCCATACGGCCAAAGGGTACGGCCTCGCCGACAAGTTGCTTCTTCTCGCCCAGGGGACGGTTCTCGTAATGTGCAAACAGGCTGTCCACATGGTCCCAATGCGCGCCATCCACCACACCGGGTGCGATGGCGTTGACGTTGATCCCATGTTTGATCAGGTCCAGACCCGCCGACTGGGTCAGGCTGATGACGGCTGCCTTGGTTGCACAGTAGACGGTGACCAGTGCCTCCCCCCGGCGTCCGGCCTGACTGGCCATGTTGACGATTTTGCCACCCGTACCGCCAGAGATCATCGCCTGCGCTGCGGCCTGGAGGGTGAAGAGTGGCCCCTCCACATTGACCGAAAACAGGCGGTGGTAGCTGTCGCGCGTGATCTCTGCAATCGGGGCCAGGTCGAATAGGGCGGCATTGTTGACTAGGATATCCAGACCGCCGAAACGGTCCTGGGTAAAGGCAATGGCGGCATCAATACTGTCCTGACTGGTTACATCCATGGCCACCGATGCCATGCGGTCGTCACCGAAACGCTCTGCGAGCGATGCCGCTGCATCCGCCGCACCGTTGCCGTCAATATCTGCGATAACAACAGATGCACCCTCGCTGAGATAGGCCTCCGCAAAAGCCAACCCGATCCCGCGCGCCGCGCCGGTGATCAGGGCGCGTTTTCCCTGGAGGCGTCCGCCGGTCACAGCACGCCTCCCGCGTTGTCAAAGCGATGGATTTTGTCTTCCCGGAAAGTGAGGGAAACGTGGTCACCATGGCGGATACCCATTTCACCATCGACCCTGGCCGTAACCGGGCCGATACCGTCGACCTGGACATGGATGAACGTGTCGGAACCCAGATGTTCAGCCACATTCACCGTGCCGGACAATTGTCCCGCCTCCTGGTTCAGGAGGATATGTTCCGGACGGATACCCAGCGTGTCCGCCTGATAGTTGGCGGCAAGCGCCCCGTTTAACAGGTTCATTTTCGGCGAACCGATGAACCCCGCGACAAAGACATTGGCCGGATTGTTGTAAAGCTCCATGGGGGTGCCGACCTGTTCCACCCGCCCGCCATTCAGGACGACGATTTTGTCGGCCATAGTCATGGCTTCGACCTGGTCATGGGTCACATAGATCATGGTGGATTGCAGCTTGTTATGAAGTTCGCTGATCTCCAGGCGCATGTTAACGCGCAGCGCCGCATCCAGGTTGGACAAGGGTTCATCGAAAAGGAAGGCCTTGGGCTCGCGTACGATGGCCCGGCCAATGGCGACACGCTGGCGCTGGCCGCCGGATAGTTGGCGCGGTTTGCGGTCCAGATAGTCCGTCAGGTCCAGGATCTTGGCGACTTCGGCGACCTTCTTCGCGATGGAGGTCTTGTCCATATTCGCCATTTTCAGCGGGAAGGCGATATTTCCCTCAACCGACATATGCGGATAAAGCGCATAGGACTGAAAGACCATGGCGAGTTCCCGCTTGGCCGGGGCGGCCTCGGTAACATCCGTACCGCCGATCCTGATCTGGCCGCTGGAAACATCCTCCAGGCCTGCAATCAGGCGCAGAAGTGTGGATTTGCCACAGCCGGATGGGCCAACGAAGACGACGAACTCGCCTTCTTCGATGGTCAGGTCCAAGGGCGGGATAACCGTCAGATTGCCGAAGGTTTTTGTGACTTGTTCCAGTTGAATACGACTCATGACTGTGTCTTTCCTACTTAACAGCACCAAAGGTCAGCCCGCGGACGAGCTGTTTCTGCGAAAACCATCCGATGATCAGGATCGGGGCGATCGCGAGTGTTGATGCGGCTGATAGCTTTGCCCAGAACAGCCCCTCGGGACTGGAATAGGAGGCAATGAAAGCGGTGAGTGGGGCGGCCTTGGCAGCAGTCAGGTTGAGGGTCCAGAAAGCCTCATTCCATGCCAGGATGATGTTGAGCAGCAGGGTGGATGCGATGCCCGGCACCGCCATCGGCGTCAGGACATAGAGAATCTCCTTGGCCAGCGATGCGCCGTCCATGCGCGCGGCTTCAAGAATGTCGCCGGGAATTTCCTTGAAATAGGTGTAGAGCATCCAGACGATGATCGGCAGATTGACCATGGTCAGGACCAGCACAAGACCGATCTGGGTATCCAGCAGGTTCCAATCCCGGAAGTAGAGATAGATCGGTACCAGAACGCCCACCGGCGGCAACATCTTGGTCGACAGCATCCACATCAGGATGTTCTTGGTATGCTTGGAAGGTGCAAAGGCCATGGACCAGGCGGCGGGAACCGCGATCAGCAGTCCTAAAAAGGTGGAGCCGAAGGAGATCACCACCGAATTCATCACATGGCTGAAATAGTCGGAGCGGGACTGAACCTCCGCATAGTTTTCCAGTGTCCAGTCGAAGAACAGGAAGGACGGTGTAGAGGCAATGGCCTCGCCCTCCGTCTTGAAACTGGTGATGATGGTCCAGAGGATCGGAAAGAAGATCAGCAATGCCACCAGCCAAGCAAGCACGGTCACCGCCAGGGTTTTTCCTTGGTGTTTTGTATTTGCCATGGTTACGCCTCTAAATTCTTGCCGATCAGACGGATCAGAAAAACAGCAACAATATTGGCAAGAATGACAGCAATGATGCCACCTGCCGATGCGCCGCCCACATCGAAGAGCAGCAGGGCCTGGCTGTAGATCAGATAGGTGATGTTGGTGCTTTCCGTGCCCGGACCACCATTCGTGGTCACCAGAATTTCGGCAAACACACTTAGCAGGAAGATCGTTTCGATCAGGATCACCACGGTGATCGCGCGCGCCAGATGCGGCAGCACGATATAGATGAAACGGGAGACCGGTCCTGCGCCGTCCATCTCGGCGGCTTCCATCTGTTCACGGTCCAGGGACTGTAGGGCGGTCAGGAAAATCAACGTCGCAAAAGGCAACCACTGCCAGGACACGATCAGGGTGATGGAGGTCAGCGGGATATCGGACAGCCAGTCGATCCCTTCCAGGCCAAAGACATGCGCAATCCAGGTGAATAGCCCATAGACCGGATGCATGAGCATGTTTTTCCAGACGAGGGCGGAAACCGTGGGCATGACAAAGAATGGCGAGATGACGAGCAGGCGCACGATGCCACGCCCCCAGAATGGCTGATCCATCAGGAGGGCGAGTAAAGTTCCCCCGATTACAGTAACTGCCAGAACACCACCGACCAGCAGCAGCGTATTGATCAGCGCCGCATTGAAGGCCGGGTCTGTCAGGAAGAATGTGTAGTTGAAGCTACCGGCCCAATCGGTCACAGCCGGGTTGAGGAGATTGTACCGCAGGAAGGAAAAATACAGCGTCATCGCCAACGGGACGATCATCCAGATGAACAGCATGATCACGGCCGGAGCCATCATCATACGTGCGGAAGCTCTTGTATTCTTGGTTGCCATGGTAGCCCTTCACCCATTTTTAACAGGGCACCGATCTTGAGGGTGCCCGGACGAACGCATTCTTGTTGAAGCTAACATGTTTTGATGAGGTGGATGCCTGCCCGAGGGAGCATGACAGGCATCCACGCCCGCCATGGCTAATTGATATAGCCGCCTTTCATCATTTCACGCGTGGTCAGGGCCTGGGCCCGTTGCAGGGCGTCGTCCACAGAAACCTGACCGGCCAGAGCTGCGGAGAACTGCTGGCCGACCGCCGTGCCGATGCCCTGGAATTCGGGAATCGCCACGAATTGCACGCCGACATAGGGAACCGGTTTGACGGTCGGGTGCTTGGGGTCGGCGGAATTGATGGAGGCCAGGGTCATTGCCGCGAAGGGCGCCGCATCCTGATAGGCCGGGTTTTCGTAGAGCGATGTGCGCGTGCCCGGCGGGACATTGGCCCAGCCTTCTTTCTCGGCCACCAGTTTCAGATAGTCCTTGCTGGTCGCCCAGGCGATGAATTTCTCTGCCGCTTCACGTTTTTGCGTGCCGGCCGGAATGGCAAGGGACCAGGCCCAAAGCCAGTTGGCGCGCTTTTCAAATCCGGCGTCTGGCGCCAGCGCGAAACCGACTTTGTCGGCAACCTGGGATTCCTTCGGGTTGGTGACGAATGAGGCCGCAACAGTGGCATCAATCCACATCCCGCATTTGCCGGTCTGGAACAGGGCCAGGTTTTCATTGAACCCGTTGTTGGACGCGCCCGGGGGGCCCGCTTCATTCATCAGGTCCACATAGAAGGACAACGTTTTTTTCCATTCGGGGCTGTCGAATTGCGGGTGCCAGCTCTCATCGAACCAACGTGCGCCAAATGAATTGGAGGCGGCCGTCAGGAAGGCCATGTTCTCGCCCCAACCGGCCTTACCACGCAGGCAGACGCCGTAGACGCCTTTCTCCTTGTCGGTCATGGCTTTTGCGGCTTTGGCGATGAAGTCCCAGGTCGGCTTGTCCGGCATTTCCAGGCCTGCCGCCTTCATCAGGTCCGTGCGATACATAACCATGGAGCTTTCGCCGTAAAACGGCGCAGCATAAAGGTTGCTATCCACGGTCAGGCCGCTGCGGATAGCAGGCAGTAGGTCGTCCACGTCATAGCTTTTGTCGAAATTCAGCGGCACCAGCCAGTCCTGTTTGGCCCAGATCGGCACCTCGTAGGTCCCGATGGTCATCACGTCATACTGGCCGCTTTTGGTGGCAATGTCGGTGGTGACCTTCTGGCGAAGGACGTTTTCTTCCATCGTGACCCATTCCAGCTCGATGCCGGGATTCTTGGCGGTGAAATCATCCGTCAGCTTTTGCATGCGGATCATGTCGCCGTTGTTCACGGTTGCGATGGTTATGGTTTCGGCCCGCGCCATTCCGGCAAGCGCCAGAACGGAGCACGCACCGATTATCATCGGTTTCAGGTTCATCATATCCTCCCCGAACATGTTTTGAGCATTTGCTTTTGTTATGAGCAAATGCTCTGACAGGGGCGCGCGAATGTCAATAGGGATTCGTCGCTGCACTGCAGCGTTCGTCCGAGGATTGTTGAATTACATTATTTTAGCAGGGCTTCGGCCGTGCGTTCATCGGTAATCAATTCGTTGATCAGATGGCCTTTGAGGGCGCCGTGGATGCCTGGAACTTTTTTAGGGCCCATGGCAACGGCAATCACGCGGGTGGTTTCCGGGGAGGGAAGGGGCGCACTGGCCACGCGCTCATAGATGCCGTCCCTGATGATCTGGCCGTCGCCGTCATAGATCCAGCCGACAATCTCGCCGACGGCACCTGCATTGTTCAGGGACTGACGTTCCGCATCGGTGATGAAGCCGTCCTGGTAAAGCGGTGCGTCGGGGCCCAGATCCCCGATCCCGACAAAGGTAACGTCCGGGTCTTTTGCCAGGTCCAGGGTTGTCCGGATCATGTCCTGTTTATGAAGCGTGTTTTTTTCCGCCTTGGAGGAGGCGAGCACAGGGAGAGGCATCGGGAAAGAGCGGGCCTTTTCCACCAGATTGGCAAGGGTGAAGATCACGTTGTAGTAGGCGGCAGAGCCGTCTGGTGCAATGTTGCCGGTAAGGGAGACAATCTTGTGCTGGGGGCATTCCATGGGTGGCAGCTGTTCGATGGCGGCCTTCAGGGTCCGTCCGGTGCCTATGGCGATCACGAGGGGTTCCGGCTGTCGCAAGGTTTTTTCAATCTCTTCGGATGCTGCTTCGGCGATGCCCAAAGTTGTCGAATCCGACGCCGTGTCGCTGGGCGTGACCGTTGCTGACCTCAGGCCGAATTTTTCTTTCAACTGTTTGGCCAGATCCATGCAATGGGAGATGGGGTGGTCTATTCGAACACGGACCAGCCCCTCCGAGACGGCGGTGGAGACCAAACGTTGCGCGGATTGGCGGGAAACGCCCAGAATGGAGGCGATCTGGTCCTGTGTCTTTCCTGCGACGTAGTAAAGCCAGGCGGCTCTCGCTGCGGCGTCCAGTTTCTCTTCCCGTCTGGCCATGATTTATCCTGTTTTTTTGTGTTTTAACCGATGGATACCGGTGACCTGTCCCCACTTTTGAGGTTGCAAGATTAGCCGACGCCCGTGTCTGCATCAATCTTCCCGTTTAACAGCAACGGTTGACATTCCGTCTCACATTGCTGAGTATTTACTCAATAAACGGGCAATTGCTCATATTGTAGATCAACTCGTTCTGTTGGGAAAGACGTTATGAAGGCACTGACAATAGGCAGCGCCACGATTGATATCATTGCTCCGGTCGCAAGTCGGGAGATTGAACGCGTGACCATGCATAATGCGACCGCATCCTTTCTGATGATGGAAGAGGGGCGCAAGCTGGAGGTCGCACAGATAAGCTCCTACGTTGGTGGAGGCGCGACCAATGCCGCCGTATCCATGGCGCGTCAGGGCCTTGAGGTTGCCTGTCTCGCCAAGCTGGGCAAAGACCTTGATGGGGATGTGATCATTGCGCGTTTGCAGGAGGAAGCTGTCGATACCAGCGGTATTATTCGCACCGGAGAGAAGGCGACCGGCAAGTCGATCATGCTTTCCGCCCATGACAATAATCCGTCAATATTTGTCTGCCGCGGAGCGAATACGTTGCTCGTGAACGAGGATCTTGACCCAAAGATTTTTAAGGGCCGTGATTTGGTTTATATCACGGCATTTTCTGGACAGTCAGCGGCTTGCTTCCCCGATGCGGCCCTGAAGGGGAGGAAGGCCGGTGCCTTTGTGGCTGCAAATCCCGGAATTCGCCAGCTCACCTATCGTGGTCAGGAATGCCTGAAGGCCATGCGCCATATCGACCTGTTGGTGATAAACGCTGTTGAGGCGTCACAGCTTTGTGCCGCGTTGCCATTGCAGTCCATGGACCGCCCCCATGGCGTGGACGAGGATTGTTTTGTTGAAGGGCCTGCGCTTTTGGAAGATGGGCTGCCTGTCGGTAAAAGGCGGGTTGCGCTTGGCGATTTCTTCACGGCGATTCATCAGGCAGGTCCTGGGCTTGTCATTGTGACGAATGGCGGTGAAGGAGCTTATATTTCGGATCGGGGGGCGATCCGGTTTGTACCTGCCTTGCCCGTGGAGGTTCGGGGGACTGTGGGGGCAGGCGATGCCTACGCATCAACCTTCGCCGCGCAGATTGTCATGGGTGCCGATACTGATGCCGCCGCCGAACGGGCCGCCCGCAACGCGGCGGCGGTTGTCGGTGAAATCGACACGCAAACCGGGCTGTTGTCGATTGATGACCTGATGGCCGGATCAAGTGATGGACTTGATTTGGTGCCGCTTGGTTGAGGCGTCCTGATAGATATCCGGTCGATAGACTTGCCGGATGGTGTCGGTCATATCGAGATCCGGTGGGGCCTGGTCCCAGCGCTGCATCTGGCTGGTCAGCCAGGCTGCCTGTTCGCAGGACGGGATTGTTGCATTCTGATGGAAAAAGACATGGCGCTCCGGGAAATCCATAGGTGGACTTCCGGGTTTCAGAACTGGCCTGCCAGCCAGTGACGCATGAAGGATTTCGTACGGGGCGCCCACATAATTTTCGTCGCTGAGCAAGCGTGCCAGTTCACTGCGGTTTTCCAGCTTGTCTGCCCATTCTGCGGCCCTGGTTAAGGCGCGGACTAGTGCCAGCAGGGCCTCCCGGTTGCTATTCGCCCATTCTTCCCGCACGCCCAGGACCTTTTCCGGGCTGTCAGGGTGTATGTCCTCTTTGAGGGCGACGATAACACCGTCGCCGCGATCGACCGCGCGCAGGTTCCAGGGTTCCCCCACGCAATAGCCGTCGATCCAGCCGTTGCGCAGGCTGTCGAACATGCGGGGTGGCGCAATGATACCGATATTCACGTCCTGGTCCGGGTCGATTTCTCCCTCTGCAAGCCAATAGCGCAATTCATAATTGTGGCTGGAAAAGGGGAATACGGTTGCGAAGGACAGGAGCGGGCGTCCAGCGGCCTGATCCAGTTCGATTACTTTCTTTAACGCCTTCGCGGTCTTGCCGCGTGGACCAGCCATGATCTCCGGTGCGGCCTCCAGCATCCTTTGATATAGGCGTGTACTGACCGTGATCGCATTGCCGCCCCTGCCAAGGGCCATGGGCACGATCAGGTTCTGTTGAGGCATGCCGCCCAATCCCAACCGGGCGGCGAGCGGAATACCGGCCAATAAATGGGCCGCGTCATAGAGGCCTACGGCCAGCTTGTCGCGGATGGATGCCCAGGAAAGTTCGCGTCCCAGGATCAGGTCCAGGCCTTCTGCCTCGGCAAAGCCAAGCTCCCGGGCGACCACCGGTATTGCGCAATCAACAAGGGGGACGTAACCAAGATGAATCTGACGGCCGGGCATTCTTAAAACTCCAGTTCAAAAGCGGTAATGACGCTTTGCGCGATGTCGGCGATCTTGCGGTTTTGCTGCATGGCGTTTTTTCTCAGCAGGGCGTAGGCGTCGTCTTCTGTAAGCCCCTTTTCCCGCATGAGAAGCCCCTTGGCGCGTTCGATGATTTTGCGGTCCTGCAATTTTGCCTGGGCGTCATCGCGTTCGCGGCGCAGTTGGTCGAAGGCGTCAAATCGGGAGATTGCCATTTCCACGATCGGCTTAATCCGGTCCTGGCGCAGACCGTCTACGACATAGGCGCTGACGCCTGCCTGTACTGCGGCGCGGATCATTGTGTTGTCGCTTTGGTCAACAAACATGGCGATTGGACGGGCGATGGCGCGGGAGACCTGCAGCATTTGCTCCAGTGTGTCGCGATCAGGGTTTTCAAGGTCGATGATGATGACGTCAGGGGCCAGGGCCTGCACCCTGTCTACCAGATTGAAAGAGGTGCCGATGCGGCTGACGCGGGCATAGCCTGCCTCGACCAGACCGCGCTCCACGATGGCGGCACGGTCCGGGTCTTCGTCAATAATCAGAATACTGAATTCTTCTGCTTTCATGTGGCTCCTGCCGTGATCCCTGTTCCGTTATTCTTCCGCTTATGCCGACGGTTGGATGGGGAGACCGCCTGTGGCCTGTCTCCCCGCTACTCAATACAATCAGTCGCCACCCATTGCCGGGGCGGTTTGTGCGCTGCGTTCCAGCATTGCCTGTTCGAAGCGTGCCTTTTCCTGGGCGATGGTTTCCGGCGAGAAACGAACCGCCAGCGCCGCAAAGGAGCAGATCACAACGGCGACGCCGAGATAGAAAAGACCGTCCTGATAGCTCAGTGCTTCCGATTTGAAGAGGAAACCGGCGGCGACCGCCCCGGCATTGCCGCCCGCGCCGACAATCCCGGCAACGGCACCCAGAGCCTTTCGGTTAATGAAGGGGACGATCCCGAAGGTGGCGCCTTCAGACATCTGGACGAAAAGCGAGAAGATCACCATCACCGCAACAGCAATGACCAGTGCGTCCATCATGGAGAAACCGATCAGGGCCACTCCTTCGACAAAAAGTGCCAGGAACAGGAAGCGGACGCGGCCGGACAGGCCGCCCTTGGCAGCAAAACGATCAGAGAAAACCCCGCCCAACGTGCGGGCGAAGATATTCATTAATCCGAAGAGGCCGGCGATGAGGCCCGCTGTCTGCAGGTCCAGTTCGAAGCGGTCGAAGAAATAGATCGCAGCAATATTATTGATGGTCAATTCCACGCCAAAACAGGCGGCGTAGACAATGAATAGCGCCCAGACCCGCGCATCGCCGATGGCGGTGAGAAAGCCTTTCGCTGCGCCGCTGTGGTCGTCTTCCGGGCGCAACTGTCCGCTTTCGCGCATCTGCCGGTAATTGCCGTCCGGGCAGTCAGTGGTGAAAATCCAATACAGGGCGGCCACCACCAGCATGATCGCCCCGGGGGCAATTATTGCCAGACGCCAGCCCATGACCTCGCTTGCGCCAAGACCCAGAATGATCGCAAGGATCGCGGGCATGGCCATCTGGGTGACGCCGCCGCCGAGGTTGCCCCAGCCGGCGGTCGTTGCATTGGCGGTGCCGACCACATTGGGCGCGAACATCATGGACGTGTGATACTGCGTGATAACGAAGGACGCGCCGATGGAGCCGATTGCCAACCGTGCCAGCAGGAAGGTCTCATAAGTATCCGCCAGCCCGATCATCATCACGGGCAGTGCGCCGAAGATCAACAGGCCTGTATAGGTTTTGCGGGGCCCGATCTTGTCGCAAAGAGGCCCGATTAATAGGCGGACCAGCACCGTGATCGCCACCGATGCGATGATGGTGTTGCCGATTTCAGCCTTGCTCAGCCCCAGATCGTCCCGCACCAGAGGCATGAGCGGTGCGATGCCGAACCAGCCGAAAAAACAAAGAAAGAATGCCAGCCATGTCAGGTGAAAAGTGCGCATCTGCACCGACTTCAGGCTGAATAGAGTGATGCGTGTTGCCTTGTTTCTGATTTCCATAACAAGTAGCCCTTCGTTTGGGTCGTCTAACGACCGACGGGTTAAGCCCAGGGCCACGCAGGTCACATCTACTGATTCCAACGGTGGCCCGATCTCATCCCGGCCCGTTCTGCCCGGCGTTTATGCGCCTGCACCCGGTCCGAAAGTTGGTCGCCCGCCATTGGACGAAGAACTGTCGTCCTCCCGCCTTTAGGAGGACACCGCATCATTGCGGCTCACTTTCTTTCTGTAGCAATCTATAGGCCAGTTTTGTCGCGTCGCAGCATAAGTGTGTTTAATCTATTGTTTCGAAATAGATTTTCATATGTGCGGTTGCGACGGTAGACGTGGCGCATCATGCAAGGTTTGCAAGACATGCCTATTTTTTAATCGTGATGATTTTATTGTGTGTAATTTTTATGCAATTATCTATTGTGAGCCGATATCATCAATTTCGCGCTAGAAATATAATCATTTATTTTCAGTGTCTTATTTTGTTCTTTAGTCGAAATTTCTCTTTGGCATGTATCTTGTATCGTAAGAACCAGGTACCGGCAAAGATGCCGACCAGACTGGTCTGACGCCAGACCGCTATATAACTGAATCCAATGCAGGATTCTCCGGATAACGACGTCCGTTGCTTGATCTCTTCCAAGGGAAGGGGGCCGGCATCGGGCGTTTTTTTGTGCAATTTCGCAAGATGCGAGAAGGAGCCACAGGACAATGACAAAAATCCCTGCGAGCAAGGACCCTGCATTGCTACAAGGTCGCCGTCCACGATTGGTGGTAATCGGAAACGGCATGGCGGGTATGCGCACGGTCGAAGAACTTTTGACCCGCGCACCCGGCAAATACGACATCACCGTTTTTGGCGCGGAACCGCGTGTTAATTACAACCGGATCATGCTGTCTCCCTTGCTGTCAGGGGAAAAGAACTTCGATGACATCGTGATCAACGGACAGGATTGGTATGAAGAAAACGGGATTACGTTGCAGAGCGGAGACCCGGTTGTCGATATAGACCGCGCGAATAAAACCGTGACTGCGGAAAGTGGGCTTGCTGTCTCCTATGATCGATTGCTGCTGGCCACCGGTTCCATGCCCATCGTGATCCCGATTGCAGGCAAGGATCTGCCGGGGGTGGTTACCTTCCGCGATGTGGATGACGTGGATGTGATGTTGAAAGCCGCTGAAAGCGGCGGCAGGGCTGTTGTGATCGGCGGCGGGCTACTGGGGTTGGAAGCCGCGGTTGGTCTTCAGGCACGCGGTATGAAGGTAACGGTCCTGCATCTGGCAGGCCACGTCATGGAGAGGCAGTTGGATGCCTCTGCCGGTTATCTGCTGCAGCAGGAATTGGGACGTCGCGGGATTGAGGTGATCACCGAGGCAGATACCCGGGAGATCACCGGTGACGAACATGTAACCGGTGTCTGGCTGAAGGATGGGCGCCACCTGGACGCCAGTCTTGTGGTCATGGCGGTTGGAATTCGACCCAATGGATGGCTGGCCGACCGTGCGGGTCTAAGCGTTGAACGCGGAATCGTGGTGGATGATTTCATGACCACCAGCGATCCGGCCGTCAAGGCGGTCGGCGAATGCGTTCAACATCGCGGTCAGTGCTACGGTCTGGTTGCGCCGCTGTTTGAAATGGCGAAAAGCTGTGCCGATCATCTGGCAGAGCTGGAAAGCGACGGCTATCCGGGTTCAGTTACCTCCACCAAGCTGAAAGTGACAGGTGTGGATGTCTTTTCGGCGGGGGATTTCTCCGGCGGTGATGAGGTGGAGGAAATCGTCTTTCGCGATGCAGGCCGCGGTATCTACAAGCGGATCGTACTGGAGGAGGGGCGCATAAAGGGGGCGGTGCTTTATGGCGATACTGCCGACGGGGCCTGGTATTTCCAGATGCTCAAGGACGCCACTGACGTTGGTGAGTTGCGCGATACGCTGGCCTTTGGTCAGGCTTTCGCGGGAGGGTCTGTCGGAAACCCTAGGGATGCCGTTGCCGCCCTTCCCGACGATGCGGAAATCTGTGGCTGCAACGGCATTTGCAAAGGCACGATTGTTGCCGCCATAAACGAACAGGGGCTGTCCTCGCTGGATGATGTTCGTGCCCATACCAAGGCGTCAGCCTCCTGCGGGTCCTGCAGCGGCCTGGTGGAAAACCTTCTGGCGGTTACGTTGGGCGGTGAGTTCGAGGCGGATGCGGCAAAGCCGATCTGCCCTTGCACCGATCACGACCACGACACGGTGCGTCGACTGATCAAGGCCCAGGGCCTGAAGTCCATGGCGGCTGTGATGCAGGCGCTGGAATGGAAAACCGCGGATGGCTGCCATAGCTGCCGACCGGCGTTGAACTACTATCTGCTTGCGGCCTGGCCGGGTGACTATGTGGACCATGGGGCGTCCCGCTTCATCAACGAACGCGTCCACGCCAATATCCAAAAGGACGGCACCTATTCCGTGGTGCCGCGCATGTGGGGCGGGCTGACTAATCCAAAAGAGCTGCGCGCCCTCGCCGATGTGGCGGATAAATTCGATATCCCCACCATGAAAGTCACGGGCGGCCAGCGGATCGACCTGTTGGGCGTAAAGAAGGAAGACCTGCCTGCGGTATGGGCGGATCTGAATGCGGCAGGCATGGTTTCCGGTCATGCCTATGGCAAGTCGCTGCGCACGGTCAAAACCTGTGTCGGGCAGGAATGGTGTCGCTTTGGAACCCAGATGTCCATGAGCATGGGGGTGGAGCTGGAACAGATGACCTGGGGGTCCTGGATGCCCCATAAGTTCAAAATGGCGGTTTCGGGCTGCCCAAGGAACTGTGCGGAGGCAACCATCAAGGATTTTGGTGTGATCGCAACCGAGGGCGGTTGGGATCTGCATGTGGGTGGCAATGGCGGCATGCATGTGCGGGCCACCGAACTGCTGTGCAAGGTCAAGACACGCGAAGAGGTGAAGGAATATTGCTGCGCCTTCATCCAGCTTTATCGGGAAGAAGCGCGATATCTGGAGCGTACCGCGCCCTGGATTGAAAGGGTTGGTCTGAAACACGTGCAGGAGCGGGTGGTCGACGACGCCGACAATCGTGCGGCGCTCTATGTGCGTTTTCTGAAAAGCCAGGAGACGAGCCAGCGTGATCCCTGGGCTGAACGTGTCAAAGAGAGCGTCGATGCACACGAATTCTCCTTCCTGCAAGCCGCGGAGTAAGGCCGATGACCGAATTACTGAACTGGGTAGACCTCGGGCCGGTGGACAATATTCCGCTTCAGGGCGCGCGTACCTATCAGACCGAAACCGACCGAATTGCTGTTTTCAGAACGGTGGATGGTGAGGTTTTTGCGCTGGTTGACCGCTGCCCGCATAAGGATGGGCCACTGGCACAGGGGATTGTGCATGGTCATTTTGTGACCTGTCCGCTGCATAACATGGTCTTCTCGCTGGAAACCGGTGAGGCGCAGGGCGCCGAGGATGGCTGTGCCCGCAAGGTGGAAAGCCGGATCGTTGACGGCAAGGTGCGTATTGGTCTGACATCGTCGCAGATGGGAGCGATCAATGCAGGATGAGGTGAAAACAACATGTCCCTATTGCGGCGTTGGCTGCGGGGTAATCATTTCGGCCACGCAGGAAGGCTGGGCCGTTGGCGGTGACCCGGATCACCCCGCCAACAAAGGGCGGCTCTGTTCAAAGGGGGCCGCCCTGATTGACAGCCTGGATGCCGAGGCAGAGCGTGATTTCCGCTTGCTGTTCCCCAATGTCGACGGTGTGGACTGTGATTGGGATCGTGCCATTGCGGAAACGGCGGGACGGTTGCGTGAAACCATTGATCGTCATGGCCCGAAATCGGTGGCCTTCTACGTTTCCGGCCAGTTGTTGACCGAGGACTATTATGTTGCCAACAAGCTGATCAAGGGCTTCATCGGCTCACCCCATATCGATACGAATTCCCGGCTCTGCATGGCCTCTACTGTGGTGGGCCACAAACGGGCTTTCGGGGCGGATGTTGTGCCCGGCTGCTATGAAGACCTGGAACTGGCGGATCTGGTCATCCTGGCAGGCTCCAACCTGGCCTGGTGTCACCCGGTCTTGTATCAAAGGCTGCGCGCCGCTAAGGCTGCTCGGGGGACGAAGGTGGTCGTGATAGATCCGCGCCGCACCGCAAGTTGCGATATCGCTGACCTTCACCTGGCGATCAGGCCCGGCAGCGATGTAGCCCTGTTCAACGGGTTGCTGACCTGGGTCGACGATAACGGTTTGGCGGACTGGAATTACCTGACCCGCCATGTGGGCGGCTATGCCGCCACCGTTGCCTCTGCACGGGAGGACTGCCCGACGGTTGAACAAACGGCTATGACTTGTGGTCTCGAAGCCAAAGACCTCAGGACCCTTTATCGTTGGTTTGCTGAATGCGACAAGACGGTCACCGTTTTTTCTCAAGGGGTGAATCAGTCCAGCCAGGGAAGTGACAAGGTCAACGCCATCCTCAACTGTCATTTGGCGACGGGCAGGGTGGGCAAGCCGGGCTCAGGTCCATTTTCGGTCACGGGGCAGCCAAACGCCATGGGCGGGCGTGAAGTGGGCGGGCTCGCGAACCAATTGGCCGCTCATATGGACCCCAACGACCCGATGGATGTGGACCGGCTGCGTCGTTTCTGGAAGGCGCCTAATCTGCGTCAGGGTGAGGGCTATAAGGCAGTTGAACTCTTCCGTGCCGTTGAGCGGGGCGAGATCAAGGCGCTTTGGGTGATGGGCACCAACCCTGCGGTCAGCCTGCCGGATACCAGCCGGGTTCGGGATGCGTTGGAAATCTGTCCGCTGGTTATTGCCTCCGATGTGGTGAGGGAAAATGACACCCTGCGCTATGCTGATATTGTCTTGCCGGCGGCGGCCTGGTCGGAGAAATCCGGCACAGTCACCAATTCGGAACGCCGTATTTCCCGACAACGTGCATTCCGTAAGGCCCCAGGCTCGGCCAAGCCCGACTGGTGGATCATGTCTCAGGTCGCCCAGGTTCTCGGTTTTGAGAAGGCCTTTGCCTATCGTGATCCGGCAGAGATTTTTGCAGAATTCGCAGCCCTGTCGGAATTTGAGAATGATGGGATTCGTGCCTTTGATATCGGCCAATGGAGCAAGACCCGTAAAGGTGCCTATGACAGCATGGAACCTTTTCAGTGGCCCGCCTCCCGCGACAAGTCGCGACCGGCAGACGTGCGACGTCTCTATACGGATGGTTGTTTTACGACCAACAACGGTCGTGCAAACATGTTGGCTGTACGCCAGAAAGAGCCTCGCGCCCTGGCGGATGGTGACTATCCGCTGATTGCCAATACCGGGCGATACCGGGATCAATGGCATACGATGACCCGGACCGGACCGGTGGCGCGTCTGGCGGCCCATCGGCCGGAACCCCTGCTGGAGATTCATCCCAAGGATGCCGCCCATTACGGCCTGGTTGATGGCGGTTTGGCGCGTGTTGAAAGCCAGTATGGAAACTTGCTGATGCGTGTTTCCGTGACAGAGGCGCAGGCGGCAGGGGCGATCTTCATGCCCATGCATTGGAGTGACAGTTTCTCTTCCGACGGCGGCATCGGCCGTCTTGTTCCGCCGGAAACCGACCCGCATTCAGGTCAGCCGGAAAGTAAGTTATTCCCCGTCCGGATCGGTCCTTATCAGCCTATGTGGCAGGGCCTGCTCTTTTCCCGCCAGGACATTGACCTGTCCGGCCTGCCATATTGGGTAAAGGCGGCTGCGCCGGGCTGCCTGATCTATGAGATTGCCGGCGACGTGCCCCATATTTTCCGTTCGCTTCTGGGGCCGCATGAGGAAGGGCAGATCATCGAATATTCCGACCGTCAGCGTGGCGTGACCCGTCTGGCAAGGTTGGTGGACGATCAGGTTGCGTCAGCCCTGTTTGCCGCGCCGGATCGTCCGGTCCTCGACCGGAATTGGATCGCCTCTCTCTTTGGTGGAGGGGCTTTGGATGAGGGGGCTCGCGCAGGTCTGCTTGTCGGACGTACAGCATCCGGCATAGGGGTCAATGATCGACTGGTCTGTTCCTGTTATTCGGTTGGGCTGGCGGCGATTACCGACGCAATTCAGGGCCGGCAGGCAATCAGTGTAGAGGAATTGGGGCGGCTATTACAGGCAGGGACCGGTTGTGGTTCCTGCCTGTCCGAACTCAAGGAGATTGTTGATGAGACTGTCCCGCGCGCTGCAGAATAAGACGCTGAAGCCGGACGAGGCGGTGGCGGAAGAGAAATTCCCCTATTTTCCGGCTTTTGTGAAAGTGGCTAATCGCAAGGTCGTTGTGATTGGCGGCGGCGAGGCAGCAGCCGGTAAACTGCGCCTGTTATGCAGGACCGAGGCCAGGATCACGGTGATCGCGTCCAACCTTTGTGCCGATATCCGCCAAATGCGGGATACCGGTCTTATCACGCATGAGGGCAGGCCCTTCACGCCGGGAATGTTGGATGGGGCCGTGATGGTTTTTGATGGCGGCGGCGATGATTTCGTCACGCAGGAGGTAGAGGCCGCGGCGAAGGCCCGCAATATTCCGGTCAATGTGGTGGACCAGACCGACAGATGCGACTTTATCACGCCAGCGATCCTGGACCGGGCGCCGGTCATGGTGGCTATTTGCACCGGTGGTTCTGCACCGGCTTTGGCCCGCATTCTGAGACAACGTCTGGAGGCGGCGATACCCACGTCTGTCGGGCCGCTGGCGGCCATGGCGCGCAGCGCCCGGGGAATGGTCGCCAGTCTGCTGCCGGATGGGCGGATACGTAATCGCTTCTGGACATATTTCTTCACCGATTGGGGGAGGGGGGCTCGTCCTGAAAGCTCCGATACGCCACGTGAGGTGGTTTTGGCGGCAATGCGCGACTTTGTGGATCGGGAAAAAGACCCTTCGAGTGGCCCGCGCAGAATTGATATCTGCGAAACGGACCCGATGCGATTGCCCTATGGTGTGATCCGGGCAATTGAAACGGCAGAAATTATCTATTTCGATCCTCGCATACCAAAGGAAATATTGGGCTTTGCGCGTCGTGATGCCACGCTGCAAGAGCTCACCTGCTGTAGTCATCTGGCGCATGGTGATCAAATTGGCGCCTTGGATACGTGCGAGATGCAGGCTTTGTATCTGACTTGGACCATTCGCTGAAACAGGGCCATGTCCCGCTTTCTGGGACTATTGGGGGATGTCGGTGTGAGGGGTGTGCTCTACAGGCATTGCCTTCACACCGCCTGCGGTTTCGTATGTTATGACCCACTGCCGCGCTAGCGGCCAGCACTGCTGCAAGGCCTTCCTGCAGATCCCTGACGAAATGCTCGGGAACCTCCAGCGACGGAAAATGTCCTCCCGTTTCAGGTGACCTCCAGCGGACGATTTGCCGGTACCGCTCCTGTGCCCAGGCACGTGGGCACTTCTCGATGTCGCGGGGATAGACGCTGATTGCGGACGGGACATCGATCCGAAGCTCGGGGTCGAGCGAATTGTGACTTTCGTAATAGATGCGCGCTGCCGATGCGCCTGTTTGCGTCAGCCAGTACAAGGTGACGTTGTCAAGAATACGATCTCTGGAAATCGTTTCGAACGGGCTGTCTTCGGTATCTGTCCATTCAGAAAATTTGTCCAGAATCCAGGCAAGAAGCCCGACTGGTGAATCGACAAGAGAATAGCCGATCGTCTGCGGCCTGGTCGCCTGCTGTTTCGCATAGGCGGCGCGGTGACGCCAGAAGTCGCGTGTCTCCTCGGTCCATTCGCGTTCGATCGCCGTCAGGCCGTCGGCTGTCAGCCCCGGCGGTGCCTGTGCGAGTGTTGTGTGGAGTCCGAGAACCTGCTCCGGAAACCTGCTGCCGAGAATCGCGGTGATCACACCGCCCCAGTCGCCGCCGTGCGCGGCGAACTTTCCGTAGCCGAGCCTTCCCATCAGGTCCACCCAGGCGGCCGCAATCTTTTCGGTTCCCCACCCTGTGGCCGTCGGTCTGTCGCTGTAGCCAAAGCCTGGCAGTGATGGTGTCACGACGTGGAAGGCCGGGGCGTTCCGATCCTTCGGGTCTGCCAGTTCGTCTATGTTATGGACGAATTCAGCAATGCTTCCCGGCCAGCCGTGGGTCATGATCAGCGGGATGGCGTCCTGGCGTGTGGACCGGCGGTGCAGAAAATGGATTCCCAGACCGTCAATGGTTGTGCGGAACTGCCCGATCTTGTTGAGGCGTGCCTCGAACGACCGCCAGTCATACTCGGTGCGCCAGTAATTCACGACATCAATGAGGTCGGCAAGGGGAACGCCCTGCTCCCATCGGCCGGCGCCGGGGGCGGCGCGGCAGACCGTCTCGGCCTCCGGCAACCGCGCTGCGGCCAGCCGTGTGCGAAGATCGTCGAGGTCAGTATCAGTCGCGCGGGCCTCGAATGCCTGCACTTCGCTGGTTAGGTGGTTCATGAGGCGCTCCTGCCGATGTAATTCGTGGCGGTCATGCGCTTGAGTATTGCGCGTGTCAGTATTGCAAAACACTGACGAACGACTTTTGCGCGCTCGAACCGCGCCTGCAGGCAAATTCGGTGAATGACCTCCTGGTCGATGCCGGAACCTTGGGTGTGGCGGGTGGCTGTGTTCCCAATGGATAAATTGTAGAAAATATACGACATTGTGTTTCTCTCTCTGTTTATTAACTTATAAAAACTAAGAGTATGATTTGTTTGATGCTTGCCAGAAAAGCTGCGTTACTGTTAGTTTTTCTATTATTATGAAGAGAAACGATATTGGATGGTTGCCGCTGAATTCCCTTCGTGCGTTCGCGGCGGTTCATGAAACAGGTACTGTCGGTGCTGCTGCGGAGATGCTCAATGTGACGCATGGTGCGGTAAGTCAGCACCTGCGAGGCTTGGAAGACCGTTTGCAGCGCAAATTGTTTACCCGGTCCGGCAACCGTCTGGTCATGTTGCCGGAAGCCGCAGGACTGGCCGGTAATCTGCTCCGGAATTTCCGGGCGATTGCTGGTGATATCGACCAGTTTCGGCGTGACGACAATATCCTCAATATCACGGTCACACCGCATTTTGCCCAATATTGGCTGATGCCGCGCCTGCGTGATTTTCTGCAGCATCACCCGGAAATTGATCTTCGTATCAATACCGATGCGACGGTGCATGATCTTGCACAGGGTGATTTTGATGCTGCCGTCCGGCATGGTGACGGTAACTGGCCGGGGGTGAATTGCGAAAGGCTGCTTGAAGGTAGCGATGTCGTCGTGGCCGCGCCTTCGGTTCTGGGCGCTGTTTCCATTCAATCGCCGCAGGACCTGACCAAACTGCCATGGGTTCTGGATGAGGACCGGGACGTCGAAATGTCCAACTGGTTTGTTGATCATGGCGTGGCCCATCAAACGCATACCAGGGTCACCCGACTGCCTAGTGCACTGACGCTTGTTGCGGCACTGGACGGGTATGGTGTGGCATGGCTGCCCCGGGTTTATGCCGAACCGTATTTGACCAGTGGCCGCCTGGTCCAAATAATCGGTGACGACCAGTGGTCCGCGCAGAATACACGCTACTATTACCTGTGCTGGGCAGACAGCAAGAATGGCCCGGCTTTCAGGGCGTTCCGGGGATGGTTGAGGCGGCAACTGTCAGAATAACCGAATGGGCTGATGAGGTTACGGTTTCATCGACCAGTTCAACCATTTGCGGTCCGGTTCACCTCCTGCGGACAAATAGAAGCGTTCCGCATATTCATTGCCAGCCATGACAGTCCATATAATCTCTCCTGCACCCAGAGATGCTGCATGGCTTTGGACTGCTGAAATTAGGGCCTTGCCGGTTCCTTGTTGTCGTTTCGTGCGATCAACATAAAGCTCTTTCAGCACCAGCTTTGGCCGAAGTGTATATGTCCATCGAATGACATAGGTTACGGCCATTCCGACAATTTCGCCGTCATATACAGCAACGAAGGCCTTGAAGGTGGCGTTCTCTCCAAACCCCTGTTCCAGGATGCAGGACTTCGTGACCGCAAATTCGTCGATGTACTCTTCGAACTTCGCCAGTTCGACCATCAATTCGTGCAACCTATCCACATCGGCCGGTATCGCTTCGCGTACGATCATCAGTAGAGGCCATCGGCCAGTTTATCTGCCAGGTAACCGTCTGCGTCTGTCTGTCCAGACATCATGTGGCGAACCCATGCGTCGCGCTCATGCTGGCTGATTACGGCTTCCCAAACGCATTCAATGCACGGCACTTCAAGTGTCTTGAACCCGCAGCCATGATCTGCGGAGATGAGCCCGGCAACGATGTCGCCCTGGGTCCACGTCCGAAGCAACAGCCAATTGCCGTCTTCGCCTGTGTGGTAGACGAGGTAGCCGAGGCCATGATTTTGAAGCCAGGGAATTTGCGATCCCGACAGGGCATAATTCGCATAGTCAAATATGGGCTCCAGGTTGATGTCTCTCCGGTCTTCCAAAGCGATGGTATAGGGTTTCAATCTGATGCCGGAGCAGTCGATCATATCGTGGGTGCGAAAATAGCGCGGCTTATAAAGCCCCATCTTTATATCTCCATTTTTTGGTTTCCGGCCTCGCGGTAGGCATCCGTCCTGTTAGCCCGCCATCATTGTCACATTTCCGGTCCATTGTTATGGTCCGGAAAGGGAAGATTTAACTGGACCAGTATTGTGACCACACGACGACAAGGCACTGTCTCGCTGGATGCTTTTTCGGCCGAGGATCGAGCGGCGGGAAGCATCACCGATCAGATTGCGAACCACCTGCGCAAGGCGATCCGTTCCGGGCGGCTTAGACCGGGCGACCTATTGCCGTCGTCACGCGAGCTTGCCCGTGAGATGGGGGCTGCCCGGGGAACTGTGGTTGCGGTGTTTGAGATACTAAGCGCCGAAGAGTTACTGACCCCAAAACCGGGAGTAGGCGTGTTTGTCTCACAATCTGTGGAGCAAATATCTTCTGATGACAATAGGGTGGTCGATGAAATTGTCACGTCGCCCGCTGTTGTCCCTGAACCGGCAACGGATAGTATGAGCCGTGCCTGGATTGACTTCAGGCCCTGCCGGCCCTCTGTGTTGGAATTCCCGCGAAACACGTGGAAAAAATGCATGTCTGATGCGTCCGTAAAGGCCCCTGGCCCCGACTATGGCGATCCTCAGGGCATCCGTGATCTGCGGGTTGTGCTTTCGGATTTTTGCCGGCGGTCGCGTGGGCTGAACGCAACGCCGGAGCAGGTCTTCGTCAGCATGGGCATCACGCATGCAGTTAGCCTGCTTGCAAGGCTGTACCTGCAGCCGGGCTCCAAGGTGATTATGGAGGATCCCGGCTATCCGCTGGTCCGGCAGCTTTTTGAAAGTGCGGAGGCGGAAATCATATATTGTCCTGTGGATTCGGATGGCCTCGTTGTCGATGCTCTGCCCTCAAATGCATCTGACGTGTCGTTTGTCTATGTCACGCCCTCTCATCAGTTTCCGCTGGGCGGCAGGTTATCGTCCCGGCGCCGTCGAAAGCTTGTGCAGTGGGCAATGGATAACGGGGTTATCGTGCTGGAGGACGATTACGATGGTGAGTTTCGCTATGACGTGCCTCCACTCCCGCCGCTGGCATCACTACCCAACCAATGCGTTATTTATCTGGGAACTTTCTCCAAGACACTCTTTCCGGATATTCGGCTGGGATATGTTATCGCCTCGGCTGACGTGGTCCAGGCGATGACGCGCTACCGAACGATCCATGAATACGGTCAGGACACAACATCCCAACTGGCGCTGTCTCAGTTTGTCGGCTCCGGTCATCTGGAAAAACACATTCGGAGGATGAGCAAGCTGTATAAGAAGAAAAGAATGGCTGTTCAAAGTGTCTTGCGGGAATTGTCGATACCCGGATCTCTGACGGGTCTGGAGTCCGGTCTGCATGCCGTGCTTGCCTTGGATTCAAAACATGACGCGGAGAAACTCTCCGTTGCGGCCGCATCGAAGGGATTTCTTGTGCCGCCTGTGTCACGATATCAGCATTCGGTCCGCAACGTAGTAAATGGATTGGTGGTGGGATATGCCGCGCCGGACCTTACACAAATTGCAGAGGGGCTGGGGTGCCTGGCAGGCCTGATGCGGTGCGGAAAGTAAAAGGCTGTGTGATCGAGATGTCGGAACATTTTACAACACGACATCACCCGGCGTTGCAAAGAGGCTGGTAACTTCTCTGCTGACAAGGGAAACGCTGTATTGGCATATTTTATGCCTCAAAAGAGGTGGAAGATTTCAGTGTGTGTTCGGTCAGGGGGAGGAAATGCATCTCAAGTCATTCGCTTCGGCGCTGGTCCTGGCTATTGCCGGGTGGCTTGCCATGCCTTCTCCCTCGGCTGCCGGACTGATCAACGAGATCAATGGCGCCTTGAATCCCTATGATGCGGATCTGGAACCCTATAGGTCTAATTCGGCTGAATATCAGGGTCTCGTTCAGGGGTTCACGTTGAGGTTTATGGTGAACCACAATGCCGCTTATATCGGTGGCTCTGGCTCTCCGCGTTATCGTGACGCTTTCATCAATGCGACATTGGAAGACTCAGCCGGGCGGGTTTACACCTTCAATCGCGGTGATTGGGTGCAATACGGTCCCTCAGGTGGTCCGCTCTACTATATTGAGTTCTTCGGCGCGTATGCCGGCTTTATTCCCCATTTCACCTTCTATTATGAAGACTATTCAAAACCCGGTACATTCGGCGATTTCAATTTTCTGGACAGGATTGGGGACAATATCGCTGCGGGTGTAGGTTTTGGGTATGGGCTGACTATCGACGCCAGCTATACGGTGGTCGACGGTTGGTATGTGACGGGCGGTCAGGTGATCGGCGGGCGGACGATACAGCCTGTGTCTGCGCCGGGATCGTTGTCGTTCGTGATGTTGGGAGGCCTGATGGTATTGGCGTGCCGACGGTGGAGATTTTGATCTCGGGTCAAATTGCATTGTTTTGCTTTGTTGCAACTTTTGGTGTAACTTGTATGTGGTGTTATGGTATGCATGGGGTGTGGTATGAAGTATTTTCATTGCTCCGTCATTATGTTGGCCCTGATCGCGGCTGGTTGCGGTGGTCCCGGGCTCAAGACCACGACACTTCATCTGAGTGAAACCTCGACTGCGGAATATGTGGATGGCGGGCAGGACTGGCCCGTCTATTGTGGCCTCAATACAAAGGGGTCCAACCCTGAAACGCCGCCGCCTGATGTCGTCTGGGCTGGCTATAAGCGGTTTTACGATGCGGGGACACAGCCGGCACCCTGTCAGCGCTGGGGGAATGCCGTCTATCGCGGCGCCTTTTGTTTCGACCTGTCATCTTTGGACAATAAAAGCATCGTTGCTGCGACATTGCGGTTTTCCAATGTCGGCACTGAATTTCACAGGGATCACGAAGCCACGAATGTTGCCGGCAGTTGGGTCAGAAAACTCCAATTGGCGACCAGCGACTGGCGCCTGCAGCCCAGTCCGGTGGTTGGAACCAGCAGGAATGTTCTTTACCCGGCGAAGGCAATCGCGGGCCTGCCGGATTTACCCGTGGGCAACCCTCCGCCGAGCAGCGACAGTTTCCCGGTGAAATTCGATTGGGTGACTTACGAAGTCGAGGTTTCCGCCCTATTGCGCGACCTGGTTGGCAACAAGGAACCGAACTTGGGCTTCATCCTGATCGGGGTGGATGAAACGGTCGATCATAAAAACGGCAATACCGCGCTGACAAAGGTGGGAAGGATTTCTCTGGAAGTGACTTACGGAGAAAACCTCATTGAGGGTGGTCGACCGTTAACCGACAATCAACAAGCCGTCCCGCCCAGACGTCCGTTCTTGACCCATGTGAACTGCGTGATGGGATCAATTCCATAATCGCTAACGTTTTGATGTTCCGGACTGGGAGAATGGCGCACCCAAGAGGATTCGAACCTCTGACCTCTGCCTTCGGAGCGGAAACTAGCGTATAAGTTGTATAAATTTTTGAAAATTTATTTGGCAAAAATATGCTTTTACTTACGCTATAAAGTCAACAAATTATTATATTTTGTTCGGATTCTGCGGATCGGCATCTGTTGACATGAGCTCATGGTTCATGAGACACATGGTCCAGACACAGTTCAATCATAAATGGAATGTTGACATGGCCGCAGCACAGCAGCAGCTCGGAGAGCGTATTCCCTTGATCCCTGAGGTGTTGAACCTCTACCGTCGGGAAAATTCGAATAACTACTATTTCGAAATCCTGCAGAAGGGCCAGCGTCTTGTGCGCCGCTCGACAGGCAAATGCGACCTGCCCGCGGCGGCTACTGTTGCGAAAGAGAAATACGGTGAACTGATGGGCCGGCAGGCACGCGGGCTGCCGTTGAAATATGAGCCGATCATGCGGGTCATCCGGGACTATCTGGAATACAGGCATGGCGAATATGAAAAAGACCAGCTCACCTATTCAACCTTCTATCAGGACCGGACGGTGTTGGAGAAACACTTCCTCCCTTGGGTCAAGGAGCAGGGTTTCAAGTCTTTGGCGGATATCGATGAATTCCACCTGCTGGCGCCGAGCAACAAATCATCCTATCGCGAATGGCGGCTGCGTTATTCGACAACGTTGCCGGACAAGGCGTCCATTCGCTATATCCGGGACGGTCAGCTCGTTGAGACACCGATTACCAGGACAATGCGTCGGGTGCCGACGGAGGCGACGTTGAAGCGTCAGATGAACCCGATCAAGGGGCTCTATCAATATGCCGCTCAACACAGGCTGATCAAACGATCCCAGATCCCCGACTTCACAATCCGGAAACCGGAAAAGCTGACGCTTTCCGACTATGATAGTTATGACCCTCGCGCGAGCACGGACAATAAGGCGAACTGGCTCAAGCTTCATGAATTGGAGCAGCTGATCGAAGCCGCGGAGAAACGGCTGGCTCAGGCGATGCGTCTCCGCATCAAGTCGGTGATGAAATATGGTTCAGCCTATGTGGAACGCTCCCATCACAAGCTGGTGGTGATTGACCGGTCCAATGGCCGGGAAACCCGTATCACCCAGCGGGCCTGGTATCGGCTGCTGCATATCTATTACATCAAGATCATGGTGAATACCGGCATGCGGCCCGTCGGTGCGAGCCGAATGCGTTGGAAGCATGTGATGGAGGTGATCGCGCGCAGCAAGAAACGCAAGGCCATCCAGATTTCGGTCTATGAGAAGAGGAAGATCAGGGACATTGTCTGTGAATATGACATGGCTGACGTATTCCGCGAATTGGCGCCGATTGTCTGTGAGGGGCGTTCCTTTGAAGAGGTGATGTCCGATCCGGAACTGCTGCAAAGACAGGTCTTTCCGCTCAGGCTGGTTCGCAAGGCTCTTGGCCGGTTGTTCGAGGATGCCGGGCTCGGCGGTCGCGGTTTCTCGCCCTATACCTTCAGGCACACCTATATCAACTATCAGATGCTCTATAACAAAATCCCGATTGAGCGGGTGGCGACGCAAAGCGGCAACTCGGTCGAGGTGATCAAGGACCATTACGATCACATCTCGCCCCTTACCCTCGCCAGCCATGGATTGGACCGCCGCCCCAACGGCATGTGGAGCAGTGCATGCATGCCTCTGATGGATGATGATGAGGAGGATCAGTGGGAGTAGGAGGTGCTGTCCGGTTTGTGTGTGAGGAGGGTGAATGGCCCTATCTTCAAGAAGATTCAGGTAATAGAGTTCTATATAAATACCTATATGAAGTTGTGTATTCTATATAGGTATTTATATCGTGTACCTTGATTGTGGGCGTAGTTTCATATATCTATCGATATGGATAAACTAAAGTCATATTGGTTTTGATATGAAACTTACTCAACTAGAGAGCATAGGCGATACCCTGAAAAGAAGACGGCGGGCCCTCGGGCTTTCGCAAGATGCTCTTGCTCAGAAAGCGGGGGTTACCCAGGCTCAGATATCGAGCTTGGAACGCGGGGCCAACGCGCGCACGGCAACGACGGTAGCGGTGCTTCGTGCCCTTGGTCTTGAGATGGTGTTCGCCCCAAGGGAATTGGTGCCGGCGATAGAAGCCCTGCTTGAAGGGAGTACGGTATCCGAGGGCGAAGAAAAACCGCTTTACGCCCTGGAAGACGAGGACTGATAGGTGGCCGAGGTATTGGACATCATTCTACACGGAGTTCGTGTCGGCCAGGTCGTTGACCTGGGCGGGGACCGTTCTGTCTTTTCGCTGGATGAAGGCTATATATCAA
This sequence comes from Aestuariispira ectoiniformans, assembly GCF_025136295.1. Classification (GTDB taxonomy): domain Bacteria; phylum Pseudomonadota; class Alphaproteobacteria; order UBA8366; family Aestuariispiraceae; genus Aestuariispira_A; species Aestuariispira_A ectoiniformans. The sequence continues at coordinate 4,172,839 of NZ_CP062788.1, read as the reverse complement.
ATCCTGACCGGCCGACGGCCTCCCTTGGCTTCAAAACCCCGTCAGGGGGCGTCACTCTGAAGCTGAAGGCGCGGCAAAACAAGATTGATCCCTTTCTTTCAAACCTGCTCCCGGAAGGTAAGCTCAGAGACTATGTGGCGGAGAAGGATGGCATTCATCCGACCCGTGAATTTCAATTGCTCAAGGCGCTTGGAGAGGATTTGCCCGGCGCGGTCATCGCACGGTTGAACAAGGAAGACAGCGAGGGCATTCCAGAGCACGAGTTGGCCGCAGATGAAACCGCGACCCGCGATGGCCCCCTGAAATTCAGTTTGGCCGGTGTGCAGATGAAGTTATCGGCTCTGCGTGCTGCATCCGGAGGGCTGACGGTTCCCGCAACCGGTAAAGGTGGCAATTGGATACTGAAGTTTCCCTCGGAGAAATTCCAGGCCGTTCCGGAGAATGAGTTCTGGATGATGACCTTTGCAAAACGTCTCGGCTTTGATGTTCCGGACTTCGATCTCGTTCCCATCGATGTCATCGAAGGGCTGCCGAGCGGTATCCGCACTGACTTGGGTGACGTGTTTGCTATTCAGAGATTCGACCGGACTGAAGACGGTGCACGGATACATATCGAAGATTTTGCCCAGGTCTTCAGGGTGTATCCGAATGACAAGTATAAGAAGGGAAACTTCGGCATGATCGCCAGGGTTCTCTGGGCTGAAACCGACGAAGGGGCGATTGTCGATTTTGTCCAACGGATCGTTTTGAATGCAGCCATCGGAAATGGGGATATGCATCTCAAGAACTGGTCGCTCATCTACCCGGATGGGAAGACGCCCAAGCTGGCTCCTCTGTATGACTACCTGTCTACGTTGACATATGTCGGACAGGAAGACCTCGGAATGAATTTCGCCGGGACGAAGCAGTTTCACGAATTGTCATCTGACCGGTTCACGACGTTCATTGATCAGGCAAAACTTCCGGGGGCAATAGCAATGAGAGCCGCAAAAGAGATGGCTGTGCGTATAAGGGACACTTGGGCTGACTTTCACTCGGAAGTTCAATTGCCGGAGGAAATCATTGCGGCCATCGAAAGCCATATGAGATTGGTGCCGATATTGAACGAGTAGCTGCGCTTCCTCTTAGTAATGATGATTATCATCGTCAGGGGGCCTATTCGGCGAGCGCGGTGTCATTCATTGCTTCGACCGATCTTAAGGTCAGGTTTTCTGTATTTTATATCTCATAGGATTTCCGACTCTCCTGGGGGAGGTAAATCTACCTAGTGTGGGTTGCATCGACAGTCGGGAATGGTTTGCAATATCGCCGTACCTTGAAAATCGGATAAAAACCATATACCTTAAATACAGGGTATTATGAAAATATCCGAAGTACCCGTTAGAAAGGGCTTAATGTGGGCCAACTGACAATAATCCGTAATGCGACAGATCTCGGAGCATTGATCAGAACCACCCGTAAAAAGAAGGGGTGGCGGCAGGTCGATCTCGCCCGGCAGGCCTCTATGCGCCAGCAGCTCATCTCTGACCTGGAAAATGGCGTGGCGGCATCACGGCTTGATACAATCCTCAAAGTTCTCGCGGCCCTTGAGTTGGATCTAAGCGTCACTGCTCGCCGGGAGCCGTCCTTCGATCCATTGGAGTATTAGCATGGGACGCAAACGTCGCTCGCATGCTCTGGATATCTATATCGGGAAGACAAAAGTCGGCTCTTATGCCTGGGCCGCGTCGGGGGCGACGTCTTTTCGTTATAGCGACAACTGGCTTGCCTCAGGTCGCGGCTTTCCGATTTCGCTATCCCTTCCTCTCTCCGACTGGATTTGGACCGGAGATGCGGTTACCGGCGTTTTCGATGGGTTGCTGCCGGATGATCGGAGGGTAAAGGAGGCAATCGCCGCCCGTGAGGGGGCCGGTTCCGCTGGTACATTCGATCTGCTTGCCGCAATAGGCCGTGACTGTGTGGGCGCGCTACGCTTTGTTCCGGAGGGCGAGGACCCGGGCGATTCTGCCAGTATGAAAAGTCGGCCGATCGATGAAGACGAAATTGCAAAGCGTCTTGCGGGCTTAGCCAATGCCCCGTTGGGGATGGCTGCCCATGGAGGTGACGAGAAATCCGAGGAAGACTTCCGCATTTCCATCGCGGGCATGCAGGAGAAGACAGCATTCCTTTATCTCGATGATGGATGGCACCTCCCGCTTGGTCCAACACCCACCTCCCACATATTCAAACCGGCAATGGGCGAGGGGCCGAATGGGGCGGACTTTTCAGATACACCGTGGAATGAATGGTTCTGCTTGGAAATTTGCTCCGCTCTGGGGCTGCCAACAGCAAATGCCGAAGTCCGGTATTTTGGCAATAAGCCGGTCATTGTCGTGGAGCGATTTGACAGACATTGGCGAGACGGAGTGCTGTACCGATTGCCGCAGGAAGACTTGTGCCAGGCAATGGCTGTTCCGCCCACGCGAAAATATGAAAGCGACGGCGGCCCGGGTATTCTCAAAATTCTGGATATGCTCCATCAATCAGCAAATCCGCGTTCGGATCGCCTGAATTTCCTCAAGGCTCAGATCGTCTTTTGGCTTCTCGCCGCGATAGATGGTCACGCAAAGAACTTCTCCATATTCCTGTCACCCGGCGGTTTCAAGCTGACACCGATTTATGACGTTATGAGCGCCGCACCATATCCGGAGTTGGTCCCTCAGAAGGTCAAACTGGCGATGGCAATCGGGGATCGCCGGCATTATCGGCTCCAGGAAATTACCCCTCGACATTTCTATCAAACGGGCCAGGCCGCCGGCCTTCCGAAAGAGGATGTGGCTGAGCTTCTTTCGGAAATAAAAACGTCGGTCGACTCGGCATTGCAGCATGTGACGGAAGCCGCCGACGCGGCGGCTATGCCGGGGAGAACCCGGGACCCAATACTAAGGGGTGTTCGTGAGCGCGCAGAGCTGATCGACTGATCTCTCTTCCAAAAATCCAAAATATGAGATCGCCGAGGTTGCTTGGGCGAAGCCCTCGATGAACTCATGCCGATAAGGCCGCATCTAACCGGCAGACCGAGCTCCCTTTGCAGCCCGGCTGCAAAACCAGATCAAACACAGATCAGACAAAACAACCCCGTCCAAGTGCGCCTGGACGGGGTTTCTCTTCCTGCGACCGGTCCGGCGGCATTCGTCTGAACAGGATCGACCGAATGGATCTGCCCGCTTCCGGGATGGTGTCAGTCCGCCGGGTCCATAACGGGCCCATCGTGACGCGCGATATAAGCGTTTGTCGCTTCAACAGAAGGCAGTTTGAAGGGGAGCCGGATCAGACCGACAATGCCCCAGATCATCATCGGAACTCCGATTACGAACAAGGACAGGAGAATCCCCATCGCAATGAGCTGAATGTAAGGGAAGAGCATCGTCCTGTTCAGTTTCTTACGGATATGAGCGTAATCCGCCCGAATGAGGCGACCCGTTTTCGGGTGGCGAAGGGCGACCGCGATCAAGGTCTTGTTATTGTTATAGGGCAGGCAGTGCAGCTCGATCTCGTCACCTACATTAAAATAGGTGTCGACTTCCGGCGTCACGAGCACGTTCTTGTAGAGCTGATCGCCGACAAGCATCGTCGAATAAATTGTGCCCTCAATGCTTTCTGAAGACGTCCCGACCGTATCGAGACGGCCCTTCATTGTTACAAATTCTGGCTTACTCATCCTCTCAGCACAGCTCCCCTGTCATCGGCAATGGGTGTTACAATCGAAACCCGTATTAATACTCGATTATTTTAAGAATAAACGCTCGTTGATCCATTCATCAAGAATAAAAATCGAAACAATATCCGTTAATGGATATTAGAAATCGAGTTGCACTACGGATTAGAGAGATCAGGAAGCGTCGGGGCCTCACCCAGGAGGACCTTGCCTCCCTTATCGACCGCAGTGTCGATGCGGTTTCCAACTTTGAGCGTGGGGTCAGCCTTGCCAATTACGAAACCCTGGAACGGCTGGCCGTGGGCCTGGAAATTCCTGTTGCGGATTTCTTCGCGGAACCGGAGGCCGATCGTGAGCGGACGGTGCTGATGACGCGGCTCGTGGATACGGCCCGTGCTCTCGATCGCGACACCCTCGAGAAAGCGGTCGGTATGATCGAGCTTCTTGGCGGGAACCGGTCCCACGGGGACTGATCCAATAGAACCGGCCCAGCCGAAAGATATCCATCTCCCATTACTTGAGTGACGGCGGCGCGCCGACGAGCGAGGCAGACGGATCGACTTTGCCATAGGAACCGGCACCGTCGGATTAGGACCCCGGAAATCGTCCATCGCCCTCCTCCTTCCAGGGGACCTGAATTTTTTGTGGACAGGATGAGCCGGGCTGCGGGCATTGGCTTTTCCCTGTTTTGTCCGCGAAAACGTGTTCTAACCGGATCAAATCGTTACCCCCTGTTCCGGAAGCGGAAATCGACCGCTTTCACCGGTCCCTGAGCGGAATCAGGTCGATGTAATTTAGGACCCATGCAACCTGATGTGAAAGCGGGTCGTTCCACCCTGTTTCCGGTGCCACTTACCCCTGAAACAGGGTGAGATCGGGGTAAGATAAACTGAAAAAGTTTGCCTGTTGTCGTTTCCTAACCCCGCACATTCGACTCCCAACTGAATCAAAAAGCCTCGCAACCCCGGTAAATCGTTTCCTCAAAATTTGAGTGGGGGCCGGTGGGGCATCTGTCTCAGTCCGGGGGCGGCGGCGGGGCACTGAGAAGGTCGAGGAGCCGGTCGAACCGGGTCCGCAGCAATCGGTCGAAGTCCCGGCGGGAGAGGATCTCGTCGGCCCCCGAAGCAACGAGCCCGAGGGCTTGTGGATTACTTGCCGATCCGGCAGGATCAATGGTGAGGATAGAGACCGGCTGGTCGCTGACGATCCTAGAGATGCCTCCCTCCCTGAGTTCGATCAGGAGCCTTGGAACGGGAACAGCCTGGCTGTTGGTAGCGTCATCCTGCATGGTCGTTGGGTCCTTTCTTTGAGCTATGGGCTGCTGACGGCGCGGCTGTGCCGATCCGGTTCCTGACCTGGGGCCACTTTCCGCTCTCATCTGCCGGATGCGGACCGGGAGCCATATTGACTATTTGGTCAGGACGTTTTCCTCGACTGGCCCCGATTACGGTCTGAAACCTGCTCCCCCCGTTACTCCTGAGTTTGATCACATCATTAGTCCGGTTAGGACACGATTTTAACCACCCCCTTCACCAACTTTGGGGAAACGAATTGCCAGGGTTTAGGGCGAATTTTTCCCTGAACCTGCTAGTGCCGCACCGGCGTGGACAATGGGGTGACAGCCGCAATCGCACTCTCGACGGCGGCCCGGAGTTTGCGGACGCTGAGCCCTTGGTCGAAATGCTCGGCCCTGAGATGGTTGATTTATATGATGCAGAGGTGTCAGTGCGAAGGAGACGCCATCCGTCGATCGTGACTGGCAGCAGGATCGGTTGTCAGATTATCTGGCCCTAACGGTGCGGGCGCATTCTGCAATCGTCATGACAAGTAATGAGGCAGCTGTGAACAAACAGGTGCCGATACAATGACTGGAGCAATGTTTTTATGTGGGGGAAGTAATTCTACGCTGACCTCGCATAGATACTGTCTTGCCGTTCAACGTCGTCTAGGCACAATCCTCGTCAATCAGTCTCCGGAGTTCTTCCGAGGCCCCTAAAGCGAGTGTCCAGCCAAGCGTGCCGTGTCCATAATTGGCAAAGACCCCTTTTGTCGGTGTGCGTGCGATGACCGGAATTGAACTCGGTGTCACCGGTCTGGCGCCTGCCCAGGGAGAAATCGATCCCTCGTCAACATTGACAGTAGAACCGAAGGCGCTTCTGGCGCCGTCGACAAGGGCCTGGAAACGATCTTGCCGGAAAGCTAGATCACGGCTGCCGATATCGGCGATCCCGGCAATTCTGAGTTCACCGCCCAGACGTGCGAATACCAGTTTGCGCCGCGTATCGGTGATCGACACATTGAACAGCCCCTCTGAAACAGGCAGGCTCGCGGAGTAACCTTGGACAGGCCATATCTGTGCATAGCGTGGTCGCACCTGCGTGCGAAGGGAGGAGCCGATGCCGGTTGAAACCACAACGATATCGCATGGCTCCCGCTCTTCTTTGTCCAGCTCTATGCCACAGGCGCGGTTCTGCCGGGTGACGATCCGTTTTGCGGTCACACCAAAGCGGGTTCGAAGGCCGAACTGTTCTGTGGCAATAGCAAGAAGCTGCTTGCTGAACTGGCGGGGGCAGCCGACGGCGTCTTCAGGGCTGTAAACGGCGGCGGCGAATTCGTCTTGATACTGTTTCAGCGCAGGTTCGATGCTTTCCGCTTCCTGGCGAGACAGTAGAACCTGCTTCAGTCCACGCTGCGTTTTCCATGTCATGAGGGATCGGGCCGCTTCAATGCCCGGGGTCGAAGGGACTAGAACCAGTTTCCCGGCGATGCGGTAGTTGAAGGAAAGATCATATGTCGAAATCAGTTCCGCCAGCAGTTGCTTGCTGACATCCGCAATTTGTAGCAGTGCTTCCGTGTTGCGCAAAAATCGAGTGTGGGTCGAATTCGTCAGGAAGCGAAGTCCCCAGATCAGGAATTCCGGGTCCAGCGCCAAACTGACCCGATATGCCGGGTCGTGGCCCAGAAGGATCTCCGGCAGGTGTCGTATGAGCGAGGGAGAGCCAAGCGCATCGCAATAGGCATAGCTCAACTGTGCCCCATTGCGTTGCGATGCGCCAAGACAGCTCTCGGCGTTGCGGTCGATGAGGGTGACCTCATGCCCCGCACGTGCGAGGATGAAGGCGGACGTGGCGCCTATGATACCGGCGCCAACAACGGCAATTTTCGCCATTTTGACCTCTCAAAGAAACGCCGTCAGTTCAATTTCCACAGGGACACCGCGTGGCAGTGACGCGACGCCAATGGCACATCGCGCATGGGCTCCCTTGTCGCCGAAGATTTGAACCAAAAGCTCGGACGCGGCTTCGATCACAGCGCCATGCTGGGTGAAGTCGGGCGTTGCCGACACATAACCGGCCATGCGGCCAAAACCTTTGACATTGTCCAGGCCGCCGGTGGCATGGCTGAGTTGTGCCAGTGCGTTGAGAAGGCAGATACGTGCCGCCTCTTGTCCTGTCTCGATTGAGATATCGTCGCCCAGGCGGCCCGTTGCAAAGACCTGACCGTTATGCAGAGGGACCTGTCCCGATACAATCACCTGTCCACCATGAACAAGAGCACCGACAAAGCTGCCGGGGGCTGCAGGCGGTTTTGGCAGGGTCAAGCCAAGGGCTTCCAGCGCCTCGCCAGGGGTCAGTGTTTGGGGCACGGGTGAGACTCCTTTCTTTTGAAGCAGGCAGATACGAAACAAGTGAGAATTGTCCGGTCAAACGCCGTCAGGCGGTATTCGGGATGCCACTGAACGCCCATGGCAAAGGGGTGGCCGGGAACCTCAAGGGCCTCGACGATACCGTCCGGCGCCGTGGCCGCGACATGAAAGTTCCCGGTATGAGCCAGGGCCTGCTTGTGGAGAGAATTAACGAGGATTTCACTGGTTCCTCCCCCCAGAGCCATATGCGCGAGTCTAGTGTCTGGTGTAGGGACGATCGGATGTGCTGGGCTGTTGGGGATTGGCTCGGGATTGTGGTTAATTGTTTTGTCGGGGCCTTCGTCGGTGGCGGGCAGAAGCTCTCCCCCCAAAGCGAGACCGATCATCTGCATACCATTGCAAATGCCCAGGAGCGGGATTTCCTCCTCCAGTGCTGTCCGGATGAGTGCTCTGTCAAAGGCCTGTCTTTTCAGGGAACCGATCTCGCCCGGATGGGAACCGGTTACCAGAAATCCGTCACAAAGGTTGGCGTAGAGGCTAATTGCGTCGGGGTCGAAGGGAAGCAGGATGCTTTGTGCGCCAGTGTCGCTCAGCGCTTCCACATAATTGCAACGGACGCTGTAGGAGGCATCGGTCGGCTCATTCTTCTCGATCCGGTCGACAGTGATGCCGATCAGCGGACGTCTTGTCCTGTTGTCAATCATGCTACCGACCTGCGCGTTGGGCGCGACGAGACAGATATTTCGCTGCCATGGAAAGGGGGAAGGCGATGAGGAAATACATGGCCCCCACCCAGATATAGATATGCATCGGCAGGAAAAACTCCGTTGCCAGGGACCGCCCTTCCAACACCAACTCCTTCACTGTGATCAGCGAGGCCAGGGAGCTGTCCTTCAGCAGTGCAACGAAGGTGACGATCAGGGGGGCGGCTATGATTCTTGTGACTTGTGGCAGGATGATAAAAAAGAGTGACTGTGCCGGGCTCATGCCGACACTTGCAGATGCCTCCCATTGCCCTTTCGGGATAGAATTGAAACCAGCCCGGTAAACCTCGGCCATCTGGGCGGCGAAAGCCAGGCCCAGGCCCAGGACCGCCGCTGTCTCCGCGTTGAAGACCACGCCAATTCCCGGCAGACCGAAATAGATCAGAAACAGGATTGCCAGCACTGGCACGCCACGGAAGAAGACAATATAGCCTTTGGCCAATGTGCGTATGAGGCGTGACTTTGACGCCTGCGCCAAACCCAGCAGGAGACCCGCCACAGCCGCCAGGGCGAAGCCGAGAAGCGAAATCCGGGCGGAGACGATTGCAGCGCCGGCAAGGCGCGGGCCCCATTCGCCGCCATATTGGCTGAAGACTGCAAGAAAATCAGACATGAGCATTACCTCCCAATTTGCCTTCCAGCCGAGCAACGCCCCAGGCAAGTGGTATGCTCATGGCAAGATAGATCAACGCAACCGAGCTGTAGATCAGCGTCGTCTTGAAGGATGACGTGACCATGGAACGTGCGAAGAACATGATTTCAGGGGCGGCGATTGCGGAAACAATTGAGGTGTCCTTCATGAGTTGCAGCGCGTAATTGCCAAGGGGCGGCATCGCAATTCGGAAGGCTTGAGGCGATAGAATGTAGCGGATCGTCTGCATCGGCGTCATGCCCACGGCACGGGCTGCCTCGGTTTGGCCCAGGCCCAGCGCGGCAAATCCGCTTCGGTAAATGTCGCATGTGATGGCCGCCCCAATAAGGCCCAGTCCCAGGATTGCGGCTGGAATCGAGGTGATCGTCACACCGATGGAGGCGAGGCCGAAATAGAGGATGAAAAGATGCGTCAACGCCGGAATGTTGCGAAAGAATTCCACATAGACGTCGATGGCCAAATTCATGACTTTCAAGGATGCGAACTGGCGTAGAAGCGCCAAAAGGAAGCCTAAGACAACGGCGATGCTCAGCGATGCGAGCGTCACCGTTACGGTGACACCGGCTCCGGTCAAGAGGCCCGGCAGCAATGTATTGAGGTAAAAGTCCATAGGGTCACCCGTGCATCCGGCTCAGGAAGGCCCGGGTGCGCTCTTTGGATGGTGTTTCAACAACCTGCCGTGCCGGACCTTCTTCCTCGATCACGCCGTCGTAGAGGAACATCACCCGATCCGCGACATCGCGCGCAAAGGCGATCTCATGGGTCACCAGAAGCATCGTGCGGCCTTCGTCGGCAAGTTCGTGAATGACGTTGAGAACCTCCCCCACCAATTCCGGGTCGAGGGCGGAGGTCGGCTCGTCAAAGAGCATTAGTTTGGGCCGTTGCGCTAATGCGCGAGCGATGGCGACGCGTTGCTGCTGACCGCCGGAGAGTTGTCCGGGCATCGCCTGGGCCTTTTCGGCCATGTGAACTTTCGCGAGCATCGCTTCGGCCAGATCATTTGCCTCTGCGACTGTAGCCTTCTGAACTTTCCGGACGGCAATCGCCACATTTTCGCGGACGCTCAGATGCGGCCAGAGATTGAAGCCCTGAAACACCATGCCCATCTGCGCCCGCAGGGGAGCGAGCTCCCGGTTGCTCATAACGCGAGATGTGCTGCCGTTGTCGATCATGCCGACGCGTTCGCCATCGAGCAGGATTTCGCCCGCAGTTGGCGCTTCCAGGAAATTCATACAGCGCAGGCAGGTGGATTTGCCTGAGCCGGATGGGCCGATCAGTGCGATCTTCTCGCCTTGAGCCACCTCAAAATCGATGCCTTTCAAGACATCGAACGAGCCGTAGGATTTGCGCAAACCGCGCACATTCAAGATAGATTTACTCACAGCGCGTTCCTCGTTGCTGATGGGCGAACGAAGAGGCGTTTCATAGCCTCTTCGCCGTGATTCTGCATGGCTCAGTTGGAACATTCCGGAAGCGTGTAATTGTCCGGTCGATCGACGTCGGCCCGGAAATTCTGACCGTCGGCGGTATACCATACGCCCCCTTTCAGGCCGTAACGCGCGCCGATATCCTTCATCTCGCAGCTTGCCCACATTGTTTTGATGACCTTGTCGACAGCCTGGCGCAAATCGTCATCGGCTTTGTTGAAGCCAAAGACAGTCTGTCCCATGCCGGTCAGCAACGGGAAATCCGGGTTGTTGTCCGTGAAAGCTTTGAAATGCATGCCCCAATCCGGGTTCTGACTGATTGCATAGCTGATGACCGGCGGATCGCCGATGACCGCGGCAATACGGCCCGCCAGAAGGTCGCGCACAGCGGCATCCGAGGTGTCGTAGAGGTTCAGTTCCAATCCCGGAATTTTGCGCAGTTCCGGTACAAAGCTAAAGCCCGTGATCGTGCCGACCTTCTTGCCTTCCAGATCGGCCAACGTATCCCAGTTGGTGTCTTTGGATTGCATAATGCCATTCTTGAAATAATGGATTGGCTCGGAAAGGGTCATGATTTTCGTGCGCTGCTTGGTCCACCCCATGGTCCCCAGCATTACGTCGACGCGTCCGGCCTGAACGGAGGCGATCGTGCCCGACCATTCCATGAGCGCGGGTTTGATTTTCAGGCCGAGCTTGTCGGCGATATGCTGCATGATCTCGCCGTCATAGCCGACGAGTTTTCCGTCGCGCCAACCGGAGCCTGGCATATCGCCGGTAAAGGCGACCGTCAGCTTACCTTTCTCGACAAGGTCAAAGGCAGAGGCCGGGCTTGCCGACATTGCGCCGGCGACCAGCGCCATACCGATAAGAAGATTCCGTCTGTTTAGCATTTTCAGCTCCCCATTGTGTTGTCTCGGCTCTTTTCCGGGCTTTTCCTGGCCGTCTCTTGAGCCACAGACCGGATAGCATGATGAAAACTGGACAGGCTTCCTCTTATCAGACATTTTATTCAATAATCAGACATGGCGGTGGCGGGTGAGATGGAAACAGACAGGGAAGCAAGGCAGGTCGGAGGCGAAGCCTATGTCAACTGGCTCGACGACATCTGGGACCGGAGGCTTCCGAATGCGGGCGGTCAGGGAAGCCGACTGACGGTGGGCATTCTTCTCTGGCCGACCTTTCCGCTCATGTCCTTTACCGGAATTGTCGAAAGCCTGCGCCATGCGGGCGATTATGGCGACCATTCAGAGCAGCGTTATGCACGATGGGAAATCCTGGGTGCCGAGGAACAAGTCATTCGATCAAGCTGTGGGATTGAGCTGCGGACCACACATCCCTATGTGAACCCGAGTGAATTTGATTATCTCTTCGTCATCGGCGGCCTATTGAAGGACCTTGAGAAGGCGCCCGATCGGCACCGCGCCTATATTCACGCGACGCATAAGGTGGGTTGTGTGATTGTGGGGCTATGCACGGGCAGTTTTGTCCTGGCGGAAGAAAAACTCCTCGAAGGCCAACTGGCCTGTATTCACCCCTACCACACGGCGGATTTCGAACTGGCCTTTCCGGGGCACAGGTTCACCTCAAAATCAGATTTCGAGGGGCGGGATGGAATAGTGACCGTACCGGGCGGAATCTCGATCCTCTCTTACATGACGAAGATCATCGGGGAACATTTCGGGCCGGAGCGCTCTGCCAAATCGGTGCATCAACTGTCGCTGACCGAGCGCGGTTCCCTCGGTACCCTGGAACGTGTAGGCATGAACCGATATCTCGATATTTCAGACCCACGAATCCAAAAGGCGCTGGTGATTCTGGAAAGCCGGTCAACGGATAATCCCCGTATATCGGAGCTTGCAGCCTCCCTCGGCCTGACAGAGCGGCATTTCCTGCGCCTGTTTAAAGCGCAGGTGGGGATGTCGCCTCAAAACTTCCTGATAGAGGCAAAGCTCAAAGCGGCTGTGTGGATGCTGCGGAACACATCCAAGTCAATTACCTCTGTCGCCTATGCTGCCGGTTTTTCAAGTGCAGCCAGCCTGGCGGGACATTGCGCCAAACGTCTGGAGGCAACACCCAGCATGATCCGGAGAGGGGTGATCGACAGCGTGCCCTACCAATCAGGTTAGGTCGAATTGCCTCTGTGTAATGCGGGATCTTAGGCTCAGGCCATCGACATTATTTGAACCCGTTTGCCGAGCGTTTCTGTCTTAAGGCAGGGTGAGATTGGGGCAAGGAGAATTAAGAAAATTTGACTATTCCTGTCTGCTGTCTCCCGCCTTCGGAAAATGAGCGCTGTATTGCCTCAGTCCGGCGGCGGTGGGTCGTTGAGAAGGTCGAGGACGCGGTCGAACCGGTTCCGCAGCAACCGGTCGAAATCCTGCCGCGAGAAGATCTCGTCGGCCCCGGCGGCGACAAATCCGAGAGCCTGCGGGTGATCGGCCGAACCGGCCGGGTCGATGGTGAGGGTGGCAATCGGCTGGTCCGCGATGATCCTGGAGATCGACCCATCCCTGAGTTCGATCAGGAGCCTGGGCACAGGGACGGTCTGGGTATCGTTATCCTGCATGATCGCTGCATCCTTTCTTTGTTTGGGGCCTGCGGGCAGCGCGGTCGACTTGTTTTCCGGCGTTTGTGCTTGTCCTCAGTGAACCGGCGGCCTTGCGAGCGGGGTCACGGCGGCAATCGCACTCTCGACGGCGGCCCGGAGTTTGCGGGCGCTGAGGCCCTTTGCGAAACGCTCGCGGAGCCGCTCTTCAGCCCGCTCGTCCAATTCCGGCAGCAGGGAAAGCGGCAGGTCCAGCTCGGCGGCCAGATCCTGCTGGATACCCTGGATCAGCGCCTCGAAATGTTCCGCCTCCGGGTGGCCCACCTTCACGATACGAAGCCGCGAAAGCAAAGGAGCCGGAATGCCGTCGAGGCTATTCGCAGTCAGCAGCCAGGAAACCTGACTGAGATCGCAACTAGCTAGTAAGCATTCGTCGAACCAGCTCCGGGCCGTCTCGGGCTCCAATAGGGAGAGCAGTGTCGCGCGGAGGTCGCCGTTGTGGCCACCGGAGACGGCCTTGTCGATCTCGTCGACGACGATCACCGGGTTGGCGGTGCCGCATCGGCTGATGGTGATTAGCGGCAGGGAAGGCTGGGCGGAAGACCAGCCCCGGGCAGTTCCGGCCAGCATGCGGTTGTCACTGGCGCCACCGGCATTGACTTCGGCGAAACCGGTTCCGGCCATCCGGGCCAATCGGTGGGCAAGACGGGTCTTGCCGACCCCGGGCGGTCCGACCAGTAGCAATGGCCGGAAATGCAACCAGGGCCTTCCGGCAAAATGCATCAGCCGTAGATCGTCGGCGATCTGCTTGATCGCCTCCTGCATCCAGGGAAACTCATTCGTCAACGCCGTCTCGATCCGGTCAGGACTGAACTGGCCGCCCGCCAGCGGCAGGGCATGCCAGAGGGATTTATATCGGACCCGCAGGGCCGGATCGTCCTTGGTGTCCTGGCGACCTTGAATGACCTGCAGTTCAGGTCCGGTGAAATCGATTTCACCGGTCTCGGTTTCTTGTGTTGCGAAGCGGGACAGCCCCTGTTTGGGCTTTGCCCAGGGATCGCTTTCCTCTCCGGCGTCGAATGTGGCATAGACCTGCATAGCGTCTCCGATCACCGCCAGATGAAAACGCGTGTCGAGCAGGTTGCAGGTCAAAGACACGGGATATTTAAGGCTCCACTGCGCGGCCAGAAACAACACGCCGTTAAGCGTCTCATTGCGATCTTGTTCATTGGCCTGGTCGCGCCGGACAAACATCGCCTCTTGCCAGAGCAGCTGGACCAGAGCCTCGCCGCTGAGTTTGTCGTCCAGCAAGGCTCCCAGCAGCAGCCAGCTGCCGATGAGGTCCCGATCCACACTGGTGGGCAGTAACCAGCAGGCGACGAGTGGCAGATGATCAGCCTCGTCGGCCATGGCTTGCGACAAGAGGTGCGGCGGCAGATGGGTCCGGCTTGCCTCGACCACGGTCGATCGCAGGGTGGAGCATTGCCCCGCTAGTTGCCGCATCGGCAGGCGGCGCCACCACATCAGGGTCGGAATGTCGCGTGTCGGGCAATCGTCACTCATGGCGATCCTCGGGGAATTAGACATAGAGGGAGCGTCAGTGGCCGCAGGCTCTGCGGCCACCAAAGGCGCGCGAATTGTGTTAGGGAGTTAGGGGCGGGTATCCCGCCAGCGGCAAAGACGCGATATTGGTTCAGGCGACCTGGCTGAACAGGGCCGTCTCGGTCAGGCGCGGGATCGCGTCTTTGATGCTGTCTCGGAAGTGATCGGTACCGGCATCGACCAGGGCAGTCACCGGGAAACTGAAATGCTCGTCCAACTGCGAACCGGTCAGGGCGAAGTCTTCGGGCAGGCAGCGTTTGCCATAATAGAAGATCGTTTTTGCATCTCCGGCTTCGACCTTATAGCCCTGCTGTGCGGCGAAGCTCTTGATCAGCATGCGGGCACAGAGCATGTCGCGCATCACCTGACGGCGTTTGCCTGCATCGAGCATACCGTTGCCGCGTTTGATCTCGTAGGCGGTCACGGTATTTGTGCGGTGATCGATCACTGCAAGGTCCAGGCGGATACGACGTGTCGGTTCCGCGCCGTAAGTCAGATCGGGCAGGGCGTTCCCGTCGAACAGAGACTGTTCGGCAATCCGATCTGCGGCGTTGGTGACATAGAAATCGCCGGTCTCGAGGACGGTGTGGAACCTGCTGAGACTTACGGCTTCACAGATGCAGAGGTTCACAACATGGCCATGGCGTTTCTGCATCGAGGCCAGCACGCTCTGCAGCCCGGAATATTCCGGCCCGTAGAGAGGATCCGGTTCGAAAGTCTTGTCCAACGCGCCTTCGATCGCATGGGCAATGAAATTGGTGACGGTATCGGGGAGGGTGACTTCTTGGTTCATGGGTTGCTCTCCTTAAGCAGAATGGCTAATGTCAGACATTATGTATGAAGGAATGAATTATGTCAAACAATTTGTATGAGATTAGTCAATTTTTCTCGCCAGCTTTATGTAGAGCAGGACGCGGACTGCTTGGGTGGTCGCAGACAGAACTGGCGGAAAAGGCTCATGTCGGCCGTTCAACTGTAGCGGATTTTGAACGTGGAACACGGACCCCGGTTCACAACAACCTTGTAGCGCTTGCGCAGGCTATGATCGACGCAGGAATAGAGTTTTTTCCGGAAAATGGTGGTGGAGCTGGAGTTCGGTTTCAGCGGACATAGAGTAGGGGCGTAACTATCGCCATTTCCAACAATGTCGCATGTCACAGTTACTGGTGCTGGTTCGCAAATTCGTCAAAATTGATATCATTTACTTCCGTTGAGCCGCTATTGGCGTATCGTTCGACTGGCCACGTATCGGCTGGTGTGTTGCCGTCTTCAGACTGTTCTGGCTTGTGTGTTTTCACGTTGATAGAGCCGCGACCATTGTGCGAGGCTGTCAACTGGTGATGCATCGCCCGAAGCGGTTGACTATAAAGCCGTCCTGCTCCAATACGGCAGAGGAGTAGGTTGTGCTTATGGAAATCTTGTGGCGTGACGATGAATGTACGAAGTGGTCGAAATGCGGAAGCCTGACCTTCGAACTTCGATGACGATCTGAGGTTTCCTTGGAACCATGTCGAGCTGGCTGCTAGAGATTGTTAGAAGAGACGCGAAGTACTTGGCGAAAGTTGAATTAGTTGATCGCGTTAGAAGCGCGGCATTAGGGGGGGAGTTTTCTTGGATACTGAGGCAGATACATGTCGAAAAGAGGTGATACCGAAGCTCGTTGAAGCTGGATGGGATAATCCGCCGTACGCAATCAACGAGCAACGGTCCTTTACCGATGGACGAATCGTGTTCGTGGGTGGGAAAGCGCGTCGGGGACGACAAAAGCGCGCCGACTTCATACTGCGCTATCGGTCAGACTTCCCCATTGCGGTGGTTGAAGCGAAATCCAAATACAAACACGCTGCAAATGGCCTACAGCAGGCTAAGGAATACGCGGAGATTCTTGGTCTGAAATTCGCCTATGCTACCAATGGCCGGGAAATTATCGAGGTCGACTACACCACCGGTATTGAACGCGACCTAACCACTTTTCCATCGCCTGAAGAGCTTTGGGGGCGTCTTTCCCAATCCGAAAACTTAGACAACGATATCAAAGAACACCTCCTTTCTCCGACCTTTCCCGACAAGGACAAACCGCTTCGCTACTACCAGGAAATTGCGGTTAATCGTGCGGTCCAGTCGATCCTTCAGCAACGCAGGCGCGTTTTGCTAACCCTTTGTACCGGTGCAGGCAAAACGGCTGTTGCGTTTCAAATCTGCTGGAAGCTATGGAACGGCGGTTGGAACCCAAAGGGCAAAAACCGAAAGCCAAAAATTCTTTTCTTAGCGGACCGAAATGTTCTGGTGGACGATCCTAAAGACAAAGACTTTAGCGCCTTTGGTGATGCCCGCTTCAAAATTTCCGGCGGTGAAATCAGCAAGGGTCGCGATATCTATTTCGCAATCTACCAGGCTATTGCAGGTGACGAGTCCCGCGATGGCCTCTTCAAAGAATATGCGAAGGACTTTTTTGACCTCATTATTGTCGATGAATGTCACCGTGGTAGTGCGCGCGACGACAGCAATTGGCGAGAAATTCTGGAATGGTTCGAACCGGCCTATCAGATTGGCATGACGGCCACGCCAAGGCGCGAGGACAATGCCGACACCTACAACTACTTCGGTGATCCGGTCTACGAATATAGTCTTGCCCAAGGCATCGCCGATGGCTTTTTAGCACCCTACCGCGTGCACCGTGTGATTTCAGATTTCGATGCGGTGGGTTGGCGGCCATCTCAAGGGGAACTCGACCGCTACGGACGCGAAATACCAGACGCTCAGTATGGGACCCGAGATTTCGAACGCGTCGTTGCCCTGCGGGCTAGAACCGAAGCGTTTGCGGCGCATTTGACAACCTTCCTTAAGCAAACAGATCGTTTTGCGAAAACCATCGTCTTCTGTGTCAATCAAGAACATGCCCTTGAGATGCGTAATGCGCTCGCGCGTATCAACTCGGACCTAGTGAAACAATACCCCGACTATGTATGCCGCGTAACTTCCGACGAAGGAGACATCGGTTCTGCGCACCGTGCCAAATTTCAGGATATTGAAAAGTCTACGCCCGTCATCCTAACAACCTCACAAATGCTGACGACGGGTGTCGATGCTCCCACATGCAAGAATGTAGTACTGGCGCGGGTCGTTGGCTCAATGCCAGAATTCAAGCAGATAATCGGGCGCGGAACACGCCTGCGCCCCGACTACGGCAAGCTGGCTTTTAACATCATCGATTATACTGGCACCGCCACAGAAAAATTTGCCGATCCGGCCTTTGATGGTGATCCGGTTGGGGAGCGTGAACAGGTTATCGACGAAGACGGTGATGTTGTCGACGAAACGGAAATCACCGAAGAGACCGACACCCCTGGCGATACCGATACGACCGCAATAGACGATCTGGATGGCGGCCTATCTGACGACACGGAACCGGACTTGCCACGAAAGTTCTATTATGACGGCGGCAGCGTCGAAATAATCGGCCATTTGGTCTATGAACTCGATTCCGAGGGCAAACAGCTCATCGTTCGCCAACTGACAGACTATACTGGCGAAAAGGTGCGTACGCTCTATCCGAATGCTTCCGAACTAAGGAATGACTGGCTGGATCCTACGCGTCGTGCCGACATTATTGAACAGCTTGAAGACAAGGGCATTGACACGCAAACACTCGGTGTGGATGTAGGCAAGCCCGACGCCGATCCTTTTGACCTGCTTTGCCACCTCGCCTATAACGCCCCCCTACGCACGCGGCGTGAGCGTGCTGAAAGGTTGAAGCGCGAAGAGTCGGCCTTCTTCGAGAAGCATGGAGAGAAGGCCCGCGAAGTGCTCAATGCTCTCATTGAGAAATATGCGGACCATGGAACCGCGCAATTCAAGCTGCCAGACGTGCTTGAAATTCCACCTTTTAATGATTGGGGAAACGTCGTGGAAATCGCTGCACGCTTTGGCGGCGGCAAGGCCATGCGGGAAGCCGTCAACGAGTTGCAGAAGCGTCTTTATAGTGCATAAGAAAGAGATATAGCCTTGGCACGCCAACCAAAAAAGAAACCACAAACGACCGCCCAACGCCTTGACAGTATAATCAAGTCGGCGCGCAAAATTATGCGTAAAGACAAGGGACTGAGTGGCGATCTCGACCGCCTGCCGATGCTCACCTGGATTATGTTCCTGAAATTCTTGGACGACATGGAGCATATTGAGGAAGAACGTGCGGAAGTCGCGGGTAAAACATATCACGGAGCCATCGAAGCGCCTTATCGTTGGCGCGATTGGGCAGCCGAAGAAGGCGGTATCACCGGTCCTGATCTAATCGATTTTCTGACCTTGGACGAGGCTGACCGCCCGGATGGGAACAAAGGTCCGGGCCTGTTCGCCTATCTACGAAATCTTCGCGGCAACAATGGCACTCGCGGGCGTAAAGACGTCATCGCAACCGTTTTCCGAGGTCTGTCAAACCGTATGGAAAGCGGTTACCTGCTGCGTGACGTCATTAATCTCATTGACGGTATCCATTTCGATTCCTCAGACGAAATTCACACACTTGGTCGGCTCTATGAAACCCTGCTGCGTGAAATGCGCGATGCGGCGGGGGATTCCGGTGAGTTCTATACACCACGTCCCATCGTGCGTTTCATGGTCGAGGTGACCAATCCGCAGCTTGGCGAGGCGGTTCTCGACCCGGCTTGCGGCACTGGCGGATTCTTGACCGAAGCCTACGAGCATATGGCCAGACAAGCCGATACAGTCGAAAAGCGCAAAATACTCCAATCGTCGAGCATTTATGGCGGCGAAGCAAAGCCACTTCCCTTCCTTCTCGTGCAGATGAACCTCCTGCTGCATGGGTTGGAAGCGCCCAAAATAACGCCGGACAATTCGTTGAAGATTCGCCTGTCGGAAATTGGCGAAGCCGACCGTGTAGAGGTTATTCTGACCAACCCTCCCTTTGGTGGGGAGGAAGAAACCGGCATCCTGAACAATTTCCCGGAAGACCGGCGTACGTCGGAAACGGCCTTGCTGTTCCTGCAACTCATCATGCGGCGTGTAAAACGAGGGGGTAAAGGCCGCGCTGCCGTCGTTGTCCCTCATGGCGTGTTGTTTGGTGGTGGTATCGCAGCACGCATCAAGGCGGACTTGCTGAAGGAATTCAATCTTCACACCGTCCTTCGCCTGCCCGAAGGCGTTTTTGCGCCCTACACGGATATTCCCGCGAACATCATTTTCTTCGATACGACGAAGGTAACCGATGATATCTGGTTTTACGAACAGCCCAAACCGGAAGGACGTAAGAAATATTCGAAAACCGTTCCGTTGACCTTTGACGAACTGAAGCCCTGCCTCAATTGGTGGTATACTAGGGAGGAAAATGAACAGGCGTGGAAAGTGCACGGGCCGGACCTCATCAAGACCGACGAAACGGGGCGTGTTGTTGACTGCAATCTTGACCTGAAGAACCCTAATGCGGGTGGCACTGTTGATCATCGCACCCCACTTGAAATCGTCGAAAGCATTGATGCCAAGGAACAACGCATTCTTGCAATCATGGACGATATTAAGCGCACTCTGTCGGAGATGGCATAGTGGCCTGGAATACAGTGAAATTATCTTCGTTAGCGTGTCTGGCTAAACGTTCAGAGCCAGTAGAGCCGACGAAGAAGTATCGACAAGTTGGGGTCCGTCTGTGGGGAGCAGGAGCATACGAGCGTGATACCATAACAGGTGCTGAAACCCGTTACAGCGCTTTGTCTCGGCTCAAGGAGGACGATATTATCGTCAATAAGATTTGGGCGCGAAATGGCAGTGTAAGTGTAGTTAGTAAGGAATTGCACGGTTGCTTTGTTTCGCCGGAATTTCCTCTCTATGTGATAGATCAAACTGCGTTGCTTCCTAGATTTTTCTATTGGTTCACCAAGTCACATTTGCTTTGGGAGCAATGTGACAAACTTTCTCGCGGGACGAGTGGACAAAA
Source organism: Aestuariispira ectoiniformans (assembly GCF_025136295.1). Classification (GTDB taxonomy): domain Bacteria; phylum Pseudomonadota; class Alphaproteobacteria; order UBA8366; family Aestuariispiraceae; genus Aestuariispira_A; species Aestuariispira_A ectoiniformans. The sequence continues at coordinate 4,152,559 of NZ_CP062788.1, read as the reverse complement.
CAGACTAAAGCCACAAGCGTTTCTCAACGTCTCAATACCTATTCCACCACTCGATGAACAGCGAGATCTTGTTTGTAGGCTAGACGAAGTGCAAGCGAAACTGAGGGAACGAGAAGCCGAATTAGAGGTGGTCGAACGCGAAGCCAACGCTATGCTGTTCAACGCGTTCCAAGAAATCATCGACGGTGTAAAGTACCGACCGCTTTCCGAAGTAGCACCGCTCGTGCGGCGCCCCGTCGAAGTCCTTCTTGATGGGGAATACCCAGAGCTAGGTGTGCGTTCTTTCGGCAAGGGTACTTTTCACAAACCAACGCTTACTGGTGCCGATGTGGGCAACAAGCGCCTATTCGAAATTCACAAAGGTGATTTGCTTTTTAACATCGTGTTCGCATGGGAGGGCGCAATCGCAGTCCCTGGAGCTGAAGATCATGGTCGCGTCGGATCGCATCGCTTTTTGACTTGCGTTCCCAAGAACGAACTCGCCTTGGCGGAGTTCCTGCGGTTCTATCTTCTCACTCCAGAAGGGCTACAAAAGGTTGGTGAAGCCTCGCCCGGTGGGGCCGGGCGGAACCGGACATTGGGGATCAAGAAGGCGGAGAAAATTCACGTTCCTGTCCCCGATATTGACGTTCAGCGGCGATTTGTAGAGCTATGTGCTCAAGTCGAACAGGTGCGTGCCATTAGGGCCGCGACTGCTAAAGACACACAAGCCCTTATTCCCGCGATGTTGCATGAGATTTTCGAACGGCGAGCGAATACATCTCACTCTGCTCCCGTGACATCAGAAGCAAACGTTATCCAAATTCCCACCACACAGGACACAGTTATCGACACGTCATTCAAGGAAGCGGTGCTTGTTGGGGCTATCATTAGAGCGTTCCAGGAAGACAACGGCCAGCCGATAGGTAACTTCAGACTTCAAAAAGCAGTTTATTTCGCGCGTCGCCATATGGGAGAGCGCGTGCTCGACAAAAATTACCTGAGGAAGGCCGCAGGCCCCTATAATCCCACTATGCGCTATTCCGGTGGCATCAAGATTGCCACGGAGAAGAATTGGGTCAAACGGGCGACCGGAAAATTTGGAGAAGGCAACGCGCCGGGCGACACCGCCGCAGAAATGGATGAGTGGATAGAACGCTATAAGTTCGCGCCTACCGCCGCGTGGGTTCGCGACCGTTTCAAATACAAGTCCAACGACATATGGGAGATGCTTGCGACCATAGACTATGCCATACTGGCGCTCGATCACGAGGGCACACGCCCAACTCCAGCAGCGGTCCTTTCCTACATCGAAGCCGACGATGAGTGGCGCCCTAAGATCGAAAAGCTACGCCTCACCGAAGCCTCGATCCAAAACGCGATGGTCGAGCTCGAAACTTTGTTTGTGAACGCCGGTGAGTAGATGGTTAGAAGGATACTGACCCACGATGAGCAATTCACACACCTATGCGAAAATGGCTTTGGCTTCGTCACAAGAGCTATCGAGCAGCTTTGGGAAAATGTCTCGCCGGACACACTGAAATACTCCGTTATAAATTTCTACTCTGGCGTTGAACTTCTTGTAAAAGCGCGCCTGATGCACGAACACTGGACACTAATCGTAGTCGACCCCAATAAAGCGGACATTGATGAATTCCTGAACGGCGAAGCTCACACTGTTGGCTTGAAGCAGGCTGTTCAACGGTTAAAAAAGGTGGCCAAGGTTGCTGTTTCTCCCAATGCTTTCAATTCATTCGATGAACTAAGAAAGCATAGAAACAGGATGGTGCATTTCCACCATCCCATCAATGCAAACGAGCCGGACCAAGAGAAACAAAAAGAAGTTGTTATCTTGGAGCAATGTCGGGGGTGGTTCTACCTGCGCCGCCTACTTGGCGACGAATGGCAAGAAGTATTTGCCGATTTTCAGCATCAAGTGGCAGAAATCAACTTAGCGATGAAGCGCCATCGCGAGTACCTTACTACCGTCTACGACCAAATCCGACCAGAACTAGAGGCTGCTCGTCAAGATGGTGCGATTTTGGCAACTTGCAGTGCCTGCGGCTTTGAGGCCCAAGTGCTTGACGAAATCGGCCCACAAGAGCACGAATGCCGGGTTTGCCTCGCTGAAGAAAGCTTCCTACTGCATATCTGCCCTGACGAAGATTGCAAAGAGAAAACCCTACTGTCGCTGGAAGAATGCGAGCAGTGGACGTGCGAGCACTGTGGCTCGTCAATTGATTTAGACGACGTACTTTTTGAATACACGATTGAAGGTAAAGCGAGGCACGACGAACCCAATCAACCCGCATTTTGCACCGAGTGTGGGCACATTCCTGAAACGGCGGGCACGCTTGATAATGGCGAGATAGTATTTTGTTTTAACTGTTTTAGTTGGCCTGGAAAAATCGAATATTGCGAGTGGTGCAGCGAGCCATTCACCGGTGAAGCAGAAGGTACCTACTGGTCGGGCTGCGAAAAGTGCGAAGGAAAAGCAGGGTGGACACGAGATGAGTAAGGAAGAAGTTCAACGTCTCACGCCAACAACAAGCGTTCTTAAAAAGCTTTTTGCGCATAGCGGAAACTTGTGCGCAATGCCAGGCTGCAACAATCCACTGGTTCATGAGTTAGGGACAATGATTGGAAAGGTCGCGCATATTTATGCAGCAGAAAAGGGTGGCGCTCGATTTGAAGAGAACATGAGCAACGAAGATCGTCGCGCAATAGAGAACCTATTTGTTGTCTGTGCAAACTGCCACGATGTGATCGACGATAAAGCGAATGAAGATAAGTTCCCAGCCGAACTGCTAAAGCGTTACAAAAAGCAACACGAAGAACGGTTTCGCAAGGCAGAGTTGCAGTTTCTAGAGGAATACGCAGATCTCACTCAACAAACTATGCCCAAGATGCCCAATAACCTTAAGCGTCTCTCCAAAGCGCTTAAAATTGAAGAAATATGTACGGCGAAAGAAGAAGTAGATGGGGTTAGGCAATTCGTTGAGAAATTATCTGAGCTTCCATTAAATCAACGACGTTTTGCACTGCGCATCGCGGAGAGGATGAAGCGGAGAGATCTGGGGGGGCTTCCCGTCCAAGAGGTGATTTCCGTATTCAGGATCTCTCACGCCAAGCTTAAGAGCAATATGGAACTTATCGAAGATCATTGTCTGGGCAGCATCGATGAAGATCACATTCCGGGAAAATATATAGTTAGTCTTTGGGATCGAAAACCGGGTGGAAACCCTTGGATAGAAATTTTGGATTTTTGCGAGGTGTCCGGCGATGACCCTGACGAATTCGTCATGGAGCTGAATTTTGCTCTATACGACGAAAAGCAGTCAGAGGAAAAGTCATGACTGAAGAGCGAATTGAATGGTTTTTCTGCAATGCCTGTAAGCAGAAGACCAAGCATTTTGTTCGCGGCGAATACAACAAGCATGATGACGACGACAATCAGATGGTTTGGTTTAAGCAACGCATGCTGATAATTGAATGCTGTGGTTGCGAGAATCTTGAACTTGTCAAGATGACGCTGTTTTCGGAAGATGTTGAATATTTTGATAAACCGTATAAAGGCGAATCTGACAACCAGGGAAAATGGGACGAGGTAATCTATCCGCCCGTCACCTACCGCAATCCGCCAGCGTGGTTTGAAGACCTTCCAGACCCTACTCTTCGTGAGATTTCAGACGAAATCTATAATTCCCTTCAAACCGGCTCTCATTATCTCGCAACGTTCGGTTCGCGGACGTTGATAGATCGCTTGATTGTGTTGACTGTTGGTGACAAGGGTAATTTCCAGAAAGGTCTACAAGCCTTGCAGGACGGCGGCATGCTGTCTCAACACGAACGAGAAATCTTGAATCCCGTAGTCGATGCGGGTAACGCCGCTGCCCATCGCGGTTGGGCACCAACGAAAGAGCAAATCGCCGTCATACTGGACACGGTTGAAGGGCTGATACATCGGCTTCTTGTATTGCCGAAACTGGCTGAAGAGCTGGAAGAAGCTGTTCCGAGCCGAGGCGGTAGCGTGAAAGTGAAGGCTGGGAAGCCAGTTGTCACGGTAAAGGACAAAATCGAGGCTGCACCAAAGGACTTGCGGGCAGTCTATGACAAACTTGCTGGGACGCTTCGGGCATTAGGCGACGATGTAACTATTCACCCACAGAAGCATTATATGGCATTTCGGCGAAACCGGAACTTTGCGTCAGTCCAAATATACAATCAAAAACGTGTTGTGCGCGTTTACTTGAACCTTGATCCCGACACCGTTGACATGGATCCAATGATGATGCGTGACGTGCGCCAAATCGGGCATTTCGGCACCGGCGACTTGGAAATCACAATCAAGTCGAAGAAAGATATCGAAAATGTATCCGCACTCATTGCGATGAGCTACGAAGCATCCTAATAACAATGCACCAAAGCCCATGGTAAGTCACATCCATTAGATGCCGTTAATGAGCTTGTCTGTTCATCTCATTAACTCAGTTTCACTCCCCAATCTCCCCCAACAGCGCCGGCATACCAAACTCGATCAGATGACCGCCAGATGCATCGAAATACGCTTGCCAGAATGCCCGGACGGATTTCATTTCTACGGATGAGCGATAGGTGCCTTTCAGAGAATAGGCGGCACCCAAGACGTAGACTTTGGTGTCGTTGTAACTGTCTCCAAGAGGCCCCAGTTTTTTCACTTTTTCCAGTTCAGCCTGGGGATCAAGGTGTCGCACCGACCCATGGCTGTAAAACGACGTCACTTCTGAGTGTTCCAGCATATCGGAGATGATGAAGAGATATTGCTGTGGCGCTTTGGGCTTGGACATGAGTTGATTTGCGACCAGGCGCAGGGTTTGAATGATCTCGGTATTGGGTAGGTCGCTGCGAGCGCCTTTGAATATCTCAATAAGCGTTTTCCCCGTGAGTTGACGCACGCCCTGATCCTGAACACTGAAACAATGGTCCAGAACTTTTAGGATTTTTTTGGGAACGTCATAGCGCTGTTCGTCGTCAAGCCTTGTATCCAGCGTTCCATCAAAAAGGACTTGGGTATATCGGCCTTTGGCATAGGCCGAAAAACTAACAAGAACCACGCGGTCGCCAGGGCGTAGGAATTTCATGAGCTTTTGATAGGCCTGCTCCTGCAACGGCAAATCAAACTCGACGGTTTGGTCCACCACCACATAGATTTCCCGCTTCAGTGCCGGGGCGGCCATGTCGTTGAGTTTGACGGCGTTGTAACAGCTGCCGATCTCTTTTGTCGCGGCAACGGCGTGAGCCGAAAGGCCGGTTGCGAGCGTAACCAGAGCAAGGGGCAGGCACAGCTTCCGAAGTATTTCTGTCATTGTCGCCATCAATTGTCGGAAATCCCCATTTCTCTGCGCAGCCGTTCACGCATCTGCTCTTCGGTTTCTTTGGGCTCCGCCGCTCTGGTGGCTTCCGCCATTAGCTCCGCACGGAGGCGGGCTTCCATCTCTTCCGGCGTTTCTGTTCTTGTGTCGGGGGGCTCAGCCTTCGTACGAATGTTCTCATTTGTGGCCATTGCGTCGACCGCGGAAGCCGTTGGTGTCACGGTTCGTTTTCGTTCGCTGGTGATGGCCTCACTGGTGCGACGGAGACGCTCTTCTTCCTTCAACTGGTTCTCATAATGAACCGGGAAAGTCCGGTCCGCAGCAGAGTGCAGAATATTGCGATCTTCACGATCAATACTCATTTCCTGTGCATATTGGGCCAGTTTGCTTTGCAGGGCTGACAAATGCTTTTGTGCAATGCGCGCGATGGCATCTCTCTTGCGCTCGTACCAGGTTTCATATTCCGCCCGGCTGTTGAAGTCCTGAATGATGCCTCGAGCCTTCTTCGATTCTCGCCCGGCAAATCCGGTGCGATAGCCGATACCAATACCCATGACCTGAATAAGGACGAACAGAACCGCCAGAATTGCGTAGGTGGTAAAGTTGGCCGTATCCCGAGAACCAGCACTTTCATCTTCCGCGGCTTTGTCTGCTTCTGCTTGAGGCTCCGTTATCGCGGAAGGCAGTTCCGAATTCCCCATCAGGTTTTCAAGGGAAAAACCGCCCTCAGATGTCGAAACGGATCCCAGCGTGGATTCTGCTACACGTTCCTGCTTATAGGTTTCATACCGAACAACAGTTGCCCCAATCGCAACAAATGCGATGGCCGCGAAAGCGATGGTAGACCAAATTGGGAAACCAGGTGTTACGCGGGCATTGGTGTCCAGACGGTGAACGATTTGTAGATAGCTCGGCATGCCGTCATCAAAATGGTCATTCTCGAGAGACACGTCATTTCGGGCACCAATCAAATTCGGCCGCTCCGGCGACTGATCGTGCTGCCACCAGGTGCGGGCCTTTTTGATTAAGCTGCGCTTATGGAATTCAGAACCGGCACTGTGGGTGAGCCAGACAAGTACACAGGAAATTAGAAATGCGATGCCGAAGGCGCCCTGCACCTGCATTTTTTCGCTGGCACCCGGCAGTGTATAACCCGACAGCACATAGGCAAAGCCGAGGGCTTCCACGAAGACCAGGGCGACGATGACGACCCACATGAAGAGGCTGAGTTCGTTACGACCACGCTCTTGTACTTTGCCCAGATAACTGGTGGCACGGTCAAACATCTGAGGATCAGCGGCAATTTTTTTGATGTCGGAATAGAAGGAATGACACAGGGCCTTCTCTGACTGGAACCATCCCGAGCTATCGCGTGCTGTGTCTTTTGAAAGGCGGCTGACCTTGCCGATCAGCGGAAGGCCGTAGCCGACGCTCTTCCAAAAAAGTTTTACCTCGTCCCACCATTTGATGATGATGACTGTTGCAAGCAGCGTTACGACCACGGCACCAATGATGGCGCGGTAGGCATCCAGAAAATCAATGATAGAATCCATCTCGAAATCTCTCTTGAAAAAATCAACTGCCCGAACGGACGAGGGTGGGCATATAGGAGGCGGCGTAAACCTTACCGTCCTTGTCGTAATAGAGGCGCCCGTAGGCTGCCTTCTCTGGTGATTTTTGATCGAAAACCAGGTCAATACAGCGAATAGGCCAAGCTTCTTTACTCATGAAGACGCGGTAAAGGATACCTGCCTCTCCCATGTAAGTTCGGGGCTTCCCAACTGCCTCGATGGTCGGTTTTTCCTGGCCCGGCTTGAAATTGGCGAAAACGAACACGTCCGGTGTGCCAGGGTCCGTGTCGCCGTCACGCGACACGGCGACATGCGTCATGGCAACCAAGTGGCTATTCAGCTTTTCAGACCAGGATGTCGAGTAGAGGCCGGGTGCATAGTCACCGATAGACCGTCTTGTCGACGTCCCGGTTGATAACGATTTGACCTCACCTTGCTCTCGATAACTATCAGCAATGCAGCTGGTGGTTAGCAGGGGATTTTCGGAGAGGTCGTCACTTGCAAAGGCCTTCGAGAAGATCGAAACATTGCCCAATAAGCCCCCACTGTCTTTCTCCGCACCAACGAGAGAGGCTATGTCTGCGCCGGTTTGGTCCACTGGTTTCCCGCCGAAATCAAGGGAGTGGTCTTGGCGCAGCGCCTTGGCAAATGTGGGCGGTTGAGACGACGGTTTTGTTTGCTTGCTGTTTTCGTTGTCTTTCTCAGCGACATCACTACGGGGCGGAGCGGACAAGGGCAGGCTTTCGGGGTTCGACGTTGAGAGTTGGGCGTAGGTCAGGACGCTCGCTTCGTCTTCGAGTTCGATGACTTCGACACGACGATTTTTGGCACGCCCTTCGACTGTGTCATTGCTGGCAACAGGCTGGCTTGCGCCTGCGCCCTTGAAATAAAGGGAATGGACCGGAATGCCTTCTTCCTGAAATAGGAGGGCGACAGTCTTCGCGCGTTCCTCTGACAGCTGCTGGTTCGTCCTGTCGTCACCGGTTGAATCCGTGTGGCCGACGATCAGAACCTTTCGGTCGGTATCTGCGAAGGTTTTTGCCAGGGTTCTGAAGTCCTCGCGTGCTTCACGGCTCAGGGAGGAACTGCCGCTGGCAAACATACTTTCGATAGAGATATTCAGCTTGATAGCAGGGCTGGTTTCGACTTCCTGCCCGGTACCTTGCATATTGCCTTCTGGGGCATGGTCCAGTCGAGGAACCTGAATCTGCTCTGTCTCTACTGTAGCGACCTTCAGCTGTTTCTTCGCTTCAGCCAGGCGCCTGCACCTAGATTCGAGATAGCTTTGTGTTGCCTTTCCTGCGATGCCGCCGACGGCTGTTCCGATTAAAGCTCCTGCGGCACGGTTCTTTTTGCCTCCAATAATCAGGCCGAGTACGGCGCCGGCGACTGCGCCGGCCGCAATATAGGTGGTTGTGTCATACTCACAGGCATTTTCCGATTTCATGGGGCCGGAATCATGTCCGGTGGTTACACAACCAGAAATCAGTGCCGTGGATGCAACCAGGGCAACTAGCTTCTTGCCTCTCAACTTATACTTCCCCTCACATGTACCCCAAATGTCAGGACATGTTTCCCAAAGCCCGTCCTGACAAACTCGTGTACCAAACCACTTGCCTTAGCATTCCCGTGCTGGAGGCAATTCATTATCCAGATATCATATACCAATACTATCTGTGATAGTTCAATTAATGTTGCCTGCAATTTTGAAGTTTTTAACGCAAAGAGTGCGTCTTTGTAGCCTAGTCTATGCCATATGCGATATTGGCATCTCGGCGCTTGCAAAATGATACTATTTTGTTTGCCGTTTGTAAGAAGGTGGGAATGAAATCGCTACGTGCCGCTACGGGAAAACGCCCATTTTAACCCTAGTCTTGCACCACGCCGATCGATTACTTTAGCAGCCAGAACGAATACTCCAGACACACTAGTGACACACTCAAAATGTCAAGTAAAAAATCAACATTAGAGTTTCGTGTAATATTTTGATTTTAAAAGGAAAATGGCGCACCCAAGAGGATTCGAACCTCTGACCTCTGCCTTCGGAGGGCAGCGCTCTATCCAGCTGAGCTATGGGTGCGCAAATGTCGCTTGCGGACGGGCGATTGTATATCTTGTCGGGAGGAAGTTGAAAAGAAAGAATTTCAACGCAACCCTGATATTTCTGCCCGCCCGTTATGCTTAACCGGCCGGGTAAACCTTTTTCCAAGGGCGGTAGGAGACTTTTTCGAACAGTCCTGCCTTGGCATAGGGATCATTGCTGCAGAAGGCTTCCACGTCTGCGTCATTATCGAAATCCATGATCAGGAGAGAGCCGATCATGCCGTCACCGGTGCTGTCGAGAAGGGGGCCGGCGGCAATAATTCTGTCCTTGTGGCTGTCCAGATAGATCAGATGGGCTTCCCGGTTTGCCTTGCGGATGTCAATCGCGTTCGCCTTGTCTGTGCATTCGATAACATAGGCCATAGTATCTTCACTCGCCCCTTTGGTTTGGGATGTCTGCTGCGCTAAATTTGCCGGTTTGTACCGCTAAATCAAGGAGAAACGCGAGGGGTGTCTGGGTGGGGAAGCGTTATTTATGCTTGGGGAAATCGTGAGGCTGCCCTATAACAGCGCAAGCCTTGCGGTAGCCCGGTGTGGTTTTGCTGCGAAGCCTGTAAAACCGGCGTGACATTGGGCATAAACCAATGGGCAATGCCGGGATTTTCTGCGATAATATCTCTGAATTTCCGGGGGCATAACCCGGGGGGGAATAAGGGGCACAGGATGGCAACGCCGCAAAACCAGGGCGGAGAGACAGGACAATCGGGAATGCCTGCAAGACAGCTTTCCGATGGGGATTTTGACGCTCAGCCTGCCGCCACACAGATTGTCGTGGACGGGGCGGAAACCGTCATCGTGCCTCATGGCACTCTTATCCTGGATGCGGAATACAGCCGTGTTGGCCATGACCTTGTCCTGACCGGGCCTGGCGGGGACGAGGTTCATCTTCAAGATTACTTCCTTGGCGATATCGCACCGGATCTCATGACCGAAGGCGGCGCGGTGATTACCGCTGCCATGGCGACACGCATGGCGGGGCCTTTGGCGCCCGGTCAATATGCGCAGGCAGGCGACGCGGATGTCCTGGGACAGCCGATCGGCACGATCGAAGGGCTTGAAGGGGCAGCGACTGCCATTCATGCGGACGGAACGCGGGAGACCTTGCAAAACGGTGACCCGGTTTTTGCCGATGACATTCTTGAAACCGGTTCCGACGGCGCCTTGGGTATCGTCTTCGTTGACAAGAGCACCATGTCCATGGGCGAGGACGGGCGCATTATCCTCGACGACATGGTCTATGACCCGTCGACCCATCTTGGCGCGCAAAGCTTTAACATCGTTCGCGGTGCTTTTGTTTTTGCCAGTGGCGTCATCGGCAAGAACGACCCGGACAGCGTTTCCGTCTCGACGCCGGTTGCCACAATCGGTATCCGCGGCACGAAATACGGTGTCGATGTTGCCGCCGTGGGTGGTGAGACCACTGTTACCCTTTTTGAGGGTGCGGTGACCGTTGGCAACAGTTATGGCGTTTCCCTTCTGGCGGCCTTCGGGGATTCCACCCAGGTGGCAAGTTCCCTGTCATCGCCGTCGGATGTCTTCTCCCTGGACCCGGGCGGACAGCATGACACTTATGGCCGCGCGTTGGATTTGCATCCACCGCAACCGCATATCGACCCCAGTGAATTGAATCACAGCAATCACGGTCAGAACGACGCACCATCAGGCGATGGCGGCGGCGTGGACGCGGCATCAGGGCCCGCCGGGGCCGACGCGGGGGTAGGGAACCAGGCCTTCCTGGACCAGTTTGACCAGACCGTGGCCGGTGCGGCGGCAGATACCGGCACGGGTGCGGATGATGGTGTCGATACACTCCCGGGTGACGACGGAGCGACCGGTTCCCCGGCAGGCGACCAGAGTGGCACGGTCGGCGCAGGCGACAACAACAACGCTCAGCAGGATGTCACTGGCACCACATCTGACACTGCCCCAGATCCTGCTCCAGCCCCTGACCCAGATCCAGGTTCGGGTGGGTCCGACGGGGGCGTGACGATTTCGGGCACGGAAGGGAATGATATCCTGTCGGTATCGTTCTCGCAGGGCGATGACCTTTCCACCTCAACCAGTGTTGAGGGCGGCGGGGGTGATGACCTGCTGAAAATCCACCTTGACGGTTCGTCGGATCAATGGGTAAGCGCATTGGGTGAATTGAGAGACGCCTATAATGCCCTGCATGACGGCAGTGCGACCGATTTGAATATCTCGGCGCTGAATCTCAATATCAGCGATGTGGAAGACCTGCAGGTTTCCGTCGGTGACGAGGTTTATGATCTCAACCAGGTCAATCTGAGGCTGGGAGGGAATGGGACAGACGTATTCGAAGGTACGGCTGGCACGGACGTTCTGGTCGGTGGGAATGGTGATGATACCTTGGTCGGTAACGGTGGGGATGACCTGTTGCTGGGTGGCCGTGGGAACGACATCATGCAGATTGCAGCGACAGCCCTGACGGGAGGCGAGCTAGGCAGTCACCAGGATTACAGCGCCGTCGTCAATGATGCATTGGGCGCGGATTCAAGCCTCAAGTTGAGCAATTTCGATACATCCGGCGTGGATGGTGGGCAGGGCATGGACACGGTCCGCGTTGTTTCTCACAGTGGTGACTCGGTTACCCTTGAGGATGGCGGTTATCAGGGCCTGCACAATGTCGAAGTTCTTGATATGACTGGTATTGAGGGGCCGTTGAACGCCTCGTTAAGTCTTGCCGATGTCGTGGATATGACCGACGACAATAACACTTTGACGGTTGTGTTTAATGATAATGATGGCAGTCAGACGCAACACACTTTGACGGTCCAGCATCATGACGATGGTGGTGATAGCCTCCAGATCGACGGCAGAAATCCGGGCGATCTACCGGCTGATGGTGCGATCAACTGGGACGGTCACGCAATCCAGATCATGGCCGAGGTGCATCCCGACGCGTCTTAAGAGCCGTCTTCACCGTCGCGGGTAGCCTGCTTGAGCTTGATTGCGTAGCGGCTGATGAGGGCCTGCAGATGGCCATTGGATTTCCACTGATCCAGCTTCTTATCGTATTTCTCAATGAAACCCTCCCAGCCCAACGGAGTGAGGGTTGGCATCATGATGCGATAGCCGACAGCGTCAAATCCGGGTTTGCGGATGGCGAAGTCGTCTGGCCGAAGGTCCGGAGACTGTGCGATATACCACCCGGCCACACGCTCATCCAGAAGGACGGCATCGACGCGTCCGGACTTAAGCATCAGGAACAGGTTCCTGAACGCCGGTGCATCTGTTCGTGTGATTGCCTGGGTATTAAAGGCGTTTTCAAAGCTGGGGTAGATGAAGGCAACCATGGTGCCGATCATCTTGCCGCGCAGGCTTTGGATGTCGGCGTGTTTGATCACCCTGTGGGCATCGAAGATCAGATGGTCGGCCACTTTCAGGAGGGGCTTTGTCCAACGATAGTTGTCGGGCGACTGGACCCACTCACGGGCAAAGGCGATGGCGTCGATCTTGCCACGCTGTAGCAGGATTTGCGCGCGCCGGTCGGGATATTGGCGAAAGACAACCTTGTAGCCGGTCTCCCGTGAAATCTGCGAAAAGGCGTCTGCAACAATACCGGTGGGGGCGCCGTCGCCGTCTGCGGTGATGATATAGGGCGGGTATCCCTGAGGGGGATAGGCAAAAATGATTTCCTTATTCAAAGGGGAGGCCGAAGCCGCAACCGACAGGAAGGCAGAGAGGAGAACCGGCAATGAACAGGCCGATTTCCATACCATGGTGCGACGCCGCTTCAAGAGCTTGCACAGGCCTTTCATAAATCCCCCAAGAATAACAGCTACCCGGCGTTACCTTTTTGGTCGCCGGGTTGTTCGAAATCACTTCAATAATTGATATATTCTACTCTCGAATTTCCCGAGTGGGAATGACATTTCATCTTATCTGCCGTTACCCGCGTTTCTGTTACTACTATAGTGACTTTTCGGTCAACCAATCAGGGGTTGTGATTGCGCTATCTTCTGCGCATCGGTCCGCTTGCGAGCCAGAAAAGGACAAGAAAGGCAAGGGGAACGGTGATGCCGATCAGGTCCGTGGTCAGGCGTTCTCTTAACTGGCTGCGTTTTTCCAAAGCGCTTTCATACTGATTGCGCGTCTCCTGTGCGCCTGCGGGCAGGGTGTTCCTGCGCGCCATGTCCGCCTGCGGTGGCGATTGACTTGATTCGATTGATGAAATCTGTTGGATCGTTTCACGGTAATCCTGATTGTCAAAAAAGGTCTTCGGCCCGAAATACAACCAAAGTGCAGTGGCTATAACCAGCCAAAGTCGAAAAACCAATGTCGTCATCGGGCCCCTCCCACAGGGTGCGATATCCAACTATATCACGGTGAAACCAATGGTATGCGGTGGTTGGGTAGGAGGGAGGCGGGTGCGTGATGCCCGATTACGATGACAGCTTCAGTCCTGCAATCCCCGCGACGACGAGGAAGACGGAGCACAGGCGGATGGCGTTGACAGGCTCCTGGAACAGAAAAACTCCCAATGCGGTGGTGCCGACCGCACCAATACCTGTCCAGACCGCATAGGCGGTTCCCACCGGCAATACTGCCAGTGACCGTCCAAGAAGATAGACGAAAGCCGCGAGCAATCCGAGAGACAGGACCGACCAGCCAGGCCGGCTGTAGCCGTCAGCATATTTCATGCTGACGGCCCAGGCGACATCAAGCAATCCGGATATTATGAGCAATATCCAGGCAATTGAAGAGGTCATGCCAGCGCCTCTTCACGGGCCTGCCGCAAGAGGTAGGCGTCGTGGTCGGCGAGGAATGACCGCAGGCGGTCCAGGTATGTGGGCGCCACCGCATCGTGAATGCTGGTGCGGTCAGCAAGGGCGCTGCGCCAGGCCCGAATCTTTGGCAGGTCATCGAAGATGCCATGGTCGGCCAGTTGATCGAACAGGTCGAAATAGCGGAACACAGGCCCGAATACAGCGTCGACCAGCGAAAAGGTGGTTCCGGCAAAATAGGGGCCGTCTTGCAGAACGTCTTCCACGCGCTGGAATTTCTGGCGAATGGCGGCAGCCCTCTGGTGATAAACGGCCTCGTTGCCTGTTGTTTCCAAATGCCAGATATCGCCCAGCACCGCCGTCCCGAATTCCATCCAGGCACGATGGCCCGCCCTTGCGATCGGATCGCGCGGGTGCAGGGGATTGGGATACCGGTCTTCCAGATATTCGCAAATAACGGAGGATTCGAAGAGAACGGTGCCGTCCTCGAGTTTCAACAAGGGAACCTTACCGCGTGGCGAGATCTCCAAAAACCAGTCCGGCTTGTTGTTGAGGTCGATATTGATGCGTTTGAAAGGGATGCCTTTTTCCTGCAGGGCAATAGAGGCCCGCTGAACATAGGGGCAGAGATCGTAACTGATGAGCGTGAGTTCCGTCATGTTTTCCTCCCATGAGGGTTGGCAATCCTTGCGCGGATTGCAAAGGGGTGAATTGCATGACGGATATTGGATTGTTATCTTTGCAAGGAAATACGGCAAAACTGAAAGATGTGTTTGCATATTATGCAAGATAAATACAAATGGGATGACTTGCGTCTCGCCCAGGCAATTGGCGAGATGGGCAGTCTTACAGGCGCGGCGCGGTCGCTACAGATTGACCATTCGACGGCCTTCCGGCGTTTGCAGGCGTTGGAGGCACGCTTGGGCGCGCATTTGTTCAACCGGGCCCGGGATGGATATGTACCGACCCCGGCCGGAGAAGAAGTAATCGCCGCCGCAGCACAGATACTGGATGCCTTGGGTGAACTGGAGCGGCGTGTCGCCGGGGAGGCTTTGAGCCCGTCAGGCGTTGTCCGCCTGACCCTGCCGGATACGCTGATGACAACGGTTGCGCCGCTGTTGCAGGCCTTCCACGAGGAATACCCGGCGATCGTTGTGGAGACGGCAATCGACAACGCCTTTTTCCGCCTCAGCAAGCGTGACGCGGATGTGGCGCTCCGCCCCGCTGCCTCTGCGCCGGAAGAGCTGGCGGGGCGCAGGATATCCATTGTGGGCACGGCTCTTTATGCCTCTGAGGACTACCTGTCGGGGCGGGGAAAAGACCTGGCGTTGGACGCCCACGACTGGCTTTGCCCCGATGACAGCTTGAGCCAGAGCCGGTCCGCCAGATGGATTGCCTCGCAGATACCGGCGGAGCGGATTGTCCATAAGGCCAATTCGCTTCTGGCGCTGTCCGTTGCGGCGGGCGCGGGGTTGGGCGTGGCTGCCCTGCCTTGCTACCTGGGGGATCCCGATCCCGGCCTATGTCGCCTTTCCGACCCGGTTCCGGCCATGGAGACGGAGCTTTGGCTGCTGGTGCATCCCGATCTGCGCCATGCGGCCAGGGTAAGGGCCCTGCTTGATTTCCTGTGGGAAGGGTTGCAGAAAAAACGGAATCTGCTGGAAGGGTATTGTTCCGACGCTTCAAATTAGACTTTTGCGCCGATTTCCTTCAGGAGTTTTTGAGGAGAGGTCCGCGCGATTGCCTGAAAGTCCCGGATCATATGCGACTGGTCATAATAGCCGCAGCCCGCTGCGATCCCGGCCCAGTCGGGGGATTGTGTGTTCCTCGCCTCCGCAACGGCCCTGCGGAAGCGGATGATCCTGCTGAAATTCTTGGGGCTTATGCCAAGTTCCTCCAGAAACAGCCGGTGCAGGCTGCGTGGCGTGCTGTCCACGGCACCGGCCAGCTCCCGGATGCCCATAATTCCGCCATCCATCAGTTTTGTCGAATGGCTGAGCAGGGCAAAGCGTTTGGATGAAACCGTCCTCATCCGGCCGGTCAGGTCATTTTCCAGCAATGTCAGGCGTTTGCGGGTATCGGGCTCATCCGCCAGACGGTTCAGAAGCTCTGTAATCCCCTTTGCCTCCAGGCTGCCGACAGGGGTGTGGCTATTGGCCAGTTCTTTTGCGGTGTCCGGAAAAATGCCTGCATGTCCGCCCGGGTAAAAGCGGACAGCCAGTGTTTGTCCCTTTCTGTTTCCGGGCTTCCGTCGAACGGATGTATATGTTCCCATGAGAAATGCTGCGGCAGTCTGTTCACCCAGAAAGAACAGAAGGTCCATACCACCACGTGGCAGAAGGACTGCGTCTTTTGCCAGGGAAGGCTGTTGCGAGATCGCAATTTCGCGCACGATCCGGCACAAGGGGCCCTGGGGGCGAAAACAAATTTCCGCCTGTCTGGCCGATTTATCCAATCCCGAGCGATCCATAGCGGCTATTTCCACCTCTCCGGCAAACTATAGACGAGTGATGTGAAATGGAGCAACGGCGAATCGGAAAAAGCGGCATGGCGGTTTCCGCCATGGGGTTGGGCTGTATGGGGTTGAGCGGTGGCTATGGGGCCGTCGACAGGTCGCAGGCGCTGAGAACGATTCATGCGGCCATTGATTGCGGTATCAATCTGATGGACACAGCCGATTTCTACGGCAGGGGCGCGAATGAAACCCTGATTGGCGAAGTCGTGGCGGAGCGTCGTCATCAAATGCTCCTGGCCACGAAAACAGGCATGCGGCCGGATGAGAATGGAAGGCCCACGCGGATTGACGGCAGCCCTGCCTATCTGCGCGAGGCCTGTGAAAACTCGCTTCGGCGCCTGAATGTCGAGGCGATTGATATTCTGATCCTTTGCCGCGTCGACCCGGCTGTGCCGATCGAGGAAAGCGTTGGCGTTCTGCGCGATCTGGTGCTGGCCGGTAAGGTGCGGGAAATCGGACTGTCGGAAGCCTCACCGGCGACGATTGTGCGGGCGCATGAGGTTCATCCGCTGGCGGTTCTGGAGACCGAATATTCCCTTTGGGAACGCCATGTGGAAGACGGCATTTTGCAGGCCCTGGCGGATAAGGATATTGCCCTGTTGGCCTATAGCCCGTTGGGGCGTGGCTTTCTGGCGGGGCAGATAAAGTCGGTCGATCAACTGGCGCCTGTGGATATGCGGCGGCACAATCCCCGCTACCAACCGGAAAGCATGGCTGCGAACAAAGGATTTGTTGATGCCCTGGAAAGGCTTGCGCGAGAGAAAGATGCTACGCCTGCGCAGGTGGCGCTGGCCTGGCTGTTGCACCGCCAGGGCAGGGTCATTCCTATTCCGGGAACACGCAACCCGCAGAGGGTTCGGGAAAATGCGCAGGCCGCACAACTGGTGCTGACGCAGGACGATCTTTTGCATCTGGAGGAAAGGCTGCCGCCAAAGACCGAAGGAGAGCGATATCCCCCGGCCTTTATGGCGGCGATAGACAGTTGATTGCTCCGGAAGAGCAGGTCAGCCTTTGGTGCCGATATTGGCAAACATTCGGTTCAGGCCCGCCTTCGCGGAATCGTCACCAGTCCGGCGTCCACCCTGTTTCCTTGAGGCTGGCTTTTTAGAAGCCGGTCTCTTCGGGCCTTTGGCCGGGCGGCTTTTGCTTTGTGCCTGCTGTGGCTTGTCACCCTGTGCTTTGTCGGCTGAGGGCTTGCCACGACCGCGGCCGCGGCCGCGATTACGCTGGTTCCGCTGGTTGGGCGTGTTACGGCTGGGTTCCGCAGCGCTATTGTCATTCGCTTCGCCCGAAACAACGGGATCGTTTGCCGCCTCGATCTTTTCACCGATCAGTTTCTGGATATCCCGCAGATAGGGGATTTCCGTCTCTTCGACCAGGGAGATGGCAATGCCGCTTTTGCCCGCGCGCGCCGTCCGACCGATCCGGTGGACATAGACCTCAGGCACATTGGGCAGCTCAAAGTTGACCACATGGGAGACGCCGTCCACGTCGATGCCGCGTGCGGCAATGTCGGTGGCGACCAGAATCTTGATCTTGCCGGAACGGAAGCCTGCCAGGGCCAACTGCCGCTGGTTCTGGCTCTTGTTACCATGAATGGCGGCGGCGGAAAGTCCGGCCTTGTCCAGATGCTGGGTCACCTTGTTCGCGCCGTGTTTGGTGCGGGTAAAGACGACGGCGCGGTCAATGTCCTCTGCGTTCAGGACTTCGACCAGCAGATTGCGTTTGGCTGTTTTCGCCGAATAGATCACTTTCTGCTGGATCTTTTCGATCGGTTTGGAAACCTTCGCAACGGAAATTTCTTCCGGCTGGTTTAGGAAGTCATCGGCAAGCGAGCGGATGGCGGGCGGCATCGTGGCAGACAAAAGCGCCGTTTGCCGTGCTGCCGGGATCTTTTTCAGGATGCGGCGGATCGCCGGGACAAAGCCGAAATCCAGCATCTGGTCGGCCTCATCCAGGATGACGGTCTGCGTGGCGTCCAGGCGGATGTCGCCGGTGGAGACCAGGTCTTCCAACCGGCCGGGCGTCGCGACCAGAATGTCGACGCCGCGTTTCATGGCCTGGATCTGCGGGCCTGCTTTTGCGCCGCCGATGACCATGGCAACGGAATGTTTCATATGCCGGCCATAGTTGCGGATATTGTCCACCACCTGGGCGGCCAGCTCACGCGTCGGCACAAGGATCAGCGCGCCGCAGCTTTTCTCGCGCGGGCGCAGCTTCTCGTCAACGATCCGATGCAACAGGGGCAGCACGAAGGAGGCGGTTTTGCCGGTTCCGGTCTGTGCGGTGCCAAGAACATCCTTGCCTGCCAGCATGGCGGGGATGACCTGGGCCTGAATCGGGGTGGGATTGGTGTAGCCTTCGTCCGATACGGCACGAAGGATAGCCTTGGTAAGACCAAGGTCGGTAAATTGGGTCAAGCAATAACTCTCGTCAATGGGCCACGCGGACGGCACATGCTATGCCGCGGCGGCGTTTTCCGTGGAAGCTTGCGGAGATCAGCCTCTGGGGGTGTTCGTGCTTATAGCACACTTATAAAACTGCAGGGCCTGTGGCCCGCTGCACCCTACAAACACTGCCAACGATCGGGTCGTTCTCTTCGCACGGTGCCTGTGCAGCGCAATAAACACGGTTTGCAGAAAATAGCAATAAAATTTCGTAGTGGTGGCTAAATATGGTGGGCGCGACAGGGATTGAACCTGTGACCCCTGCCGTGTGAAGGCAGTGCTCTCCCGCTGAGCTACGCGCCCGTCCGTCGCTTTTTGGACGATGCCGCCGTGTGGCGTGCGGAGCGGTGTTTACGGGGCGGGGGCTGCACTGTCAAGCGCGTTCGTGCCTGCCTTGCGGTGGGGCTGACTGAACTGCGCGAGAATGTCCGGGATTTGGCTGAAATGATCGACCATGGCATCCGCCGGTAATTTCTCATGCGGTGTGCGACAATAGCCGAAAGTCACCAGAATCGTCTTCAGGCCTGCGTCCCGTCCGGCGAAAATGTCATTGCCGCTGTCGCCCACCATAACGGCGTCTTTCGGCGAAACCTGCATCCGGTCCAGAAGGGCGAGGATATGGCCCGGGTCGGGTTTGCGCACCGGCAGGCTGTCTCCGCCGACCAGATCTTCGAAATAATCCGCCAGCCCGAGAATATCGAGCAGGCGACGCGTTGCCGTTTCCGGCTTGTTGGTGCAGACGGCAAGACGATGACCCTTTGCACGCAACGCCGTCAGGGTTTCATGGACCCCGTCAAAGGCAGTCGTCTCGTCGGCGATGTTTTCTTCATAAAGGGCAATGAAACGGGCGGTCAGGTCGTCCAGAGAGGCGGGCAGGCCGCCGGTGGCTTCAAAACAGCGTTCCACCAGCTTTCTGGCACCATCACCGACAAAACTGCGGACGCGGTCCAGCGTCAACGCGGGGCGGTCCCGTTCGGCCAGAAGGCGGTTCGCGGCCCGGGCCAGGTCACGGTCGCTTTCGATCAATGTGCCGTCGAGGTCAAAGACCAGCGTATGCCTGAACGTCATCGGCTCTGTCATGATGCCCACCCCCCAAGTATTCCGTTTTTATGAGACGAAGAAGATGCCGCCCCCGGTCGGGAATGGCAACGCCTATCCCAGGGCTGGCCGTTTCTTTTTTCCGCCATTGTCACAGATAACAAGTTCGACCCCGGCGTCTTCCAGAATATGCCGGATGCTTTCCGGTGGTGGGGCATCGCAGAAAACCGCATCCACCTCGGTGATATGGCCGCCGCGGACATGGGCGGTGCGGCCGAATTTGCTCTGGTCCAGAACCAGATAGGCGCGGCGGCAATTCGCCAGGATCGCCTGCCGTGCGCCGACCTCGCCTTCGTAGAAGTCCAGCAGGGTGCCGTCGCTGTCCACGCCGCCCACCCCGAATACGCCCACGTCTACTTTATAGGCCTTGAAAAGATCAACGGCGGAGCTTCCCAAAAGGTCCTTGTCCTTGTTGCGCAAACGGCCACCCGGAACGGTGACTTCAAAAGTGGCGTTTTCACAGCAGACGAAGGCTGCGTTGAAATTATTCGTAAAAATGCGCAGATGGCTGTGGCCGCTCAGGGCCTTGGCGCATAGTTCGGGTGTCGTGCCGATGGAAATGGCAAGGCTGGCATGATCCGGAATGCGTTCGGCCACGGTGGCGGCGATCTCTTCCTTGGCTTTGAGATTGATCAGCTTTCGTTTGCGATAGTCGATGTTGGGGCGATCCGCCGGTGGGGCAACGCCGCCGTGAATACGACGCAGCATGCCCTCGTCGCAAAGTTTGTTCACGTCGCGCCGGATGGTTTGCGGTGTGACGCCGAAATGCTGTGCCAGACTATCTACGCTGATAAAACCTGCCGTTCGGACGAGTTCGGCAATTTTTGTTTGCCGTTCAAATATCTGTTGTTGCTGGGCCATACTCTAATTCTGGTGTGTCATGCGGTGATTTGCGCTTGGCATACAGTAGATGCGTTACAGAATGGTTGCAAAGGGAAAGAAATGATTGATTTATGATCGAATTATTTTCTTTTGCGCCGATATCGTTTCAGGGTTACGGGAAGCGAATATCCATTTGATAAAATTTTATCAAAAATTTATTTAAATATGGTAATCTGCCCTTGAAGGAAGTATGGGGGGACGTTCTGGTATGGGGGAGTATGGTGCCATGGCCCACTCCATGTATAACGGTTTGCCAAAGCTGGAAACGCGTCTTGCCGCGGTTATCGGCCCTGATCTGGCACATAGCCTGATCGTGGCGGTATCCGCACGGGGCGGAACGGGTGACAATATTCGGATGATACTGGGCGGCAGGCTCACCGGTATCAGTCCCGAACAACGCAAGGATGTCTTGAAGGTGCTTGATATCTACAAGGACACTTTCAGGCACACCCGGCATTAGGTCTTTCTTCGGGGGTGCCGTTCTTTAACAATCTGCAACATATAGCAAAAAACGGTAACAGGATGTGACTTGGCGAAAGTTCCGTCCTGTGGCAGTTTGCCCTGCAGGAAAGCAGCCCTGCAGGCGCGTTTTCTTTTCGGTCGCATAAATTTGGGTATTCACATATGACAAGCCATCCTCGCGCAGCAATTATTCTTGGCGCGGGCAAGGGGACACGGATGAAATCCGCCCTGCCGAAGGTTCTCCACGAAATCGCCAATCGTCCGATGGTCGGCCATGTACAGGCCGCGGTGGATGCATTGGGCGCGGACCGGACGGTGGTCGTCGTCGGGCCGGGAATGGACAACGTCGCAGCAGCAGTGGCACCTGCGCAGATCGCCACTCAGGAACGTCAGGCCGGAACGGCCGATGCGGTCATGGCGGCGCTTCCGGCCCTGGAAGGTTTCAACGAGGGAACGGTCCTTATCCTGTTTGGTGATACGCCTTTTATCGAGGTGGCAACGCTTGAGCGGATGGTCGCCGCCTGTGAGGAAGGGGCGGCGGTGGTCGTGCTCGGTTTTGAGCCGGAAGACCCGACCGGATATGGCCGCCTTGTGCAGGAAAGCGATGGCAGCCTGCAGGCCATCGTCGAACATAAGGATGCCACCCATAAACAGCGCGAAATCGGCGTCTGCAATTCCGGTGTCATGGCGCTGGATGCGAAATTGGCCCTGCCGTTGTTGGACGAGATTGGAAATGAAAACGCCAGCGCGGAGTATTACCTGACGGATATCGTCGGCATCGCCCGGGACAAGGGCTATCATTGTGCGGTCGCCATGGCGGCGGAAGATGAGGTGCTGGGTGTCAACAGCCGGGCGGACCTGGCGCGCGCCGAACGCATCTGGCAGGACAAGCGCCGCCTTGAGGCGATGGTCAATGGCGCAACCCTGCGTGACCCGGCATCTGTCTGGTTCTCCTATGACACCGTGATCGGCCGGGATGTGATTGTCGAGCAGAGCGTCTATTTCGGTCCGGGTGTCCGCGTTGCAGATGATGTCATCATCCATGCTTTCAGCCACCTGCAAGGGGCGGTTGTGGAAAGTGGTGCGATGGTCGGCCCCTATGCCCGCCTGCGGGAAGGGACTGTTCTTTCCGAAGGGGCCAAGGTCGGCAACTTCGTGGAAACCAAGAAAACCACGGTCGGGGCCGGGGCCAAGGTCAATCACCTGACCTATCTGGGTGACGCACAGGTCGGCGCGAAGTCGAATATCGGTGCGGGCACGATCACCTGCAATTATGATGGTTTCAATAAATCGCCCACGATCATCGGTGAAGGGGCCTTCATCGGTTCCAACAGTGCACTGGTGGCACCGGTGGAAGTTGGCGCGGGCGCAATTGTCGGCGCAGGTAGTGTGATCACCGGCAATGTGGAAGACAACGCCCTGGCGATTGCCCGGGGCAAACAGGTCGAGAAGAGCGGGGCAGCCTCGGTCTTCCGGGAGAAAGCCAAGGCAATCAAAGAGGCCAAGGCGCAAGAGAAGAACAATTAGGCCGGTCTTTGGGGCATAGACAGGCTGCTTGAGAGGGACAGACGGATATGTGTGGAATTATTGGAATTATCGGAAAGCGCGATGTAGCCCCCTTGCTGGTGGACGGCCTGCAGCGGCTTGAATATCGCGGTTATGACAGCGCGGGGATCGCGACGCTGATTGATGGCGGTATTGACCGTCGCCGTGCCGAAGGCAAGCTGGTCAATCTTCAAAATGTCCTGGCCGAACAGCCGCTGGGCGGTACGACCGGGATCGGTCACACCCGCTGGGCAACCCACGGGGTGCCGTCGGAAAACAACGCCCACCCGCATATGGGTGAGAATACCGCCATCGTTCATAACGGCATCATCGAGAATTACCAGGAATTGCGCGACGAATTGGCGACGCGCGGCGTGACCTTCACCTCCGAAACGGATACCGAAGTCGTCGCCCATATGATCAGTGCCTATCTGGAAGACGGGCTTTCCCCGAAAGAGGCCGTCGGCAAATTGCTGCCGCGTCTGGAAGGGGCCTTTGCCTTTGTCATGATCTTCAAGGGCGAGCACGACCTGATGATTGGTGCGCGCCGTGGCAGCCCGCTTGCTATCGGTTATGGTGAGGGCGAAATGTTCTTCGGCTCCGACGCCCTGGCCCTGGCGCCGCTGACCCGCCGGATCAGCTATCTGGAGGAAGGTGACTGGGCCGTCCTGACCCATGACAGTGCGGAAGTTTTTGATACCGACAGTAATCCCGTTGAGCGTGCTGTGGTGCAGACGGCCGTTTCCGGTGCCATGGTGGGCAAGGGCAATTTCCCGCATTTCATGCTGAAGGAAATCTACGAACAGCCGACGGTCGTTGGCGACACGCTGTCCACCGTGTTGAACCCCGCCGCCCAGACCATCACCTTGCCGGACCTGCCGGTGGATCTGGCGGATGTGCCGAAGATCACGATCACCGCCTGCGGCACCGCCTATTACGCGGGCATGGTTGCCAAATACTGGCTGGAACAGCTTGCACGCGTGCCGGTGGAGGTCGATTTCGCCTCTGAATTCCGCTATCGCAACCCGCCGCTGCCGAAAGACGGCCTGGCGATGTTCATCAGCCAATCCGGCGAGACCATGGATACGCTGGAGGCGTTGCGCCTGTGCAAACGCGAGGGCCAGCATGTCCTGTCCGTCGTCAACGTGCCGGAAAGCACAATCGACCGCGAGAGCGATGCGATCCTGCGCACGCATGCCGGTCCGGAAATCGGTGTTGCCTCCACCAAGGCCTTCACCACGCAGTTGACCGTGCTCGCCTGTTTCGCCATCGGTGTCGCCAAGGCGCGCGGCGTGTTGAGCCGGGAGAGGGAAGCCCAGTTGGCTTCCGCACTGGCTGAAGTGCCGGGCCGCGTGGCGGAGGTTCTGAACCACGATGATCATATCCGCGAATTGTCGCAGATCGTCGCCAAGGCGCGCGATGTGCTTTACCTGGGGCGTGGGGCGTCCTTCCCGATCGCCCTGGAAGGGGCGCTGAAGCTGAAGGAAATCTCCTATATCCATGCCGAAGGCTATGCGGCGGGTGAGATGAAGCACGGGCCGATTGCCCTGATCGACGAAAATGTGCCGATCGTGGTGGTCGCCCCCAATGACGAGCTGTTTGAGAAAACCGCCTCCAACGTGCAGGAAACCATTGCCCGTGGCGGCAAGGTGATCTTCCTCTCCGACAAGGAGGGTATTGCCAAGATGGAACGTCAGGCGAAACCGGCGGCCAGCATCGAACTGCCCACCGTCGACCCCTTCGTCGCACCCATTCTCTACACTGTGCCGGTGCAGCTGCTGTCCTATCACACAGCCGTCCTTAAAGGCACCGACGTGGACCAACCGCGTAACCTGGCGAAGAGCGTGACGGTCGAATAAATCCTGCGGGGGAAGGCGCGGTCCTGTGGGAGAACAATAAAGTGTCATACTCGACAATAAAGTATCATACTGAACAATAAAGTATCATACCGCCGGTGGACGTGTTACGTTGCCTCCCTATATCAGGGAGGTGACGTTGGCCAAGACACCGGGATTGTCTGAACGCGATATCGAACGGCGCCTCGAGAAGGGCTGTGGCCAGGGGCGGCTGTCAGATTACAAACCCTTCCTTACAGTCCAGGATGTTTCGTCGAAAGGCCGCTCGCATCGCGTGCTAGGCGCTAAAACGAACCGCATACACCACCTGCTTTCCGATCTGGAACTGGCAGTATTCCTGTCTCTTGATTGGAGTGCTGACGTCACCGACATTCGCGAGCAATATCCGCTCCGGCGGGACAAGACGGTCAGTTTGGCGGCGGAAGCCGGGATACGCCATCCGGCAATGGGTGGCGTTAACCAGGTCGCGACATCCGATTTCCTGGTTGATTCGCCGTCCTGGATCCACAGAAAATTTGCCATTCAGGTTAAATACGCGAGCGACCTCAACGATGCTCGGACCGTCGAGAAGTTGGAGCTGGAACGTCGCTACTGGAAGGCACTGGATGTCCCATGGTTTCTGATAACCGATCGGGATGTCTCAAAGGACGCTGTTGCCAATATTAAATGGTTGACCGCTGTTTCCATGGAGAGTCCGTCGGCTGAGGATCTCCAGAGATATACCCAACTGTTTCTGCGTTGTATTGAAGAGTCACCTCGCAGAAAGCTTGTCGCTTTGGCCCAGCAATTGGACTTGAATTACAGTTTGGAAGCGGGAGAGGCGCTTTACTGGCTCCGAATTCTGCTCAGCCAACGTTATTTGTTGTTTGATATTCAAGTCCCTTATCAGACGTTGATGGCATCGGATATCGCTGTGAACTCGTCCCTCGTTGCGGAGGGAGGGCGCCGTGCTGCAGGTTAATACCGTGTTCTCGCTTTCCGGCGGCCAATATAGGGTTTTGTGGTCCAATAGTGAGACTACCATTCTTATCGACCTGGATGGCAGTGGGGCGTTCCCGGAGAAACGCGACACCGAAGAACTGGAGCGGTTGTTTGCGGAAGGTGCCGCGACGGTTGTTGATGACCCATTTCTCGCACAGACAATGGCATTCGCTGATGAAGACAGCAAAGCATTTCAAGTTCGGGAACGTGGCTGGCGATTGATCCGGGATATTGTCGATACACCGGCAATATTCGACAAAGCCGAACGTGGTGCTCTGGTCAGGAAGGTGCTCGGTCAGCACCAAACAACCAAACAAACGATTTATCGTCTTCTAAGACGCTATTGGCAGCGTGGCATGACGATCAACGCGTTGCTTCCTGATTATCACCTGTCTGGGGCCGCGGGAAAGCGCCGGAAGGCGAAAGGGCGGCTAGGGAGAAAGCGATCACGAAGAGAAGGCGAACGTGTTCTTATCACCCCTGATATCGAGCGCCTGTTCCGGATGTCGATTGAAAGCGCATATTTGAAGTCCAAGAAGAAGCGTTCTCTGGCTTCGGCCTACCGGCATTTTATGAATCTGTATAAGGCGCGCTACGCACCTTCCGAAGATTGGGAATACCCCACCAAACGGCAATTCCAGTTTTTTGCAAGTAGGGAGTACGAACCGCGGGAAGTTGTTCGCAGAAGAACATCCGATATCATATACAACAAAGACATCCGGCCTCTGACAAGCACTTCCAACTCGGAGGTGTTCGGACCGGGGGCACGCTTTCAGATCGACGCGACGATCGCAGATGTTTACCTGGTTTCGACAGTGGGCAGGTCAAAGATCGTCGGTCGTCCAGTTGTCTACTTCGTAATAGACGTTTTTTCTCGTATGGTTGCGGGACTTTATGTCGGTTTTGAAGGGCCGTCCTATGCCAGTGCGATGATGGCTCTGGCGCATGCCAGTGCGGACAAAGTTTCTTATTGCGATCAGCTTGGTATCTCCATTGAAATGGAGGATTGGCCGACGTCGGGTCTCCCAGATGCCATTCTCGCGGATCGCGGCGAGTTGCTCGGTCATCAGGTGAATGCCCTAATCACAAGGTTTGGGGTGAGAATTGAAAATGCGCCAGCCTATCGCGGCGATGCAAAGGGAATCGTCGAACGTTATTTCCGTACTGTGCAGGAAGAGTTCAAACCATTCGCAGAGGGCGTTGTCGACGGTAAACCCAGCAAGAAGCGTGGAGTACGCGATTATCGTCTGGATGCGACGCTGACGATCGACGATTTTACTAGGATGATCGTACATAGTGTGCTTTGGCACAACCAGAACCGCTCCTTGGAAAAATACGACAGAGACGCCGACTTGCCCGATGACCTGCCTTCAGTGCCCCTGGAACTTTGGAGCTGGGGATTGGCCAACCGAACCGGTCGGCTCCGTAGGTTCCCGGAAAAGATTGTTGCTATTAGTTTGTTGCCTCAAAAGGAAGCTACTGTTTCCGAACTGGGAATATGTCTGTTCGGCGCCTACTACACTTGCCAGGAGGCTCTGCAGACCGGTTGGTTCGATCGGGTGAAAGGCAATCGTCCCAAAAAGGTTCTTGTAGCCTATGACCATCGCTATGTGGACCGGATTTACTTGTTTCCCGATGCTAACAAACCTGACTATTGGCCATGTGACCTCACGAATCGAAGCAGACGGTTTGCGGGTATGACTTTCCATGAGCTGTGGAGGAAGAAGGACGCGGAAACCCGCACTCAGGCCAAGGCGAAATCCAGGTCCGAAGTCACGCAAGCGGAATTGGAGCGACGTCTGGAAGAAATCGCAGCGCATGCCCGGGAGCAGAAGCCAGATTTAGGTGATGTCAGCAGTCGGGAGAGACTCCGTGACATCCGCGGAAATCGCGAAGAAGAAAAACATCGGGAGCGAAAGGCTGCTGCAGCCAAAATCCACAAGAAAAGGCAGAAGGGCTCGGCGGAGATTATCCGATTGGTGAAGGAAGACGAATCGGATTTTTCCTACCCGGACATGGTCGACAGCTTGTTTGATGATGAGGACGAGGCCGATGACTGAAGTGCCCAGGCGTATATATAAGGCTGTCTACTGTGATCCCGGACTTCCTGAGTATAGGGACAATCCGCTGATAGCTGCCTTGCCGGCAATCCGGGACAGCGTGGAAGTAGCAAGAACACTGCGACAGTTACCTGCTTTCGACAATATGGAACAAGCATTGCCGGGAGTGATCCGCCAACACGCGATCATGCGATTGCTGGATAATTTTTTTCAGCCATTGACTGTCCATTTGGAGTTGGAAAGCAAATTGTCCTTGCTGATCCGTGGGGGATATACGGGGCGTAACCCCAAGACCGGTGCCTACTACAGCCAGCTGCAAAACGGCTATGAACGCCTGATGCAGAAGGATTTGAAAGCCAAAGTTTTCGAGACGGTTCGCTCGACGGCAAAAAGCCTGGCCTTCATAGGTTGCTCGGGATGTGGCAAAACTACGGCGCTCAATCGAATTCTCTCAACATATCCGCAGGCGCTATTCCACGAGGAATACAATATTACCCAACTCACATATCTCAAGTTGGATTGCCCACACGATGGCACCCTAAAGAGCCTGTGTTACAGTTTCTTCCAGGCAACAGACCGAATCCTGGATACAGACTATACCAAACGTTACGGAAGCAAGCGCCTCAGTTTGGAGGTAATGTTGGCGCGCATGGCGCATTTGGCCAACCTCCACGCGCTAGGAGTTCTTGTAATTGATGAGATTCAGCATCTGAACGAAGCCAAATCCGGCGGCATCAAGAAGATGCTCAATTTCTTCGTGACATTGGTGAACACAATCGGCGTACCAGTGGTGATGGTTGGTACACCCAAAGCGCGTGGTCTGTTCGGGCTGGACATGAGAACCGCGCGACGCGCAGCTGGTATGGGGAGCCTGGATTGGGACAGGATGCTCCCAGGATCGCAGTGGGACGCATTCACCAAGTTGCTTTGGAAATATCAGTGGCTGCAGAAAACTGGGCCGCTGGACGACGAGCTGAGGCAGACGTTCTACGATCTGTCTCAGGGGGTCATAGATGTCGCGGTGAAGCTGTTCGCGCTGTCACAGCATCGCGCTATTGTTACCCAGTTTGAACGCATTTCACCGGGTTTGCTTCGGCAAGTATATGAGGATGAATTCCGGCCGGTCCATCCGATGTTGAAGGCGCTCCGCGAAGGCGACTATGAGGCTATTGCCTTATACGGAGATTTGGAAATGCCTCCGGTGAGTGCTCAAATTGTATCCGCTGAGTTAGCGACGAGGATAGATCATGAAACGGTGTCGTCGCCATCCATGCCGTCGGGTTCAAAGGCTGGGCGATTGGTCGATATCTTGAAAAGTATGGGTGTGCAGCAAGATGTTGCCATACCGCTTGTCGATGAATTTCTGGCGAGGAAGCCTAACTTACCATTGGCGACGGCTATCCACGAACTGACCAAGTTTGCGGTCAAGGCGCCGGACCAGCCGGCACCAAAAAGGGCAAAACCAGTCAAACGCTCCCAATGGAATATACTCGATAGCGATGACTTGCGATCAGTACTTGCGAATGGCGTCGAGGGTAAAGCCTATGAAGCCTTCGAAGATGCAGGAATAGTGCTGAGTTTGAAGGAGGGGCTGCCGAAATCAGCCTAAGGCGATGCAATACTTCCCGGTCCCCTATCCGGGAGAACTGCTCTACAGTGTTCTGGCACGCTACGCTGTCCACACAGGGACGGTAGAAGCCAAACAGGTATTGGATGACTTGTTTGGAGATCGTCAACTGACCGCGTCGGTTGACATGAATGTGCACTTGGAAGCGCTACTGGGCCGTGTTGGTCGTTATTGGCATATCAGCGCTCTGGATGTTGTTTACAAGCATACCCTGTTTCCATTGTATGCCCCCTTTGTCCCGGAGGGCCGGAGGCAAGCTGCGCTCGATTGGATGTTCCATGGTAGAGGGGGCCACATACACACACTTCTCGGCCGCTGCGCAGGCCGTGTCAAACAACCTGCATATCTGCGTTACTGCCCTGCTTGCTTGCAGGAACAATATCTCAAGCATGGAGAGTTCTATTGGCGTCGTGACTGGCAGGTCGGTGAGCAGGATATTTGCCTCAAGCATGGACCGTTTGAGAGTTCCGTTGTCAGCTACCAACGAAATGAAAAACACCGATATTCTCCTGCGACGCCGCGAACATGCCCGAAATGGCTAGCACCTGACAAAGAGCAGTCTGCGAAGGGGAATGCGTGCTGGCTGGCGGGCCGCATTCTTCAGCTTCTTGATGCTCCCCCGTGCCGATCGCCGACGTACAAACAATGGACCAATTTTTATCGACATCTAGCGGAAGATAGCGGTCTCTCTAGAGGGAGGCAGGTTCGCTACCGGGAAATTGTCCAGAAAGTCCGGGGCTGCTGGTCTGACGACTGGCTTGCCCGGCACGGCCTACCTCTACAGGAGGTGCAGAATTCCTGGCTTATTGCGATGTTCAGGAAACACCGGAAGTCCTTTTCCTTCCTGGAGCATTTGGTTGTCTGGGGAGCCTTCGGGAGGAATGAGGCCGTTGAAGATATTCTCAAGACTGTTGCGCATTTGGATAGCGGAGATTCTTCGTGCCGACCCTCCAGCGACAATGGTGCGGCGGCCGAGGTTTTGGAACATCGCGAGCAATGGTGTGCCCTTCTGGAGCAGTCCGGTTCAAAGGGGATAATACATGCCCGATTCGTGCTGTCAGGCGGCCAAGCCACATATGCTTGGCTTTTTCGACATGATCGGGACTGGCTTCTCCGGGTGAACGAGAACCATAAATTTGTCGGTGAGGGACGGCAGCGACGTGTGGACTGGAAAGCCAGGGATTATGAGGTTTGCCGCCGATTAATCGCTATTCGACGTCAAGTGCAGAGGCATCTGGATCACCCAAAGAGATGGTCAGCGTCCTGGTATCTTGGGCATTTCACGAACGGGTCGACCCTTGAGAAAAATTTGGACAAGTTGCCGCTATCGCGTAGTTTTTTGGAAAAACGGGCAGAAAGTATAGAGGAGCATCAAAAGCGACGATGCCAGGTTGCGTATCGACAATTGGTAGGGGCTGGATGTGTGCCTTCGGCGTGGCGGATCAAGCGGTTGGCAGGGGTGAGAGCAGAAACCATCCGGGCGTCGACCGAAGTCTTAATCAAGAATCTGGAGGCCCGATCAGTTGAACCGGGTCACAATTCGAAAGATTCCTGATAAATCAGTCCTTAAGTTTCTGGGGAATTGTTTCAAGCGGAAGGGCGTCATCGACAGCGACTGGCAAATCGCCGCCTATTATCTGGTTGGGGAGGAAGTGACGCCTTGTAACCTCCATTTCGGCCTGATGCCTAAATTGGGTTTGGGACGCTATTATGATCGTTCTTCAATTCCCAGCTTTACAGACCGCGGATACCGCAGCAGCTTTACTCTGCCCCCTATAGAAACATGGCCGGAGGCGAAAATTCGGGACTGCCCGTTGTTCTTAAGGAATGTACCACCGGCCGACGCAGGCCAGCAGCTATGCTATTTTATGCATGCGGATGGGGTACAGTTATGGATACCCAAACTGGAGCTGGCGCGAGTTCTATTCTTTCCATCAGCATTTCTGGCGCATTTGGCCTTTCAACCGAATGGTCTTGCGGATTCCTTCCGCGTTAATCGACCGTCGGCGGATTTGGCAGTGATTGAAGTGCTTCTAGGCACCGATTTTCCAAAATATTACCTCGGTCACAGTGCCTATCGCGCTCATCTCGCATGGCTGCTTCTCAACGATGAAGCTCAGGATTCGTTTAACACCATTTACGGCCATCGATTGCGGCATCAACAAGAGAGTTCGAAATATCTCCGGTGGGCTTTTGATTTTAAACCACCGAACCTGGCTGGGTGTTCTATTGAAGTTCGTGGCCATTATGCGAAGAAGCTGAACGTTTTCTATGTTTACCAAATTACGGGAGTCAGGGGGCTAAACTCCGGTGTGGAGGGGGAAGTGCATTTCGTGACGCCTGAAGGATACGAGCCAGGCGGAAAGGCCGGAGGGAAATCGGTTGCTCCGGTCCCGGAGGACGATGATCTGGAAATTCAGGATGATGATGCTAAGGAAGGGAGCGGTGCGCGACTGATTGCCCATACGCCGAATGTTGGGCTGCAGTTTCAAAAGCCCGTTAAGACTAAACGTATCGATAAGAGCAAACATGCCGGCGGTATTGCGGGTGGAAGTGACGAAGAGGGGGAAGCCAGCGTCAATCTCACAGGCAGTGTGGCGGAAGGGACTGCTAGTGGTCATGTCCCCGGTGCGGATTTTGACCAGTTGGAAGAAACTGTCGACCTAGCAAATATGGAAGGTAAGTTCGCACAGTTTAATAGGTTGGTGGATCTTCTGGAAGATGAGGGAGGAATTGCGGTGTTGAGCCGGAATATCCTGCCAATGCCGGAATTGGTGCGATGCCACCTCTATCTCAATGCCGATGGTTCGCGGCGACGCTATATGCATGTCGTGGTGAAAACCGCCGGCGGCAATATCCGACATCTTCTGGAGGTGGACACATCCGATGCCAAGAAATCGTTGGCGACGAAGATACTCACCTTCTCTGCACAGGATTCTGACGAATTTGTTAATCAGGTCATGCAGCGAGTGGTCAAGCGATCACTTTGTTGGCCGACTAAATTCCTGAATCGGGAATGCCAAGTGAACCAAAGCGTAAAACATCCACGTTCGAAAGCTCCAGGGTATCTCGAGCCCGATGAATTGCAGGGCTGGTTTGCCCGAATGGCGGGGTATATCAGCTAGCTTCCAAGGGGCTTGGCTGAGCTTCCTTCTATTTCACCTGTATCAAGGTTTTGGCTCTTCAGGAACTGGCGAAACTGGCGAAACAATTCGTCATTGGCTAATCGTGTTTTTCCTGAAATAGCACATTCCCAGATGTACAATACGCGCCATCCACCCTTAACCAAGGCATCGCGGTTTTTAATGTCCCTCTCGATGTTTGTTTGGAACTTGGATTTCCAAAACGCCGTTTTGGTTTTGGGCATAGTGAAAATATGGCAATTGTGCGCGTGCCAGAAACAACCATGAACAAATATCGCGAGTTTATGTTTTGGCAGAACTAGGTCGGGTCTCCCTGGTAAGTCTTTTCTATGCAGGCGATATCGAAAGCCGTTAGCGTGCAGGAGTTGGCGAACGACAAATTCAGGTTTGGTGTCCTTGCCCCGGATTCGGGACATGCGCTCGCTACGCTCAATTGGGTTCAAAAAATCTACCAAGGCCGAAAATCATCCTGGACAAGGAAAACAAATTTTTGCTAATTAACCTTGAATTATAGGCTTGCATGTGATTCCAAGCCACGGGCAAAATAACAAAAATGCTATTCAGGGTAGATGCGTGGGCAAGTTCATTGACTTATTTGCCGGGTGTGGAGGGCTTTCACTGGGCTTGCTGAATGCAGGCTGGAAAGGTAACTTTGCTATAGAAAGGCATGCTGACGCCTTTTCAACCCTTAAGCACAACCTCATCGATTCCGGGCGTTTTGAATACGACTGGCCAGGATGGCTCCCGTGCGAAGCACATGACATAACCGAGTTCCTAGATAATTACTCTTCGTATCTCACCAAACTTCGTGGAGAAATCGACCTAATTGTTGGCGGGCCCCCTTGCCAGGGGTTTTCATCAGCTGGTCGCCGGGATCCAAATGACCCAAGGAATACGCTTACAGAGCAGTATCTGAAGGTTGTTGAGTTAGTCCAGCCACGCTTTATTCTGATCGAAAACGTGAAGGGGTTTAATGCCAAATTTGACACGGATTCAGAAGGTGAAGTGCCTTATGCCCAAAAGGTAATGCAGAGGCTCGAGGGTCTTGGGTACAGGGCAAAGAGCAAGCTTGTTGGATCAGCGAATTGGGGGGTGCCTCAGTTGCGCCCACGATTTATCATTGTCGCGGAGAAGAGAGATGGCGATTGGGTAAAAGACCCTTTTGACGTTCTCAGCGATTCACGTGAAGATTTTCTCAAGGCTAAGAAACTGCCGGTTTCTAAGCCGGTTACAGCAAAACAAGCTTTGTCGGACTTAGAAACCATGGGCAAGGAGCTCATAGACGCAGTCGATGGTGGCGTTAGCGGTTTCAAGCAAATCAGGTATGAACGCCCACGTCGGCTGACAAATTACCAGATGTTGATGCGGCAAGGCATTGTCAACGGCACCGCGCCAAACAGCCTACGCCTACCTCGTCATACTGAGATCGTTACTGACAGGTTCACCAGAATACTGGAAACGTGCAGGCGGGGTCGCACTCTGTCAAAGGATGACAAAGAAAAATTTGGCCTCAAGAAGCAGGCTACCACGCCTATGGCTAGTAACCGTCCTTCCGCCACGATTACGACTTTGCCGGATGACCTTATCCACTATAGCGAACCGCGTATCCTGACGGTTCGGGAGAATGCGAGACTGCAATCATTTCCTGACTGGTTTGAGTTTCAGGGGCCATACACCACTGGCGGAAAGTTACGCAAATCAGCATGTCCGCGTTATACTCAAGTCGGCAACGCCGTTCCGCCCCTGCTGGGAGAGGCACTTGCAAACCTCGTCCTCGTGCTCAAGGAAATAGGCCTCGATTGAAATGTCATTTAAAGCAGACCGATTTTCCCGATTCCTGTCGAAATTGAAAAATCAGTCGGCCTCTAAGGGGACAAAGAACTGATGGATTTCTCTAATGGCTTGGAGATTCTCCAGGAAATTTTTCCTATGATTTGGGAAATCATGAACGGTCATAATAACCTTCCCATCCGAATCACATATTTCCCAACCATTTTCGGTCTTGGTTTCCCTTGCATGACCGAGTGTATTTCTGCATTCTAATACATCATCACGAAAACCCCTCGTCCTTTCGCTTAGATGCCTCAATCTATCTTGTTCTTCTCCTGGTTCCATATCCCGGATGGCTGCCTTAAGTGAATCACGAAATACTTTAAAGAGCTTCATGCTATCGACAGCCCTATTTTCCAATTGAGCTTTCAGACCATCAATCTTGGGAAACTCGTCAACTGTTCTTTGAGCATACTTCACCACTTCTTTAGCAAGTTTCTCGTCGAAGCCTTCTACAAGACCTCTTTCGTGGAGCGAGACTACAACTTCCTTACAAAGCGAATCAGTTTTCGCCACAACCTCCATCGCAAGTCCCCGCATCCCAGACAATCGATTCAGTGATTGTGCGAGGTTAGAAATGATTTCGGATGCACGTTTAAGAAAGGTAGTCCGATGGGCACAAAAAACACCTTCAATCTTATCGTGGGCCATGTGTTGACGAAGCTCGTCTTCCGAGCAACTCCCACTATAAAAGAGAATTGGAGTCGAGGGGAAAAGTTGTCTGATTCGTGGTGCGAGGGCATTGCCTTTCACGCCTTTTGCCAAATTAAGATCTAGCAGGATGAAGTCGAACGGGTGATAGCACCTCTGCTCTTTCGCGAGTTCCTCGATCTCTTCCCCGTCCAATGAATTCCTGATATTGGCCACGAAACCGGCATTAGTAGCCGCCTCGCGCAAATCTTCCTCCTCTGCTGGGGAATATTCGTCCTCTATCCACAGGATGCCGAATTCAAGGTTCATTTATCGCCCCCGGTATCGTGATCACGAAATCAGCCCTGCCGGGCTCTCCATTGGGGTCAAGTTCAATTGACCCTCCCATTTCCTCAAGAACCTGCCGGACGTGATAGAGGCCAAGCCCCGTACCACCTGTGGTGGCGGAGTAGTGTTTCTCGAAGATGCGTGCTGGGTCCATCCGGCCTAGGTCAAAGCCTAGACCGTCATCAGAAACATTGATGACAAGGCGTTTTCCGGCTTTCCGGCGCCCGGCTTTGAACAGGATCGCATGGGCTTTTGCCTTGCGCGCGTTGTCAATCAGGTTGTCCACGATCACGGCAAGGTCAAATGGTGAGAAAGTCCGATTAAGGGAAATGTCGTTCGATTCGAAGGTTGGCGTGGGAAGTTGTGACGAGTCACCAAGCAACACAGAGAAGTATTCCGATAGAAATTCTACAATGTTGCCGTCAACATCACTTGTTTCGAGGTCAACCCGGATATTGGGTGCGAAACGTGAAATTGATCGGAGCCGATCATTTTCGAGCCTGGTATAGGACAAGTTATCAAGCACTTGTCGGAGGCCATGGCGGAGTGATCCAACCAAGTCATCAAGGTCATCTTCATCCAAATTCTCGACATCGGCGAGCTGGCGAAGGAGGTCACCGGTGTTTGCCAGTGCCCTCCCGGTTCCGGCATCAACATGGCCCGCATAAATATTTACCTGATGCAAGAGGAGGCGAATGCGTTCAGCATCAAGATCTTGTCCTGATGCAAGGTACTGAGCCTGTTTCTCAAGCTGCGAAATCCTGGCATCAGATTTCGCACTCTCTTCAGCATAACGTTGGGCCTCCTTTCTGGCTTCGGCCTCTGACCGTTCCAGTTCGGCGATCTGTGCTTGCGTCTCCTTGATGCGCTTAAGGAGGATTGTGTCTCCCTCCCGTTCCGCAATAATTGACAGGTCCTCAAGTGCTTTTCGGCTGGCCTCTTCCCTTGCATCCGCCAACTCCAGAATGTCGCGGTCGAAACTGATAATCTCAACACCTTTGGATCGAGCAAATCCTCCAATTACTGTCAAAATTCTACGCCGGGCGGGATCAGTTTCAAGCCCTTCAGGTGTATCCCGACTTTGATCAGCACTGTCCTGCCAGTTCACGCCCACGACATATCGCTCGAGCCTGAAAATCATGTGCTTGCGCACAGCGTCATAGAGTTCGCGCCAATGCGCGTCCTCAATCAACCCTGCATCCCTGCTTGATGCCTCCCGGAACATGCGAGGAGGGGCCTTGATGTCGACACGCCCAAGAACATCTCGTGTCCCGAGATAACGTGAGGTACCCTGTTGTTTCCTGCGGTTCAGGCCGAAGCTGTCGTTGGCTTCCTCTCCGATGGGAAATACCCGGAAGCCATTTAGGAACAGGAAGACGCTTCCGAACTCTACTACCGGCACTTTCATCCTACGGGCAAAGGTCGCTTTGGCGCTTCGATTGAGAAAGAAAACCTCCCCTCGGATCGTTGCATTTGTCAGGTCTTCGTATGGGCTATCCTCCGAAATCTCATATATCACGCGCCCACGATCTATGAGGGAGGAGCGTATTTTGCCGCCGGCGATCTCCACTTCCATTCTGGTCGTCTTGTCCCTCAAGACGTCTGCGATGTCATTGGAAATGGGGCCGTTTAAGTCTTGGTCGTTTAGGTCAGAACCGACAAGAACCGATGAGACTTCAACGTCGTCCGTGGTTCCAAAGGGGTCAATGAGCTTTGCCAGGTAACGACGTAGTCTTGCGATGGTGTCCGCATCCCATTCATTGCGTAGCCCTGTGATTTGCAACATGGTACCGTGCGGGCTTGGTGGAACAACTTCATCCGTCTTTGGGAAAGAGCTATTCTCATCAAGTTCCACCTTAATCGTATCGAACTCGTCCTTACTGTTTTGTTCGAACTCTTCCCAGTCGACTTTCAGTTTAGTGACGGGGGCACCTTTTTCCCCAACGCAAGAATAAAGCTCGAGTGTCGTCCCAAGTGTGTCGCATGAGAACCTCCCAATCCCCTTGCTTCCGGCATAGCCGCCGACCTTAATTCGATCGCGGTAGTCTCTGGTGCTATCGGCATCCTCGGTTCCATCTGCTTTTGCAGAATAAGCAACAAAAAGCCACTTATCCTTCACATCGTCCACGGACATGCCTTTGCCATCATCTACGATGGTGATCAGGTCTGACTCGAGATCGAATGTAATCCAGACGTGCTTTGCTCTGGCATCAAACGAGTTTTTCACAAGTTCGAAAATTGCGACAAACTCATTTGTCACTAAGTCGCGTCCGATGACATCTTTAAGATGTGTGCTTATCTTGAATTCAATCTTGCTCATATCAAATGGAGCCTATCGCCGGAAAGACTTTTGTCCAGTTAAAATATGCAGTTACGACGCTGTTTAGTAGCAGGAGTTCGTTCAAATAGTACAATTCGGGACATACGAAACATTTAGCGTTACCCCATACTGATATGCACTCCCGATTACACCATCGGGATTTGCGGGGTTGCAGGAATGTTGTGCTGTGGCTTTGGAAGAACGCCATTTTATATATTAATGTTTCAGGCGTACGCGTTAGAAATGCTCCATTGTCAGAATTCTCAGGACGCAATAGGAATTTTGGTATCAATAGGTTGGTAGAAATTGGCTGTAACGTCGCAGGTCAATTCAAGATAT
Source organism: Aestuariispira ectoiniformans (assembly GCF_025136295.1). GTDB lineage: Bacteria > Pseudomonadota > Alphaproteobacteria > UBA8366 > Aestuariispiraceae > Aestuariispira_A > Aestuariispira_A ectoiniformans. The sequence goes on along the minus strand of NZ_CP062788.1, from coordinate 4,114,727 downwards.
AAGGCACTTGGATGAAAGCTACTATGCTTTGGCTCTGCCAAGTTTTCTTAAAGGTGGTTGATGGCAAGAAGTACAACTCTGGAGCGGGAACTCCTATCTCGTAACCGTCCAAGCAAGGGAAAGTAGAAGCCTTGGATTAAAAGACGGTGGTATACTATGAAGCTTCTCCATTGCCTCGAATGTGGTGACGTTAGACGTCTCGCGGCATCCGAATGGACGGTTTGCGATTGCGGCAGCAGCCGCGGACGCTATCTTGGTGCGGAAGCGGCCGTATGGGAGGAGACCTGCGCCCCAACTTTCCTCCGGTCAGAGGGTGAGTCCTTTGGTTGATTGATGGCTCGTTGATTGGTGAATGGCAAGCCTGTCCGGGGCATGCCCCGGACAGGCTTTTGCGGCAAACTCGGCAGGGGCAAGTCCGCCAAGGCTCGAATGTGGTCTGACGGTGTTGTAGTCCTCCTTCCAAACGGCCAGCTAGATGCGGGCCTGCCTGAGCGATGTAAACAGTGTCTCATTCAGGCATTCGTCCTGCAGTCGTCCGTTGAAACTCTCAACGAAGCCATTCCGCATGGGTTTGCCTGGCGCGATGTAATGCCAGACCACCTTTTGGTCCTGGCTCCAACGCAGGATTGCCACGCTGGTGAATTCCGTCCCGTTGTCGCTTACGATGGTCTTGGGCTTGGTCCCGCGTTGCCACACCAGGGCATCAAGCTCTCTGGCAACCCGGATACCGGACAGGGACGTGTCCGCGACCAGGGCCAAACATTCGCGCGTGAAGTCATCCACCACAGCAAAGATCCGAAACCGACGACCATCGGTGAAGGCATCCGATACGAAGTCCAGCGACCAACGTTGGTTCTGTCCGTCAGGCAGCGATATCGGCGCGCGTGTTCCCAAGGCACGCTTCCGCCCGCCACGGCGACGCACCTGAAGTTTCTCCTCGCGATACAGGCGCCTCAGCTTCTTTTGGTTCATCGTGATCCCCTCGCGGGCCAGCAGCAGATGCAGGCGGCGGTAGCCGAAACGGCGACGTTCTCGGGATAGGGCACGCAAACGTTCCCGGACCGTGGTATCGTCCGATCGACGGGACCGGTAACGAACCGTACTTCGATCCGCTCCCAACACAAGACACGCCCGCCGCTCGCTCACCCCATGGGCTTCACGCAGATGAGCGACGGCTTGTCGCCGGACAGCGGGCGTCACCATTTTTTTGAAGCGACATCCTTGAGCATGGCGTTGTCCAGCATCGCCTCGGCCAGCAGCTTCTTCAACCGGCTGTTCTCGTCTTCAAGCGCCTTTAGACGCTTTGCCTCCGACACTTCCAGCCCGCCATACCTGGACTTCCATTTGTAGAACGTGCCCTCGCTTACGCCATGACGGCGGCAGACATCCGCCGTCTTCTGGCCGGCCTCCTGCTCCTTCAATATCCCGATAATCTGTTCTTCGCTAAACCGACTGCGCTTCATTATTCCGTCTCCTTAAGGTCGACGGACTCTACCTAAATCTGGAGGAAATTTAAGGGCGCAGGTCAAAACCGATGTTATCCCAACCGGGCATGGCCTCTCGACGAAGTTTTTGTCCGGATTATCGGCAAAAGACGCGACCGCTGGCGGGCGGTCGATCACGAAGGGGAAATACTGGAGACCTATGTTACAAAAGGAGCGGGACCGCCGAGCTGCTTTCAGATTTCTGCGTAAGGCAGTGAAGCAATACCGTCGCCCTACAGCGCGCCCTCATCTCTCGAACCGCTTTCAAGGAAAACCGTGCGGCCGCCCTGGCTGAGTGGCGGCAATTGGCCGCTTAAATTTGGCGTGGGCAAGCTGTTCGAGACTGTTTCGGTTTTGTCTGACAGTACCCCGTGACAATACCCGTATCACTATCCATCAATTTTTAGAGCGTCCATGCAGGCTTGCGCGAGGTCTCTATTCGGGGTGTCTGTGCCTGGGATGGTTGCCCAACCGGCTTCTATCACGGCGTCCCTGCGTTTGTAATTCGACATTTCTCGGATCGATGACAGCTTGGCGATGCGATCAATATCTGTCCGCGAATTGTCGAGGCATACCGGAACCAGCGCCGCGATTGCACTATCATGCGCCTGCGTCATTGCCAGTTTATTTGCTTCTCCAGCGGTCATCCACCCGCCCCATGAGAATCCGACAACAGCAAGACCGACAGCGCCGATTACTGCGCCATAGATACCGGGTTTTAACCATTCAGGAATATTCATTTCAAGTCCTCCGGTGGATTTGCTCCACCTCGCATAATATTCGTCAGCGACCCAACAACGCCACATGACTGGGGATTCTGGAGGATTGTATAGCTGGCGCCCATCCTGCGGGCTGATCCAGGTTAGTCACGACGCGATTCATTTCTATGCGTCGAACCCAGGTCAGCGGGAATAACAAATCACGAAGACGCCGCAAGCTGACGCTATTGTTGTGGTTTGGCGCTATAGTTGGTGCCGCCTCGTCACCGGGAGACCGAAAAAATTTATAGCAGGCCATAATACCAAGGCATGAACAAACTGAAAGCGCCCCATAACAGGCCGACCAGCGGTATGCCGACGCGCAGGAAATCCTTGAAACGATAATATCCGGGCCCCATCACAAGGAGATTGGTCTGATATCCGACCGGCGTCGCAAAGGAGCAGTTGGCACCGAATAGAACAGCAAGGGCAAAAGGCATCGGGTCAACCTGCAAACCGCTCGCTAATTCCAGAGATATCGGCGTGAAAAGAACGGCGGTTGCGTTATTCGACAATATGTTTGTCATCAAGGCGACCATCAGGAAAAGGGCCGATAGGACGACAGCCGGTCCGGCCGCACCAAGCAGGCCAATCATGCCCTGCGCCAGATAGGCAGCGGCGCCGGTCTTCAACATCGCAGCGCCAAGCGCCAGGGACGTCCCCACCATTAAGAAAATTCGTCGGTCCAGAGCATTGGTTGCCTGGTTCAAGGTCAATACGCGACTGGTAAGCATCAATGTGCTTCCGGCAACCGCTGCCGCTGCGATCGGTAAAATGCCCATGGCTGCGACAACTATAGTGCCAAAGAAGATGGCACAGGCCAATTTCGCCGATCGTGGCACAGGGAGGGGCCTTGCGGTACCGTCCAGCACAACGACGCCGCGATGCGCCCGCATATGGTCCAAGGCTTTTCGATCACCTTGCACCACGAGAATGTCCCCCTCGCGAAGTGTGCTGCCAATGAGGCGCCGGATGACCCGAGAACGCCGCTCGATGCCCAGAACCAGACAGCCATATCGGGCACGAAAACCGATATCTTCCAAAGAATGGCCGGCAAGTTGGGACCCTGGAGCGATCATAACTTCTGCAACCATCTGGTTCCGCGAGAGCAGAACGCCGTGTTCTTCTTCGTCTGCGGGAATATCTTCCTCTCCCGACATGCTGAACATAAGATGTGGAAACTTGGTCTGCGCTTCGGCTAGGGCTTCATGCGTGGCCATGACGACCAGAATGTCACCCTTAGATATCGTCAAATTGTCGTTATAAGGCGGGATGAAAGGATGCTCACCACGCTGAAGAAGTATGAGACGGGCCCCGCTGATGCCCAAAAGGCCGAATTGGACCGGCATATTTAAAAGTTTCGGTTCCTCGCCCACGGTAAACTGCGTGATGAAACGCCTGTGCTTACCCGATATGAAACGTTGCACGGGCGAGGCGCGTCGATGCAGGAAATGTGGCATGACAAGGACAACATAGACGAGACCGACACTCGCCAGCACAAGGCCGGGAATAACGAAATCAAAAAAGCCGAGCGCCCCTCTTCCCAACTGGCCTAGTGTCCCAGAAACCAACAAATTTGTGGAAGACCCGATCAGGGTCGTCATTCCCGCGAGTATGGCGATGAATGACAGCGGCATCATAACGGTACTCGGCGCCATTGAGAAACGCCGCACGATCGTTTCAAGGATCGGAATAAAAATTACAACGACAGGCGTATTGTTGATGAAAGGACTCGTCACGAACACTGTGGCGAAACAGATGCCAATGGCAAGCAGGCGACGGTCACCGACAAGCTGCAGAAAACGCCTCAATGCCCAGTCCAGCGCGCCGGAACGCCACAATCCGTTTCCGAGAATCAGCAGAGCCAAGACAGCAACAAGTGCCGGATTTGCAAACCCGGCCAGCAGGCTGCCAACGTCCAACAAATTCTCTCCGTCGGGGCCAAGGAGAGGAAAAAACTCAAACAAGACGAGTAATGCCACCAGCACCAGAAGCGCCGTTATTTCGATGCGTATCTTTTCTGAGGCAAAGCCTACAATGGCAGCCAAGGCCAGCGCGTAAGTGGACCAGATGTGGAATGTGGCTGTTGAAATTTCTGGCATATGCCGCCCTTAATGGTTTCGCCAGATACGCGGGGATCAACCCGGTCAGGGCAGGTTGGCAATCGGTGTTGAGGCCGACTTGCCTGGAGATGGCGAGCAAGCCGCCTATACTATATGACTTATAGGTCGGAACCGGTATTTCATTATACAGAAAGCCCCCGGTCGAGTCTCACGGTAACGATCTTCTTCCTCGGCCCGTTTTAATCCGTTATCCGGTTAGCTGGGCCAATCGGCAGTATCTTGGTATCATCAAATACCTACTCACATATTATCATCTGGCATCTGTCACCATGACCAACTGGACGAAGGCCGATTATGAATGATCAAAACGATACTCATCTTCCTCGTGAGATCGTTGATTATGTCACAAGGCCGTTCCTGCGGTTTCTGAAAGTTGAGGCCGCGGCAGGAGGATTATTGTTTCTTTCTGCACTCCTGGCATTGGTGCTGGCCAACTCCACCTGGTCCGGTTCGTTCCTGCAATTTTGGGAAATGCCCATAGGATTGCATATGGGAAAGCTGGATTTCACCCGTTCCTTGCGACATTGGATCAATGACGGGCTGATGACCTTCTTTTTTTTCGTGATCTCACTGGAACTCAAGCGAGAGCTTATTCTTGGTGAATTGAGGAATTTTCGGGTCGCGGCTCTTCCTCTGGCTGCGGCTTTGGGCGGCATGCTCATTCCGGCTTCGCTATATCTGTTTGTCATGTGGGACAAACCGGGTATGCACGGCTGGGGCACCGTGATGGCAACCGACACCGCCTTTGTTATTGGTTGTCTTGCGATATTTGGCTCCCGCATTCCATCCGCCCTACGACTGTTTCTGTTGTCGCTTGCCATTTTTGACGATGTCGGCGCAATCCTTGTTGTTGCCATCGGATATGGCGGCCCACTGAATTGGGCAGCGGTCGGGGCGAGTATCTTTGGGCTTGCCGTGGTCGCAGGATGCGCCCGGTTTGGAATCCGGAATATTTCCATTTACGTCCTGCTCGGCGGCATAGTCTGGCTGTGCCTTGATGCATCGGGCATTCACGCAACAATTGCCGGTGTCCTGCTTGGGTTAATGACGCCGACACTGGTTTGGGTGAGCGATTCACGTCTACGGGCGATCCTAGGGCGCACCCTCGCCAATCCGCAGGGCGACCACTGGAGCGGGGACACCGCGGAGCGTCACGATCTTCGGCGGGCAGGCAAGGCGGTTACCGAATCGCTTTCCCCGGTTGAACGCCTGGAAATAGCCCTGCACCCATGGGTCGGATTTGTGGTTATGCCGGTGTTTGCCTTGGCCAATACCGGGGTGGCGGTTTCGACTGTGGATTTCGGGCAGGTGGTCTCAATTGCGATTTTTACTGGATTGGTTATTGGAAAACCGGTTGGCGTATTGGGATTTACATGGCTTGCCGTGCATTTGAGGCTGGCAGTGCGAAGCCAAGGACTGAGCTGGCCGTTTCTTGTGGCTGGCGCCTTCTTGACCGGTATCGGCTTCACAATGTCCTTATTCATCGCCGGCCTCGCTTACCCCCCATCGTTACTCAATGCCGCCAAACTTGCGATACTCGCCGGGTCAATCGTCTCAGCGGTAATTGGGATCTCGATCCTGTTCATGCTGACCTTCATGCAACGCAGGCCGCCAGACAACAGCTGAATGGTTTCAAGAGACGGGCCAAAGCCCAGTCCGAAGCGACCAAAAGCCGACGAGACGACACCCAATTGCCGCGCGGCCAGGCAGGGTGGAAACAGGATATTGGCTTATCGGCCTTTTAAGTCGCTGCACAGTTCGCATTCATCACTTTCCCCTAATCCAGGTTAACGCAGGCTGCTGCGATTGCTGCTACTAGACATGTATTCAAACATAGATGGAAATGGGCGATCGCGATGACTAACATTCTCAGAGCAGCAGCATTCTCCCTGATATCGGTATTCGCGCTTGGCGCCTGTGCGGAAACTCAGACAAGCGAAAGCACCGGCGAATATGTCGACAACACTGCAATCACCACCAAGGTCAAGACTGCAATCCTGAAAGACCCCGACTTGAAGGTGATGCAGATTAACGTCAAGACATACAAGGACGTCGTCCAATTAAGCGGCTTCGTCGATACTGCTGAAATGAAAGTCAAAGCCGGTGCGCTAGCAAATAATGTTGCTGGCGTTTCATCGGTACGGAACGACCTGCTCGTCAAATAGAAACCTGTTGGGACAGGGGGACGACCAAAAACGGTGGAATACCCCAATGGCAACGAACTCATACGGCTATCTGAAGGCGGCAGTCAGAGCATGCATAACATTAGCGGCATGGCTGACCGTTACCTCCCGCACGGCACAGAATTCGCCCTCGATACAGATGGATATCAGGCAGGTCATTGGCCTTGTCGCGATGGTGGCCGGGGTGATTTTCCTGGGGCTTGCTTACCATTCCGCGGTTACGCCAATGGAAAGAATACCGGGTGAGAGGATTGATCGCTACAGCCATCAGACGATTGGATATTTCACCGTCGGCATTATCGCTGTCGTCGGGGGCTGTCTGCTTACCCTGTTAGAAAGTCGGAAGTGACATACGGCATTTTCGATATGCTTAGGAGAATGTTATGAACCTTGGACTTATCCTAATCCTCTTACTGGTTCTCTTGCTTGTCGGCGCCTTGCCGACATGGCCCCATAGCAGAAGTTGGGGCTATTACCCGACCGGCGGCCTCGGCATCGTTCTGATCATCGTGCTTGTGCTATTATTGCTCGGGCGAATATAGCCCCCTCCCGAGACCTTCCTGTTGAATTTTGATTGTTAGCAAAATTTGGACTAACGGCGGGTATCATTTTCTGCGTTGTCTTGTTGTACTCCCTTCAGGAATTTGAAGAGATCGCTGTCGGTCGAGAATATGATCATTGTGTTGTCGGCCATCATTGCTCTATAGGCGCGCATGGTCCGTGTGAATTCGTAGAATTCCACGGATTGGGGGCTTTGATTATAAGCCTGCGCATAAATTTCAGTGGCCCTCGCATCGGCCACGCCTCTGATTTCCTCAACTTGTCGATAGGCTTCCGACTGAATTTTGTTCAGATCGCGTACGCGGTTCCCACGGATCCTGGCAGCTTCACCATTTCCTTCCGACAGGAAGCGTTCTGCAATTTGCCTGCGCTCGCTAATCATCCGATCATAGATTTTGGGGCGAACGCTTTCATTGTAATTTATCCGCTTAAACCGGATGTCCAGCAATTCAATTCCGAAAACGCGCACCTTTTCGGCCGCAGCAGAAAAGATCTCCTGCTCGACCAGTTTCCGTCCCTTTTGGATCGGGACGAGTGATCCGATCTGCTGTGCGCTGTCCACCTCGATCAAAAGGCTATCGCGCAAAGGCACGCGATCCTTCGTTGTCCGGATAATCTCGATCAGTTCATGTTTGGCGACCGCGTTTCGGGTTTCGCTGCCAAGAATGTCATCCAAACGGGATTGGGCGCTTCGTTCGTCCCTTAACCGCAGGAAATACTGAAGCGGATCGACAATCCGCCAGCGGGCAAACAGGTCAACCGATATATAGAGTTTATCTTTTGTCGGCATATCAGAAGGATTGCCATCCCATTCGAGGACACGCCGATCGATCGAATTGACCTCCTGTATGAAGGGGAGTTTGAATTTCAGCCCGGCGGTCGTCACCGGCACGCCAACTGGTTTACCAAACTGTGTTATGATCGCCTGCTCGACCTCACCTACCGTGTAAATCGAACTTGCCAAAATATAGGAACCGGCACCAAAGAAGACCAAGAGGGCAATTGTTGTCATTTTATTCATGGCTGTGTTCCCGGCTGTCTGTCGAGGTTGAGAAACGGCAGGATATTTTTCGTCTGCTCATCGACGATGATTTTTGAACGAATGTTCGGCATGACCTCCTGCAGGGTTTCGATATAGATACGGCGGCGTGTAACCTCCGGCGCTTTGATATATTCCGACAGCAAGGCGGTGAATCTCGCAACGTCACCTTCGGCTTCATTGATCCTTTTGAGGCGATAACCATCTGCTTCGCGAATGCGCTGATCCCTTTCCCCTTCCGCCAGCGGAATCACCTTGTTGTAATCGCGGCGAGCCTCATTAATGAGCTTCTCTTTTTCCTGTTGCGCCTGGTTCACCTCATTAAAGGATTCCTGCACCGGCTGAGGTGGGTTGATATTCTTCAACTGCACCTGGTCGATACTGATCCCCATGGCGTATTTCGTTGCCAACGCCTGCATCTTGGTAAGCGCTTCGGTTTCGATTTCCTGTCGCCCGATTGTAATCACCTCGTCGACGGTACGGTCGCCAACAACCTCCCGCATAACGGATTCGGAGACATAACGAAGGGTTTCACTGGGTTCACGAACTTCGAAGAGGAAATTTTGTGGATTTGATATACGATATTGAACCACCCATTCCACCAGAGCGGCATTCAGATCGCCGGTGACCATCTGCGTTTCCCGGGTTGCATTCCGGGGGGATGGGCTTTGATGGGGATCGTTCCCACCGGGGGTGACAAAACCAAATTCCTGTTTCAATTGCCGTTTAATAGGCACGATCGTAGTTTTGTCGACACCAAACGGCCACCTGAAATGCAATCCAGGCGGGACTTCTTTTAGATATTCCCCAAAGCGCTGGACAATGGCGACTGAATCACTTGGTACCGTATAATAAGCCGACCAGGCCGACCAGGCGATGAACGCCAATGCCGCTATGGCTATCAGATTGCGCGGGCGTCCCCCAGGCGTGTTTTTCCGGATCCAATCCTGTCCCTTGCGGACTGCGGCCTCCATATTCGGGTCCGGCTGCATCTTCGATGCGCCTGCCCATGGGCCGTCTGAATTGCCGTTATCGTCATGCATGGACATGGAGCTGTCTCCTTATGCTGACATTGGTTCAAGGCATGATTTTCAGCGTCAGCCGCCCGACAGCCGGACCTGAACAAGGTCAGCCTTGTTCGTCAACGGGATGGTTTCCTTCCTCTTGCTGCTGAAAGAGGCGCGCTGTTTCTGGTCGAATATAAGAATACCCGTTCGGTATCGGATTGGTGCTGATCTATATTAGTCGCACCGTGATCGGGGCAACCGTGGGTATCGTGGCAGAAATGCCTTAAAGATGTCTGACGGAATTACCACCGGCAATGATTGCGGCAATCAGATCCGCAATCTCTTTATGCAATTCGTCGCCGCCGGATGTTGGCCCCGATTTTTGCCCGGATGTTTGCATTGCGTTGCGATGTGCGTTCACGGCGTCTTCTAGCAGGCCGACAACCTGCTGTTTTGTGATGACCTTGCTGTCAGTCAGACAAAGCAGCATGGACTCGCATATGGCAAGGGCTGCGGCACCTGATATTTCAGCCTTTGAATGCATGTAGAACCACCCTTTCAAAACACCATATAACCACTGCTGAACGTAGTAGTGGTATAATGTAGGTGTTAAACTACAGGGTTTCTGACTAGGGTGTATAAACCTGCATCAGCTTCGAAGCTGTCTTATATGAAACCCGGCCTCGTCCTGGTGCTGCGCGTGACAGGAAATACGAGCCAACAATAAATGGATGACATGTCAAACCTGGATTTGCCGCTTGCGAGGAAACTGTCGACCTTTATCGAGCTGAAGGAGGAGGACCTCCTTATGCTGACGCGGCTGCACGAAAACAATCGGATTGTGGAGGCAGGGTCCGGGCTGGAGCATCAGGGGGCCATTCACCATAAAGCCTATATTCTTAGAAAGGGGTGGGTTTTTTCATACAAGCTACTGAAAGATGGCGCGCGGCAGATCGTTGACTTCCAGATTTCGGGGGATTTCCTCGGCTTGCGAAGCCTCCTGCTCAGGACATCCGATCACAGTTTCGAACCCATTACGCAGATTGAAGTTTCCGAAGTCACGAAAGAACATCTCAAACTTTGTTTCGAGATGTCACCGCGACTGGCCGCTGCCCTTCTTTGGGCCGCATCCAGGGATGAAGCAATGGTGGTGGAACATCTTATCGATATCGGCCGTAGGAGTGCGATTGTGCGCACGGCTCATTTCCTGCTGGAGCTGGGCGTGCGTCTGGAGCTTGTGGGGTTGGCCGATAGAAATGGCTATCACTGTCCGCTCACACAATATCTTCTGGCGGATGCCCTGGGATTAAGCGCCATCCATCTTAATCGCTGTTTAAGAAAATTGCGGGAGAAAAATCTGCTGTCCTTTCAAGGGGGACAAGTTACCTATCTGGATTTTACCGCGCTGACGCGATTGGCTGATTTTGACAGCGACTATATGGATCATGAAAAACCCATTTTGCACTGACTGGCAGGTCTGCCTTACCCCATAGGCGGGATGACAGGTTGGCAAAATGAAAGACGGAGCCAGATGTCTTCCGGCTCCGCTTGTCAGAATGAATAAGTTCTTATTTCAAGGTATCTCGGACTTTTGCCAGTTCTTCGATGCATTTATTGTCCATATTCTTTCTATGTGCTTCTTCCGCAGCGGTGAAATATTGCTGGGCCTTTTCCTTTTTCTCGCCCGCCGGCGCATGGCTCCAGAGCTCCTTGACCGATTTCAACTGTTCCGCAGCATTCAGATGTTTTTGTTCTGGTGTGGGCATGACGATCTCCTGGCGTTTATGAAATGTCTACCGACCATCGGGCCGGGAAGTAGTCGGGGAAACAGCCACTGAGAGGGGGGCAGAAATATGTGGATTTACAGTGCCTGTTTCCCCTGAGCACACTCGAATATCAGAGTGCATACAAAGATACTTCCAGCCGGCGCGGACCGCACTAACCTCGATCAGTCAGAGCACTTGCCCGAGGCTTTAAGGTCAGTTTGTCGGTGACGATCATGGCCGAACGGTTATATCGCTTCATTGTCTTATACAGAAATCTGAGAGGAGCTCGGCGGTCCCGCTTCTTTGTAACAAAGGCCTCCAGCACTTCCCCCTCGTGATCGACCGACAGCCAGAGGTCGCGTCTTTCGCCGTTAATCCGAACGAAAACCTCGTCGAGATGCCATCTCCAGTTGGATTTTGACACGACGCTTGCGGACCTCTCTGGTAAACAGCAGGCTGAACCGAAGCGTATCGTCTCATGAGTGACGTCTCTGCCCCGTTCGTGGAGCAGGTCTTCCACATTCCGCAGCAACAGCGGAAACCGGACATACATCATCACAGCCAGGCGGATGACCTCCGGCGAAGTCTAGAAATATTTGAATGGATTACACATAGACAAGGCTGGCGGGCAGGCCTCCTATACTCAAGGACAAGTTCCTCCGACAGCACCCAAATGACACGAACTCTGGCAAATTTGCGCGGAAATGACAGTAACTGTGACACAGGCGGACAATAACTTTGGCAATTTTTCCGTTAAGCTATTGATTTACAGTGACCTCAAGTGACACTAACTGTGGCACGTCACAGATGCTCTGGAAACAACATGTTACATTGTAATATGCTGAAATATAATAAAGTATGATGCTTTAATGTTGTAATATTTATGTAATTCCGACGTTTTCGTGAGCTTTGGTATGATACTTTATTGTTTCATGTGGCATTGAAGTCCGCAGAAACCGGTGACTTGGAGTATGATACTTTATTGTCCTCCCACACTGTCCAGTCTTCGGATTTCGGGCTTTTCCCCCTCAAAATCCTCCGGATATGACGGGCATTCTGTTAAGAATCCCCATACGGCTTGCTGAACGGGAAAATGACGACTGAGGTTGATGATGAAAAGCGTGCTGATTACAGGCGGCGCCAAAAGAATTGGACGTAGTTTAACGGCATACTTTTCTGAAATGGGATGGAAGGTATTCATCCACTGCAATGCGTCGATGTCTGACGCGGAAAAGCTCCAAAAACAGATTTTGGCTGATGGCGGGCAGGCAGAAGTCATCGCGGTTGATCTGTCCGATGCAGGGAAACTGACAAAGTCTTTTCAGGAGCTGTTCGCCAGAGAGAAGGTTGATTGCGTTATCAATAACGCATCGGCGTTTGAATATGATCAGCCGACGGAAATAGACGAGGCGGTCTTTCAAAAGTCTCTCGCCGTGAACCTGTTTGCGCCGACGAAGATATCAGAGCTTTATTACAAGGCGGAAATCCAGACCTCCGGTTGTGTTATCAACATTTTGGATAACAAGGTTTTTGCACTTAATCCGGATTTCTATTCCTACACATTGGCAAAGTCTGCCCTGCTGGCCGCGACGAAAATGATGGCGATGTCCTTTGCGCCCGGAATCCGGGTGTGTGGAATTGCGCCGAGCATAACCTTGCCAAGCGGAAAGCAGACGCAGGAAGATTTCGAAAAAACCCATAGGCTCAATTTGTTAGGGGTCGGTTGCACACCTGAGGAAATCTGCCGTGCCGCCATGTTTATTGCCACGACGGCATCGTTTAATGGTCAGGTATTAACCATTGACGGAGGCCAGTCATTGATGAACCTAGAGCGTGACGTCGCGTTTCTTGATCAATAGGTGGAATGCAAGTGGCTAATGACCGAAAATTCGTAACGAATACACGCAAGATCCTCCTTTCCAACTATACATTGCCGTTTCGTATCGGAATCCATGATTTCGAACTGGAAAACAAGCAACGCGTTTCCATTGATATTGAATTGACCCTTGCCGAAAACGTCACACCGGCTGGTGACGATATTTCCTCGACGGTTGATTATGACTATCTGCGCGAAGAGATTAAAAAACTCAGCGACACAGCAGACTTCAACCTGCAGGAAACCTTATGCGAGGCAATTGTCGGGATCTGCTTCCAGAACGGCAACGCGCAAAGTGCCGTTGTCAGAACCAGCAAGATCGACGTCTATCCCGATTGCGATGCAGTGAGCTTTGAAATTTCGGCGTCCAGGCCCTCCTGAAACCGGGCTAAAGGTTAAAGCCCGTCCAGAAGATCGCGGCAGCGATCGGAATTGATCGCGCCGAAAACGTTGGGGCTGGCAAGGTTTTCAATGGCACCGGCGATCTCGTCGGCATGGCTGGCTTCGAAGTCGATCTCGTCACGGTATTCGATCAGGTTCGCCCATTCCTCAAGCTCCGCCGCAGAAAGCTCTCCATCGAGGAAACGATTGATGGCGGTGCGCAGGTGGTCCCTTGTGAGGGTAACCAGTGCCTCCTCCCTGTTCCATTCGAAGGCATCCAGGCGGCTGCGCAGACGGTGAACCGGCTCGGTCAGCAGGATGAGCTTGCGTAGTGCTTCCTTGTGGCTGGTCATCGGCATGGTCCGAATGCTCCAAAGCGGTTTATCCGCAGATCACCAGTCTAGACGATAATGCAATCTCTGTTAACGTGCTCGCATGGGCAGAGAAGCAGGAGGACGATAATGAGCAGCGCTATGCGGGATATAGACGATGCGGTGATGCAGAAATTTCAAACCGACGGTGTCGTCTGCCTGCGCCAACAGTTTGACCCGCATTGGATTGACCTGACACGGCGGGGCATTCAACGGAATCTTGAGAACCCTGGCCGCTTTTTTCGGGACCACACGCCGGAAGGATCGCCGGGCCGTTATGTCTTTGACTTCTGGAGCTGGCCGGAGATACCGGAATTCCGGGACCTGATCTTTGGCTCACCTGCTGCGGCGATTGCCGGGCGACTGATGGGCGCGCAGAAGACTGTCCTGCTGATGGACAACTGGTTCATGCGGGAACGGGGGGCGACCAACGGTGCGCCCTGGCACCACGACGAACCCTATTTCGATTTTGAAGGCCGCATGTGCATCCTCTGGATGCCGATGGAGCCGGTCAGCCGCAAGGACGGGCTGCGCTTCGTCAAAGGCTCTCACCGCTGGGGCAAACTTTTCATGGCGTCCCAGTTCAGCGAAAATGTGCCCTTCACCTGCGACGGTGACGATTATGCGGAGGTGCCGGATATCGATGCTGCGCCGGTTGAGTATGAATTTCTGTCCTGGGATATGGAACCGGGCGACTGCCTCGTCTTCGATTTTCGCACATTACACGCGGCGACTGCCGGGAATACGCCGCTGGACCAGACGATCCACCGCATGTCGCTGCGTTTCGGCGCGGAGGATGTGATGTTCAGGCCCCGCGGGGAATGGACGTGGGAGATAACGGAATATCTGATGAAGCAGGGGCAACAGGCGAATGCGTGCCTGGGGACACGCATAACGCCACTCGTTTGGGAACGGTAACAAGAGGGTATTCCCCTGATGCCAGCCTGAGGCTGAGGCTGCTATGCCTCGCCTCTCGCCTCGCGTTGCCGCCGACTGAAATCCATAAAGGCGGATAGTTGCGCCTTGTCGATTTCAAGGATGATGCGGCGTAGAAAATATAAACTGACGATCCCTAATATCATGGAGAGGGTAGACGCCGCAAAAGCCTCAATCGCGGGAAAGTCATCCATGAAATACGTCGCCAGTTGGGCAATGTAAGCGCCGGCGAAGCTCAACCAGAAACCCCAGAAATTCCTACCTTTTCCTCCCGCATCTATGTTCTCCGGTGCGTTGCTTCCCCGGCAAAGCTCATTCAAGGCGAAGTAGCTTGTGATCGCACTGATAAAGGGCACAATCCACATGACAACGATTTTCCCCGGACGGAATGCCTGACCGGGAACGCGCATTGCGGCGATATTGGCATGTTTGTGATATATCCAGACAAGCGTGGAAATGCCTACAATGATACCGGATATCAGGGAAATGACGCCTGTTGTCTGCAATAACCCTGAAATTTCATGCAATCTCGTCATGTCTGCGAAGTCAATGGCATCACCTTTTTCAAGGATTCGTGCCGCATCCGGATAGGTGACACAAACACTGGCTGCTGTAATGGCGCTTAGAACGATTTGAACCGGTATGGCAATCTTCAGGAATTTTGATAATTTCGTTGTCTCGCGAAAGGCATAGGCTGCCTGCCAATTCTCCATTGTAGGATTTCCCCCCCCCTAAATTTAGATAAGCTCGTTTTAGAACGTTGTCGTTACAGACATTGTTCGGTCGGCAATAATTTATGCAATGACTGGGAAGCTTTTCTGCTGTGCCGTCAACTATTTGTCAGGGATGACGCATCTTCCAGCGCATAGAAGTGGATGGACCGCCCGCGTCCGCGAACATTGGCTTCATGCAGCTTGTCTTCCGGCAGGGTAAGGCCCGCCGCCTCGGCCGCCATGCGGGAAAAGATGATCGGCACGGCATAGTCCTTGGTTAGGCCCTCAAGCCGGGCGGTGGTATTGATGCTGTCGCCGATGGCAGACGTGATCTGGTTGCGGGGCGGGCCCATGGCGCCGACGATGGCCTCGCCGCAATGAACGCCGATTCCCATTTGGAGGGGTTCGTTCAATTCGCTCGCCAGATGTTCGTTGAGGTGGTCCAGCCGCCGCAGCATCAGGGCCGCGCCCTGGGCGGCATTGCGTGCGGCCTCTTCCAGCGTTTCATCGTCGATACCGTAAAGTGCCATTAACCCGTCACCGTTGAACTGGGCATAGTGACCGTTGCTCTCTTCCAGGGCGAGGGTCATCTCTGCAAAAAACTGGTTCAGAATGAACAGCACATCATAGGGCAGTTTGGCCTCGCCCAGTTTGGTGGAGCCCCGCAGGTCGATGAACATGCAAACAACCTGCTGTTCATGGCCTTCCAGACCGCCGGGGCGCCGTCCATCGGCGGCGGTGGCATTGGCGGGCAGCAGGGGGGCGATGGCGATGTCGTGATCCGGGCGGACCTGACAGGCGAGCCGCATGCCTTCCACCGCGTGAATACGCTCAAGGGCCTTGGCTTCCACGCCATCCGGCGGTGGTAGGTTGTCAGCCCCGGTGACAACGCGCAGGCGACAGGTCGTGCAACGACCGCGTCCGCCGCAGACAGCGGCATGGTCGACGCCGTTTTCCCGCAGGACCTCCAGAACCGTTGCACCGGGCGGAACGCGAAAGCGGCGTCCATCCGGGTAGGTTATCCGGGCGCGGGTGCGCAGGCGGGAAACGAATTGCCGGATGCCCCGTGTCACAAAGGGTAGGGCGACCAGTGTGGCGATCACCCAAAGCGTGATCATCAATCGCGATCCCGTCGTGGCAACCGTTTCCCGGTCGATGTTGGCCAGTTTCAGAACGTTGAAGATATAGTCCGGTGTTTTGGCCATTTCCCGGACTTCAATGCCGGATGCCGCATATCCCGCAAGCGCCAGGGTTGGCACAATGACAACCAGCAGACCAAGAAAACGCCGCCATTTGTCGTAACCATTCTTGGTGCGCAGCCAGTAATGCAGACCGATGCAGCCATGAACCCATACCACGAGCAACGCCACGGCCTGCAGAAAACCGCGGATCGGTGAACCCACCCAGAAGGTAAGCAGCACCATGGCATAATTGGGTTCCGTATCCAGGGTGAGTTCTGCAACGCGGGTGCCCAGGATATGTTCGGCGACCAGGAAGGGAATGCTGAGCCCCAGAATAACCTGGGTCATTTCCCATCGTTTGAGCTTCAGGCTGCGCCGGACATAGATCGCGCGCAGGCCCAGCGTCGTATGGGTGATCGCCGCGGAGATCAGCAGGACTGTCCCAAAGCTTTCCCGCCAGGGGGTCATCAGATAGCGCCGCGCCGTCTCCAGGGCCTCAAGGGAGTCCAGGCCGAAGGCGTGGTTGATGAAATGGCAGAGCACAAATGTGAACAACACCAGTCCGCTGTAAAGGCGCAATTGACCTGCAATCATCTACAGTTCCACATTCCCGCTCGACATTTTCCCGTCTTCATATGGGGCAAGAATAACGATTTTCTGCAAGGCTGGACAGCATTTACCGGATCTGTTCCAGGATTGCCGATTTTCATCGTTGCGACCTGTTCCA
Organism: Aestuariispira ectoiniformans; assembly: GCF_025136295.1. GTDB lineage: Bacteria > Pseudomonadota > Alphaproteobacteria > UBA8366 > Aestuariispiraceae > Aestuariispira_A > Aestuariispira_A ectoiniformans. The sequence continues at coordinate 4,097,621 of NZ_CP062788.1, read as the reverse complement.
GGGGCTATCAGCAGATGAAACAATTGTTCCCTTGGGTTCCGTGGTGAGGAATGCTTTTATGGCGCCAAACGAGAATAGATGCGTCGGGAGAAAAAGCATGGCCGGAACGGTCGACGAAGAAATTCAGGCCTTTATTGACAGCACTGATTCCTTTTATCCGCCGGACGCCGTCGATGGCAGCATCGACCAGCAGCGCGACTGGTACAATACGATGTGCCGTGCCTTTCGTCGTGACTATCCGGAGAATGTGACGGCTGAAGATGAAGTGATCCCGGGCAAGGGCGGGGATATCCCCGTTCGGCGCTATCGCAATAAATGGGGCCGCGAGACCGCGACGGTGGTCTATCTTCATGGGGGCGGCTTTGTGGTCGGAGACCTGGAAAGCCACGACGATGTCTGTGCGGAGATTTGCGACAAGACCGGTTTTCAGGTCGTGGCCGTGGATTACCGGCTGGCCCCGGAACATGTGCATCCGGCAGCCTTCGACGATGCCTATTCCGCCTTTGAAACTGTTGCCGCGGAAGGGCGGCCGATCGTGATGGTCGGCGATAGCGCCGGTGGCTGTCTGGCCGCGTCCGTGTCCGTCGTGGCGCGTGACAAGGGCGACAAGCGCATTGCGGGCCAGGTCCTGATCTACCCGGCTTTAGGCGGCAGCAAGGACAGCCCGTCCCGTCAGGAACATGCCGAGGCACCGATGTTGACCACCCGCGATATGGACTATTACGGCCACGTGCGCAGCGGCGGAGGGGAGCCGGAAGGCGATCCCACCTATTATGCCCTGGCAGCATCGGATTTCGCGGGCCTGCCGCCGACCATCATGTTTGCGGCAGAGATTGACCCGTTGCGGGATGACTGTGTTGAATTCGCCGAAAAACTGGACCGAGCGGGCGTTCATGCCGAGGCTCATATCCATCTCGGCCTCGTTCACGGTCATTTGCGGGCGCGCCACGTCAGTGACAAGGCCGGGCGCGCCTTTGAGGAAATCTGCTTTGCAGTAGGACGCTTGGGGCAGTAAGGCGCGCGCGCCGACAAAAGGGAGACATCGCAATGGCCAAGGTGGTTTTGGTTGTATTGGACGGGTTGGGCTATTCCTACAGCCGCCGTCTGCTGGGCAATGTGGAAGGCTGGGTTGCGAATGGCGAGGCGAAGGTCTGGCGGATGCAGTCCGTGCTGCCATCCACATCCGGGCCTTGCTATGCCAGTATTCACACAGGTGTGGAGCCACAAATCCACGGCATTCGCACCAATGCGGATTCCTTCCGCCTGGAACAGCCGGATATCTTTTCCGCGGCCCGCGCTGCCGGACGGACCACGGCGGCGGTGGCGCATAGCTATTTCTCCGCCTATTTCCAGCGCGCGCCCTTCGACCCGCTGATGGACCTTGAGGTGGATGACGAAACGCTGCCGATCCAGCATGGACGCTTCTATACGATGGAAGGCGAGTTCTCGGGCAATCTCGCCGTGCCTTCGGACGCGGATATCTTTGCACAGACCTCGATCCTGATGCGTCGGCATGCGCCGGATTATATCCTGCTGCATAGCTGTACCACCGACAGTATCGGCCATGCCTTTGGCTCCGACTCCATCGAAATGGACAAGGCGGCCTATCTGGTGGACGGGGTGATTTCGCGTTATCTGCCGATGTGGCGCGACCAGGGCTATGAGGTCATGATCACCGCCGACCATGGCCAAAGCGGTCGGGGGCATCACGGCGGCACGGACGATATCATGCGTGATGTAGCCCTGTATTATTTCGGTGCGGGGGATGGACCTTTGGACGATGCGGTTCTTGACCAGCGCGCGATTGCGCCGACGGTCCTTGGGCGTCTGGGGGCGGAAATTCCGGCCAGCATGGCGGTTGCGCCTTTCATTAGTCCCGACTGGTGAGGCGCAGGCAATGTCTTTTGCGGAGATAGAGGCACGAGCCTGGGAAAAGCATGGTGGCCGCGAGGCGGTGGAGGCCATGCTGTCGCAACCCAAGTCTTCGTCGGAACTGGCCGCAGTGCCCATTGACCGCTATCTGGCTGAAATGGCGCGGCGGATTTTCTGTTCCGGCTTTGTCTGGAAGGTCGTTGATGCGAAATGGCCGGGCTTTGAAGAAGCCTTCCACGGTTTTGATCCCGGCACTATCGCGATGATGCCGGATGAGGAACTGGACAGCCTCCTGTCGGATAAGCGCATCATTCGCCATGGCACGAAGATCCGCGCCGTGCAGGAAAATGCGGTCTTTCTTCTGGACCTGCAACGTGAACATGGCAGCGCGGCGCAGTTCTTCGCAGACTGGCCGGTGGAGGACATTGTCGGCCTGTGGACGCTTTTGAAAAAGCGCGGCAGCCGGTTGGGCGGGAACACCGGGCAGTATTTTCTGCGTTTTATTGGAAAGGACACTTTCATTCTTTCCAGGGATGTTGTGGCCGTGCTGATGCGGACCGGGGTGATCGACAAGGCACCGACCAGTCAAAAGGCGCTGCGGCAGGTTCAGGACCAATTCAATGAATGGCGTCTGGAGACCGGCAGGCCGCTTTGCCAGCTCAGTCGGCTGGCAGCCCTGAGTGTCGGCTAAAGTTCGTCCAGTTTTTCCAGTAATGCTTTTCTGCAGTCGTCGGGGTGAAGCATTTTCCGCAATGCTTTCAGGCGTTTTTGGACGCTTGCCGGTGATAGCGGCTTGATCCAGATTGCGCTGGCACCAGTCAGGATTGCTGCCTTGATCAGTGGTTTCGTGCCTACAGGCAGAATGGCAGCAATGTGAAGCTTCTCGATGTCGCTTTTGATATTGTCCTTTTTGCGTTCTGATTTTCGCAGCGACATTGCCAGTTTGGCATGAGGGCCGGTTTCACTGGGGAAATCGATCAGGACCAGTTCATAGCCATGCATGTCATGGGCCTGCAGACATTCTTCTGCGTCCATAAAGGTATCAAAATCCGGAAAGCCTGCCTGCTGAAGCACCATGCGCATAATACGGCCACTGTTGCGGTCTGCATCGAAGTATAGAAGTTTCGACTGGCTGCCCGACTGTGCCTCAGATGTCCCTGAGGGCAAAGACCTATCGGTGTGAGTGGTCTCAGGTTCAGTCTGGCTTTGATCGTCGTTAAACACATCAGCCTCGTCGTCGCTTGGCTTTTTATGTCTGCATCAGACCCGACAACTATACCACAAAAAAGATAGCATTGTAATTAAATGCAACTTATGAGGCCTGTGAGAGGGCGGCCATGAGCGGGATCACCTCGCAGAATTCTCCGTGAAGGTTGGCAAGTGAGGTGTCGTGGATAAGCTCTGCGGGGAATTGCTGGCCGTCCGGTCCCAGACGGTCGAAGGTGGCACAGGCCTCGCCCACAAGTTGGACGTCGTATCCCATATTACCGGCCATCCGCGTGGTCGTGGATACGCAGTGATTGGTGGTGAGGCCGCAGATCACAAGGTCGTTGATCCGTGCACGGCGAAGCTGGTTCGCCAGATCGGTGCCGATAAAGCCGCTGTTGATGCGTTTCACGAAGACTTCTTCCGAAGCAAGCGGGGCGACCTGGTCCTTGATCTTGCCACCGGGCGTGTCCAGGCGAAGAGGGCTGTCGGGGTTCAGGCTGTGATGGATGACATGGGCGACCATCCGGCCCTTGCTGCGCCAGTGATCGAGCAGGGTTGCGGCCTTGTCCTCTGCATCCGGGTTGTTACGGTTGCCGCCCCAATAGTCCCAATCCTCAAAACCATCCTGCCAGTCAATGAGGATAAGGGCGGGGCTGTATACAGTAGTCATCTGTTTTCTCACATGCATTTGTTGATCCGGGCGGCGTGGTGATTAAGATCGGGAAAATCCGGCCAGTTCTCAATATGGCGAATTTGCCAAACCGTCCGGCTGGCCATGTCGTTTCCACCAAAAACAGGTTCGATTTCACCAATGACCCGGAAAAGCACGGATGACCGCGATGAGAGACTGCTGGCGCTCCTGCAGCAGGATGCCCGCACACCGGTTGCGGAATTGGCGCGTGCGGTCAACCTGTCACCCACCGCGGTGCGCCAGCGGCTTGCCCGGATGGAGCGTGATGGCGTGATCGAGGGGTATACGATCCGCCGGGGGGCGTCGGAGACACCTAAAGGTATTTCGGTCGTGCTTTCGCTGACGCTGACGGGGTCGAAATGCAAGGCCTTGTATCAGGATTTCGGCCATCTGCCGGAAATCCGGAAATTCTGGTCGACAGCGGGGGAGGTGGATGCCTGCATGCTGTTGGATGTACCGTCCATTGAACGGTTGCAGGAAATCACCGAAAGCCTGAGCGATCATCCGGTCGTGCAGCGCGTGCAGTCCCATGTTGTGATCGAGACCCATGTAGACCGCTGATGCGGTCGTAGGCACGCCGGTTCTCTCCACAAGTCCGGATCAGACTGATCCTTCCTTCTCAATCACCAGAATTCTGGCTGCGCCCTGAGGGTGGGCCACATGTTCCGTGCCTTCGGTTGCATGAGCAATCATGCCGTCTGACATCTGTGTCACGGTTACTGTGCCGTCGGCCTCCCGGACATGCATATCCACCCTGCCCTTCAGGACGACAAAGACTTCCTGACCATCATTGATGTGCCATTTGTATGGCTTGTCGGTCCAATGCAGGCGAACAGTGGTGCCGTCCATTTTGGCAATATCCAGCGCATCCCAGGCACGGTTGCCTGTGAAGTCGTCGGGTTTGAAATAGCGCATCATCCGGTCTCCTCAGGCCGTTTCAGGTGAATTCTCCTGACTGTCAGAATCGGCAATCCGGGCTTGTCTCTCAATATGGGGATGTCACCAAATTGCGGTGACCTTCATGTCGAATCCACATAGGGCAAAGCGACATCAAAAAAGAAGCCCGCCAAAAGGCGGGCTCAAGTCGGGTCGGTGCGGTACCAAAACCGAGAGGGAAACCGCCCCGCTTCCCTTGCCGATAGGGGCAAGGAGATCGGGATGGGGTCGGCCGCTCGGTCACTCAACCGACCCCCGGTGTAACGATCGGGCTTAGTGGAACTGTGCGGTTTCCGTGCTTTCGCCCATGGCCGTGGTGGATGCTTCGCCACCGGCGGTCGTGTTGTTGACGGCGTCGAAGTAGCTGGTGCCGACTTCGTGCTGGTGACGGGTGGCGCTGAAGCCATGGGTTTCGGCCGCGAATTCCGCCTGCTGCAGCTCGGAGTAGCCTGCCATGCCGCGTTCGTTGTAAGCACGGGCCAGTTCGAAGGTGGCGTAGTTCAGGCTGTGGAAGCCTGCCAGCGTGATGAACTGGAATTTGTAGCCCATGGCGCCCAGCTCGCGCTGGAATTTCTCCATCGTGGCAACATCCAGGTGCTTCGCCCAGTTGAAGGACGGGGAGCAGTTGTAAGCCAGCATCTGGTTCGGGAATTCCTTGCGGATCGATTCTGCGAATTTCTTCGCCTGATCCAGGTCCGGCGTGGAGGTTTCCATCCACAGGAGGTCGGCATAAGGCGCATAGGCCAGGCCGCGGGCAATGCCCATGTCCACGCCGCCGGTGATGCGGTAGAAGCCGTCCGCAGTGCGCTCACCGGTCATGAACTCCTTGTCGCGTTCGTCGACGTCGGAGGTGATCAGGCGGGCGGATTCTGCATCCGTACGGGCCATGATGATGGTCGGAACACCCATGACGTCCGCGGCCAGACGGGCGCTGTTCAGGTTGCGGACTGCCTGTTGCGTCGGCAGCAGGACCTTGCCGCCCAGATGGCCGCATTTCTTCTCGGATGCCAGTTGGTCCTCAAAATGGACGCCTGCGGCACCGGCCTTGATCATGGCCTTCATCAGTTCGAAAACATTCAGCGGGCCGCCGAAGCCAGCTTCGGCGTCAGCTACGATCGGGGCAAACCAGTCGATATCGGTGGTTTCCTCGCCGGATAGGCGTTCCATGTTCTGGATCTGATCCTGACGCTGGAAGGCATTGTTGATGCGCTCAACGACCTGCGGGACCGAACTGACCGGATAAAGCGACTGGTCCGGATACATCTGACCGGCATTGTTGGCATCGGCGGCAACCTGCCAACCGGACAGATAGATGGCTTTCAGGCCGGCACGAACATGCTGGGTCGCCTGACAACCGGTGAAGGCACCGAGGGTATTTACATAGGGCGTTTCGGTGATCAGCTTCCACAACTTTTCCGCGCCCATTTCAGCCAGCGTATGGCGGATATGAACGGAGCCGCGCAGGCGTTCCACGTCGGCCATGCTGTAGTCACGGCGCACGGTTGCCCAACGGTCCGGCGCGTAGGACGGCGCGGCCCAGCCCTGTGCATCGCTATCGCCGCTGGTGTTGTCCCAGGTGTAATCCATGTTCATGCTGTCGGTCATGGTCGTAATCCTTTACAGCTTGTAAAATTTCTTTTGTGTATCGCTTGCCTGTTGAATGTTTTTCATCGACTAAACAGCCGATTGATATCGCAAGGCAGCGCTGTTTCCTGATTTATTGATACGATGCACCCGGGAATTGGCGCAACGCTTTCCAAATTGACAAAAATGTAAACTGGTCTTGTATATAATTTTCAAAAAGTAAATAATGTAAATTATTCGTAGGAGGGGGCGATGGCAAAACAGGTTAAAAGCGCCAATCCGAAGCTGGGGGCGAAGATCCGCCGCCTGCGCCGCGACCATGGCAAGACGCAGGCGCAGCTGGCGGAACAATTGGGGGTCAGTGCGTCCTATCTGAATCTGATCGAACATAATCATCGCAAGGTGACGGTCGATCTGCTGCTAAAACTGTCGGAGATTTTCGACCTTGAGTTGCGCGATCTCGCCGAAGGGGACGAAAGCCAGCTTCTGGCCGATGTCATGGCGGTTCTGGGTGAGGATATGTTCGAAGAACTGGACCTGACCAATATGGACGTCCGCGAGTTGGTCAATTCCAGTCCCAATGCCGCCAAGGCCCTGTTGCTGCTTCATGACGCCTTCCGCAAGTCCATCGAGGACACGCGCAGCCTGGCAACCCAACTGGCGGAGGAAGACGGGACCGATGCCTTCGCCTTTGGCAGCAGCCTTGCGCCTGCGGAACAGATTTCAGACTTTATCCAGGCCAATAACAACTATTTCCAGGACCTGGAGGACGAGGCCGACCGGGTTCGCCGTGAAATCGGGATTGTCGAAACGCAAAGCAACGATGCGCTGGTTGACTATTTGAAGACGGCCCATGACGTCACGGTACAGCTTGCGGACTTCCAGTCGGGAGAGACGTTCCAGCGGCGTTACGATGCGATCACCCGCACCTTGTGGATTTCGCCCCGTGTGGATCGGGCCAGCCGGATTTTCCAGATTGCTCATCAGGTCGGTCTGCTGTCGGCGGGGCCGGTGATCGACATGCTGTTGATGGAAGGGCGCATTCGCGAAGGCGATGTCCGGCACCTGGGCCGGGTGGCGATGGCCAACTATTTCGCCGCCGCCCTTTTAATGCCCTATGACAGTTTTTTACAGACCGCGCGCGCCGTGCGCTATGACATTGAACTGTTGCAGCACCAATATGGCATCAGTTTCGAACAGGCGGCCCAGCGCCTGACGACACTGAACAAGCCGGACGCCAAAGGAATTCCCATGCATTTCCTGCGCGTGGATATCGCGGGCAACATTTCCAAGCGTTTTTCCCTGTCGGGCCTGCCGATCCCGCGCCATGGCGGGGCCTGTTCCCGCTGGAACGTCTATAGCGCGTTCATGAACCCCGGCGTGGTCCAGGCCCAGGTTTCCTACCTGCCGGACGGAACCGGGTTCTTCTGTATCGCGCGGACTGTGCGCAAGGGCGGTGTCGGCTATGGCGTCCAGCAAAGTGTCTTTTCCATCGGCCTGGGGTGCGCGGTGGTTCATGCGCCGGAGATGGTCTATTCGGACGGGGTGGATCTGGAAAATGCGGAGCGTGCAGGCCTGATCGGCGTCCATTGCCGGATTTGCGACCGCATGGATTGTGGCCAGCGGGCCTTTCCGCCTGTTCATCAACGGTTCAGAGTGGATGAAAATACCCGCGGCCTGTCTCCCTATGCCTATGCGGGTTGGCCACATCAGCATCGGGACCCGGGGCCGACGCGTTAGGTCAGTCGATGCTGTAGTAAATGGGCTTTTCCTCGGGAGGCGCGATCTGTTTGTCGCGGTCCCGAATTTTGTCGAAACGATAGTGGGTCACGCCAAAGATAAAGGCAGGCTCCCCTGACTGGTCGGCAACCGGCAATGTCAGGCGTTCGGCCCGTTTGAATGACGTTGTTTCCCGCAGGGTCGTAAATTTTGAATGCATGATTGCCGGCTTTTCCAGGACGAACTTCCATCGGCTTTTCAGCTTGATGCTGTTTTCAGGGCCGTAAAGTTCGGATATGCGCTTTCCCATGATGGAATAGCCCCAGGCGTAGTTGACCTCGGCACCGGCAAGGCGACAGACGAAGTCGTCTTCCTCAGGCAGGTATCCATAAATCCAGACATGGGGCAGGCAGCGGCGAAACGCTGTGGGGTCCAGGGCGCTGCGCTGAGGAATGTTCTGTCCTTGCCGGATATCCTGCCAGTGCTGCATGACCGTATTCAGGAACGGGTCATCGAATTGCGCAGGTAGCGGCAGAAGATCTGTATTGGGTCCCAGGAGGCCGCCTTTGGTCATTCTTTCCTCATGTCTGCGCGACTATGTCTATACGACTGCCAATTTCCAACGCCAGGTCGGCAGTTGCGCTGCCCTGGTTGACTGCAATTTCCAGCAGCCCCTGTGAATTCCTGTAGGCCAATGGTACCCCCACAGGTGCGTCGGAGAAGGTCCGTCTGACCGGAACCAATTGGCTGTCCACGCGAATATCGCAGGTGGTGGGCAACAGGTCAAAGCGCATCCCCGTCATGGCATTGCCGAACTCGTCGATATAGATGATTTCCGCACAATCCTCCGGCCAGTCCGACCCGGGAATCCGGTCCTGCTGTTTCCGTGGGCTCAGGGATTTCAGAATGCCCTGTGCGAGTTCTGCGCAGACCGGTGCGAAGAGGTCCCGCCCGTGGAAGCTGGCGGAAAGGTGGGAGGGGACGTGGGCGATATCGTAAATTTCGGCTGATTTTGCGCGCCGCGCAACAAGGGCCAGCAGCCCGTTATCCGGCCCGACGAACCAGCGGCTGTCTGCCTTCAGGGCAATGGCCTTCCTTTTGCTGCCGACGCCGGGGTCGATCACGGCGGCGGTGACCGCATTGGCCGGCATGAATTCCGCAAGCGCCGCCAGCAAATAGGCGGATGCCTTTGAATTAAAGCGCGGGGCGTCATGCATGAGGTCAATGACCGTGCCTTCGGGCAGCCGTTCATACAGGGCAGCTTTCATCTGGCCTACGTAGGGGCCGGAATACCCGAAATCCGTGAAAAGAAAGACCATTGAACCGTATTAATTGTGTTAGGGTTTTGTTGAGAGATTAACGCTAGTCTGTATTTGGTTGCAGGTTACAACGACAAGTGGGGGAAAGGAACCTCATGCATTTGCGGCTTGTCATTATTTCACTAGTCTTGCTTATGACGGTTCCGGGGGGCGTTGCCGAGGCCAAGGCGCTGCCCATGCCGTCAGGGGCCGTTATATTGACGGTGCAAGGCGATATTTCCAAACACAATCAAGGGAAGTCGGCGCTGCTGAGCATGAAGATGCTCCGCCAGTTCAAGGTTGTGAACTACGCGACGAAATCACCATGGCTGAGTGCCCGGGCGCGCTTCACCGGAGTGTTGCTGAGGGATGTGCTGAACTTTGTGGGGGCCAGAAAGGGAAGCGATATCAAGGCAGTGGCCCTGGACGATTACGAGGCGACGATACCCTGGTCCGATGTTGAGCGTTACGACGTATTACTTGCCTTCAAAGTCAACGGTGTGACATTAAAGCGGAGGGATAAAGGGCCGCTATGGATCGTCTATCCGCAAGACGAGCATACAGAGCTTGAGGCTGCAGAAGTTGCCGACCGCTGGGTATGGCAGCTGGAGACACTTGAGATAAAATGATCCATCTAAAACGACGGGCTGTCTATATTGTTCTTCTGGTTTTGCTGACCCTTTTCGGAGCCAGCGCGGTGATTACCGCGACGCGGTTCTGGGAACAGGAGAGTGTTCTTTGGCAAACCCAGACCAACAGCAACTTATGGTACGCCGGAGAGTTGGAACGCGCCCTTCAGGAATGCCTGGAGGTGCTATCAAAAGCGGAAACCGCGCCGAATGCAACCGGCCCCAATGATGTGGTGCGTGAGCTTGATGTGCTGTGGAGCCGCCTGAACCTGATTTCTGCATCTGCCCCGGAACCCCAGGCGACGCTTTACCGAGATCACAGGGATGTTTTTGATGATCTGAGGGATCGTCTGGTGCAGGTTGATGCGAAAATCGCGCGGCTGCATACCGGTGATGTTGCCGTCCTTCGGAAAGTTTATGATCTCTTGTCTCCGGCGCGGGACGGCCTGCATCGCGTGACTTTGTCGGCGGTGCAATCGGATATGTCCGGCGACAATGAGGTGCGCAATAACATCAGTTCGCTGGCGCAGACACTGGTGATTGATATCTCCGTTGTCGGTTTTTGCGGCCTTGCCCTCGTTTTTTTGCTGTTCCGTCAGGTTGGTCGGGAAGAAAGAGCCAACAGACAGGCGGTTGCGGCAACGGACCTTCTGCGGCAGGCAGTGGACAGTATTCCCGATGGTGTCGGCCTTTTTGAAAAAGACGGCCGTCTGGCGATGTGTAACTCGGCGTTTCTGGAAATCGCAGGTTTCAAGGACGAGGTCGATGTTGTTGGCAAATCTTTTGAGGCGTTGCTTTCCTTCGGCCTGGAGAACAATCATTACTCGCGCTCCGGGCGAACGGTACGGGAATGGGAAAAATGGCGTCTCGACAGCTTTAACAATGGCGGTGAATGCCAGTATGAACTGGCCGAAGGCAACTGGGTGCTGGCCCGCGATATTCATATTCCCAGCGGAGGCGTGATCTGTCTTCGTTATGACATTTCCGATCAGGTGCGCACGGAGGAACGGCTACGCAGGGCGCTTCACGAATCCCGCAATGCAACTCAGGCCAAGTCGGAGTTCCTGGCGATCATGAGCCATGAGATGCGTACGCCGCTGAATGGTGTGCTGGGCTTGCTGGGACTGCTGATGGATAGCGAACTGGACCCGGAACAGCGCGGCTATGCCCTGACGGCGCGCGAATCCGGCGAAATGCTGTTGTCGCTTATCGAAGACATTCTGGACTTTTCCAAGATCGAGGCGGGCAAGCTGACGTTGGAGGATACGGACTTCAATCCGACCGAGGTTGTGCAGGGGGTTGTGGAATTGCTGGCCTCCAGGGCGCATGCCAAGGGGATCGAGATTGCCTGTTATGTTGACCATTCCGTCCCCGATGAACTGCGCGGCGATCCGGGGCGGCTGCGTCAGGTCCTGTTGAATCTGGCGGGCAACGCCGTGAAATTTACCGAACGTGGCGGGGTAACAGTTGAATTGGCGATGGTTGCGGAAGACGGTGACGACGTGACCTTGTCCGGGGTTGTTACCGATACGGGCATTGGCATTCCCTATGATGCCCAGGACGGCCTGTTTATGGAATTCAACCAGATTGATGCCTCCTATTCGCGCCGCTTTGGCGGCACCGGCCTGGGGCTTGCCATCACCAGAAGGCTGGTCGAGGCCATGAATGGCGTTATCCGGGTGAACAGCGAACCGGATCACGGCAGTGTTTTCAGCTTCACCGTTCAGTTGCGACGTGGCAGTGACGCCGAGATCGTCGTGCCCGCGGCAGACGACATGCCGCGTCGGCGTATTCTTTTCTGGGGAGAGGGCGGGATCACCTCTTCCCTTCTTGTGAAAACCCTGCGCAGCGACGGGCATAGTGTCACGGCCGTTCGCACGGCCAACGAGGCAGTTGCCCGTATGGCGGAGGAAGACCTTGATGTGGTGCTGATCGATGGGCGGCCACAGGATGAAACCGGTGGGCGGTTGGTCGAAATGCTCCGCAGCAAGGGGTGTGACCTGCCGATTTTCCTGCTGCGTCCCTATGGCGTACAGAGCGGCGGCAATGCGGAAGGCCGCGATGGTCGTGCCGACGGGATTTTGAGTAAACCGATAAAACGGGAAGATCTGGCCCGTGTGATGCAGACCATGTCAGCAGACACGATCATGGAGGATCGCGCGCGCCACGACGCCGATGAAGCACAGCGCCGTGTCGGCGAAGGCTATCGCATCCTGCTGGCGGAAGACAGCCCGACAAACAGGATGGTCGCTTCCGCCCTGCTGCGGCGTGTGGGATATCGTGTGGATTGGGTGATGGATGGGGCGGAAGCACTGGATTCGGTCCGGCGGTTGCCCTACGACCTGGTCCTTATGGATGTTTCCATGCCGAATATGGACGGGGTCGAAGCGACCAAGGCAATCCGTGCCCTTCCCGGTGAGGAGAGCCAGGTTCCCATTGTGGCCTTGACGGCTCATGCCATGCCGGGTGACAGGGAGCGTTTCCTGCAGTCCGGCATGGATGCCTATCTGACCAAACCGTTGCAGACGCGGGAGCTGATCGACACGATTGTCCGCTTCTGCCCGCCGAATATGGGGCGGATATGCAAACCTGCGCCCGTGCCCGATCTGGAAAACCGGGAGGGGGCGATTGTCGTCAACCCGGCGGCGATCCCTCAACCTGCAACCGCGGACGAGACGCCATGCCAGTTGTCGGACGCGCCGGTCGAGTCGCCTGTATTGGACAATGATGCCAAAAGCAGTCCGGATGATGGTTCGCCTGTCGTGGACGAGATTATCCTGCGGCAATTGCGCAAGGACGCCGGAGAACAGGCGGTGCCTCAGTTGATCGAGGTATTCCTGAATGAGTTGTCCGGTCGCGTAGAGAGAATCTGCGAAGCAGAGGAGGGAGACGATCGGGCGGTGATCGCCAAGGAAGCACACGCCCTGAAAAGCAGTGCTGGCAGTTTCGGGGCGATGCGATTGCATTCCCTGGCAAAGGCCCTTGAGATGGCGGCCCGCGACGATCAGTGCGATACGGTTACGCAACTGGTGGCGCGTCTGCCCGATGTAGGGGAAGAAGCTGCGGAGAAATTCCGGTTCTTGCTGGCCTGAAACAAAACATCCCCGGTCAGGTTGCCTTGACCGGGGATGCTGTCGACTTTCGGGTCGCCTGATTACAGGGCGGCCAGAATTTTTTCGGCGGAGGATACGTCAAAAGCGCCGCCTTCTTCCACGGCCAGATGTGTAACCGTGCCGTCGTCCACGATCATGGCAAAACGCTGTCCGCGCATGCCCAGGCCTGCGGCATTCAGGTCCAGTTCCAGACCCAGGGCACTGGTCCATTCACCGCTGCCATCGGCCAGCATGACGACATTGTCGCCGACATTCTGGTCCTTGCCCCATGCGCCCATCACAAAGGCATCATTGACTGCAACGCAGGCAATGGTGTCGACGCCCTTGGCTTTGATATCACCTGACTTTTCCACGAAACCCGGCAGGTGCTTGGCGGAACATGTCGGTGTGAAGGCCCCTGGTACGGAGAAAAGAACAACCTTCTTCCCCTTGAACAGGTCTTCGGCGCTGACGGGTTCCGGCCCGTTTTCGCCCATGGTCTTGAAGCCGATATCCGGAAGTTTGTCGCCGACTTTGATCATTCTACCCATCCTTCATTCGCTGTTGGCGTGACACAGCCCCGCCGGCAGTTTCGATATTCTGCCCTGTGCGTTGCTGCCTGTTCCTATTACCTATGATGGAACAGGGATATGTCCAGATCAATCTTGTGCGACGGCGGTTTTTCCATTGGCATTTGCCGCCGCGGCGAGGACATCATCGGTGGTCAGCAACTCTGGCAGAGGCACACCCTGCGGTGCATCCGGACCGTAGATGACGTTGAATGGAATGCCATAACGGCCGAATTTGTTCAGGTAATGCGAAATTTCGTCACTGGGACGGGTCCAGTCGGCGCGCATGGCAACGACGTCATCCCGTTGCAGCCATTCGGCAACCTGGCCGACTTCCACAACGGTTTTCTTGTTGAACTGGCAGGTGATGCACCAGTCCGCCGTCACGTCGACAAAAACCGTCTTGCCGCTGGCAACGAGGGCAGGGATCGCACTTTCATCAAAGGGAATCCATGCAGTGTCCGTGACGAGAGGTTCGGCCTTGATGGGCCTGACGGTATCTTTTGTGATCGGCAGGGCGACTGTTGCCAGGGACAGGATCGCGGCGGCAACCGGGGCAAAGCGGGCGACGCGTGCCTTCGGCGTCAGTCGGCGCGTTGCAAAGACTGCCAGGATCAATACCGACAGCGCGCCGACGGAAATCGTGATGTCACGCCCGGCGATACTGTCGAGGACGGTAAGCAACCAAATGCCTGTTCCGATCAGGGCGAGTGACAGCACGGCGCGCAACTTGTTCATCCAGGCACCCGGACGCGGCATGGCAGCCGCGACACCGGGGAAGAGCGCCACCAGAAGATAGGGCGCGGCAAGGCCGATCCCCAGGGCAATAAAGACGGCGAAAATCTCGGTCGTGCCCTGGCTTAGGGCAAACCCGATTGCAGTGCCGAGGAAGGGGGCGCTGCAAGGCGTTGCCAATACGGTGGCGAATATGCCGGTGACGAAATGCCCGGTCAGGCCTTGCTTGCCGTGTCCGGCATTCGCGGCAATGTCAGATACTGCATCGGGAAGGCGAATCTGGAAAAAACCCAGAAGATTGGCCGCAAAGAGCGTAACCACGACGATCATGGCGGCAAGGAAGACCGGTTGCTGGAACTGGATACCCCAGCCAATAACCACGCCTGCCTGTTTCAATGCGGCAAGACTGCCAGCCAGGATCAGGAAAGCCGTCAGGATGCCAGCGGCGGAGGCCAGGAAGCCCCGGCGGACGTCCTTTTTATGGCTGCCGCCATGGCTGACCACGCTGAGCAACTTCATGGAGAGGACAGGCAACACGCAGGGCATAAGGTTCAGGATCAACCCACCCAGCAACGCCAGTCCCAGGATGGGGAGAAGGGCCGTGATATTCAGCCCGCCCGACGGTTCAATATCCGCGAGACCCTCCGTTGCCTGCAGGCTGCCTTCCACGGCATTGTTCGTGTCCAGCAGTGTGAGCGTCAGGGAGGCCTGGTCCAGATCATCCGTTGCGACGCCGCCGCCTTTCAGATCGAAATAGACCTGCCTGCCATCGTCGGACAGGGTGACCTGCGGTTTGTCGAAATAGCTGCCCGCGGGGCCCTCCACAATCAGGTCCGGGGCATCGAACGTGGTTTGGGAAAGGGCAGCAACGCGCAAGGCGAACTGGTCATCGTCTGCCTCAGTGAAGCCCGCTTTCTGGAGGGTGATCCCGGCGCTTTTAGCCGGTCGGGGAACCGTGCTGTCGAACCGGTTGATTAGCGGGGCCTCGTCGGCCACACCTGCCTGACCCGCTGGCAGGTTCAAAGAAACATTCACATCCAGCGGTACGCAGATTTCGGAACAGGCAAGATAATTGACCGCACCTGTCAGGGTGACCGGTTGTCCGGGCGTGGTCGGCTTTACCCGCAGCGGCAGGACGACATGGTCCTTATAGCCAAAGGTCTCCAGACCGAAGATGCTGAACCGGTGGGGTGCGGGCCAGTCGATCATTACGTCAGAGACATTTTCGGAGGCGGACCAGTCGGGCGTCGGCGGGAGACCGGCATCGCCCGGGTTGCGCCAATAGATCTTCCAGCCTTCATCCAGTTTGAATTCCAGTCCCAGCGGGATTTCATCCAGAGCCGCAGTGCCGTCAACTGCAGAGATCAGCCGCACGGATGTGAAATCGGTTTTTGCCCAATCGCTGCTTGCGGCTATGGCGCTGCCCGCCATACCGGAAAGACAGGCAAAAGCAACCGTCGCCAGGGTCAGAATTCGTTTAAACATACGCTTCCGCTATAACTTTCAGTAGGGCCGCCCAATGACAATAGCAGGCGGCTGCATCCCTGACATACTGCTTTTACAGTCGGGATTACACGTGTAATTTTGTCACGTTCCCTCAAAAAAACGTGTTCACCCGGTTCTCGCATCTTCGCGAATGGAGTACAATTTTATCAGGTTCGTGGTTTACATCGAACATGGCTGCTACAGATATAAGAAAGGTATTAATGGTCGGCAACCGTCCATAGGTCCTTTTGAAAACAACGGCATTGGCGAAAGACAAACGGAAAAACAATGACCCTTGGACCCACTGATATGCGCTCTGGTTACCTGGCAGGCCAGTTGCTTGTCGCAATGCCGTCAATGACGGATCCCAGGTTCGAAAAATCAGTAATCTATGTGTGTGTTCATAATTCTGATGGCGCCATGGGGCTGGTGATTAACCGGTTGATCGAGACCCTGACCTTCAGTGAATTGCTGGAGCAGTTGGGACTGCCTTCCCCGGCGACCAGCGACGATATCCTGGTGCATTTCGGAGGGCCGGTAGAATCCGGCCGCGGTTTCGTCCTGCATTCGCCGGATTACAGCCGCGACGGCACGGTCCTGATGGACAGCGGTGTGGGACTGACGGCGACGGTTGATATCCTGCGCGACATATCCCAGGGCTTCGGTCCGCGTGAAAGCCTTCTGGCCCTTGGATACGCCGGTTGGGGGCCGGGGCAGTTGGACGGAGAAATCCAGGAAAACGCCTGGCTGCACTGCCAGCCGGATGAAGAACTGGTTTTCGATCATGACCTTGGCAGTAAATGGCAGCGCGCCATTACCAAGATCGGGATTGATCTGTCCCTTCTTTCCGGTGAAGCCGGGCACGCCTGAGCCTGCCCGGTTCCGTTTCGGTCTGTCCTATTCTATCCGAATGACGATTTCAGTCTGACAGTCCCCTGATCTGGCTGGATGTGGCAATCCGGCCCTCGCGGGCGAAATGCTCGTGGTTTTCCTCGATATCGCTCAGGTCGTAGAGGTAGTTGACCATAATGCCGAAGGACTGTTTCAGCCCGTTGACTGAATTATCGCCCATCCAGTTCAATTGTTCGATACGCGCACCGTTGCCGAGATGGAAACGGGCCACCGGGTCGAACGGGGCATGCCCGCGTTTTTTCTCTTTCGTCAGGTAGCGTGCGCAAAGCCGCATAAGGGGTTTTTTCAGGGCCTCTGCCAGTTTTTCATCTTCATGCCAGTCCGGCTGTTCCAGCACGCGGATCAGGTCTCCCTTGTTGGCGCGTTCGCCCAGGGCGGCGGTCAGTTGTTTGCGATCATCCTGGGTCAACAGGCCCGGCAGCCCGTCAGCCACGGCGTTTTGCAGCCAGCGCCGGAAAAGCGGGATGGGGCTCAAGGTGGAGAATTTCTTCAGGTTCGGCATGTCCCGCTGCAGGGACTCCACGACACGTTTGATCAGGAAGTTGCCAAAGCTGATGCCGCGCAGGCCTTCCTGCGTGTTGGAAATGGAATAGAAGATTGCGGTATCCGCGCTGCTTGGGTCGGCAATCGGCGCATCCACATCCAGGATGATCTGCACATCGCGGGCAATGCCCCTGGTCAGAGCTACCTCCACGAAAATGAGAGGTTCTTCCGGCATGCGCGGGTGGAAAAAGGCATAGAGCCGCCGGTCGTGATCCAGGCGGTTGCGCAGGTCCTGCCAGGAGCGGATTTCATGGACCGATTCATATTCGATAAGCTTTTCCAAGATTGCCGCAGGCGACTCCCAGGTCAGGCGTTTCAGTTCAAGGAAGCCGACGTCGAACCAACTGGACAGCATGTTCTTGAGGTCCGTATCCAGGGCATTCATTGAAGGGTCGTCATCCTTCAGGCGCAGGAGGTCCGCGCGCATGTCGACCAGAAATTTGACACCCTGCGGCAGGGCGTTGAACTGGGTCAGAAGGTTGAGCCGGGGCGCATAAAGGGCTTCACGCAAGTTGGCTTCTGCAACAACGCGTTCCGCAGCCTCTGTCGACTGGTAGCTGGCGATGGCAAGACCGACGGCATTGGGGTCGGGTCCGAAATGCTGTGCGATCAGGGACAGGAAACGGGTCTTTCCCGTGTCGTTGAGTTGCAGGTAGGTCTGGCCCAGACTGGCTGCACGGCCGCGGGCGGAGACTTCACCGCCGCGGACTTCAAGGCATTCCAGCATCTGACCCCGGATTTTCTCGAAATCCTTGTCCGGGAGGTCTGGCGATACATGCAGGGACCCTTCACTATCATTCGCGGCATCCGCCCAAAGACGGCGAAAACGACTGACGGTCCGGCTGATAAGCCCACTGGCCTCTTTCGCTGGCATAAGTCCTCCTTTGTTCTGTCGGGTGCTGACGACGATTGCTATAAGGCACCGCGTTGGCAAATCTGGCCGACCCTGTTCACATAGGATAACAATAACTTAGTACAAGAGAATCGGAAGAGTGAAATGGACGACGGTCGATTGCCAACCCATTTATGGGTCGGCGCCACCCTGCGGCAGCTCAGTATGGAAGCAGTCCCCGCCTTTGTCTTGCAAAAGGGCGATGCTAACGGCGGCAGTGTGTTGTTGAAGCTCAATATGCTGGACAATGGTTGCCGTGTCCTGACCCAGGCGCGTGATCTCGACGGGAAGTTGGGGTGGATGTCCGTTTTCCGGGAGGATGTGGTCGATGAAGCCAAGGCCGATGACTATATCGAACGGGCCCGGCAACGCGATCCCGACCTGTGGGTGATTGAGGTCGAAGACCGGCAGGGCCGAAACCCGTTCGACAGGGAATAGGTCTGCGCGATCAGGCCGGGCCGGATGTTTCCTGCATGGCCTGTAACCTGTGTTTGTGGCGGAAAACGCCGGTGAGCGCCATGATGAAGGCGAAGAGCCCCAATACGCTCAGGATAATGAACGTCAGATGCATGGTGTCCAGAAAACCCTGAGGGTTCGCGCTGACTTTGCTGTGGCCCATCCGGGCGGACATGATCAGCGTAATAATTGTCATGCTCGAAACCATGCCGATGGATCGTGTCTTGGCGGTGAGGGCGGAGGCGAAACCGGACCGGTTGCGTTCCACGCTGCCCATGATGATTGCCATATTGGGTGTTGAGAAAATTGCAAAGCCAATGCCCTGGCTGACCAGGGAGGCGATCAGCATGAAGAGATTGTTGCTGCCCGCAACGCCGATGGCCAGCCCCGCGCCGGTCGCCGTGCAGGCGATGCCAATCGCGACCAACACACGCGGTGAATATTTGTCGGTCAGGCGGCCGGTAAACGGGGCGATGCAGGCCATCAGAACCGGACCGATGATCAGTGTCTGGCCAGCTTGCAGGGCGCTGTAACCATTGATCGACTGCAGATAGAGGCTGAACAGGAAGGTCATGCCGAAGGCTCCGGCATAGGTCAGCATCTGCAAAAGCAACGCATGGGACAGGATGCGGTTGCGGCGAAGATAGTCCAATGGCAGCAGCGGGGCTGTGCTGCGCCGGTCGGCGATGACGAAAACGATCAGCAGCAGAATACCGGCGGCAAGCAGGCTTTCCCCGATGATGCCGTCATCCAGTTCCGCCGCACCAAAGCTCAGCGCCAATACGCCGAGGATAAGCGGCAGGCTGTTCCTGATCTCCAGGCGCCCCGATGCTGCGCTCCCCTTGGCTTTCATCACAAAGACGGCGGGCACGAAAGACAGGAACAGGCAGATTGAACTGGCGTAAAAGACCCAGCGCCAGCCGAAATGGTCTGTGACCAGTCCGGCGAGGTAGGGGGCGGAGGCAAGACCCGCATAGATGGCGCCAATGGACAGACCGAGGGCCTGGCCGCGTTTTTCCGCAGGAACCGATTCAACGACGATGGCCATGCTGGTCGCGGCCATGGCAGCGCCGCACAGGCCCTGAACCGCGCGGATGGCCACAAAAGGTCCGATATTGTCGACGAAGCCCAATGCCAGACTTGCCAATGTGTAGACCAGCAGGCCAATCTTGAAGACGGTATTCTTGTCCATGATATCGCTGACGCGACCGAACGGCAGCATGAATGCGGTGTAAGCGCCGAGGAATGCGGTTTCCACCAACCCCAGCTCAACGGCGGAGGCCTGCATTTCCGCCCCTATGACAGGCAGGGTGATGCCGACCCCGGAAAACATGAAAGGGGTGGAGAATTGCGACAGGATGATCACATAGACAACGATAGGCATTGGGGAAAGCCTTTATGGAAAAGAGAACGTCGGGGGTGTTTGCAGCATTGTGAACGATAGATTGGTGTGGATGTTTTGTAAATAAAAAACTTTAGAAAATATCTTGTGCCATTCGGGAAAAAGAAGGGCCGCCAGCTAGGGCGGCCCGAGTTCAGGACGGAAAGGGAGGTATTCGGGAAAGGGTCAGTTTTGCGGCTGTCCGGGGTAAAGGCGCTGAAATCCTTCGGATACCTGGCGAACGGTGGACGGGTCGCGGTCGCGCCAATAACGCGGGTCGCGCATCATCTGGCGGATAGATTCCTCGATATTCTGGACTTCCTTCGGGTCGTCGTTTTCGACGAGCGGCACGAGAATCTCCCACATGTCCGGACCGAAGGCCTTGACCAGCAGTTCGGCTGCGCGCGGCGTGATAATCGAATCCAGTTCTTCCAGCTCCATCGGGCTGAGCGTTTGGAGGCCGTTCCTGATCAAGTCCACGGTCTCGGTTTGTGAATTCATAGGCAGATTTCCTTTGTATTGGTGAGGTGAGAGGTGGGGGTAATTCCCCAATTCAGACGCCTGCTAGCTTAGCCGGTATAAAGGCGCCGGAATCCTTCGGAGACTTTGGTGATGACGCCGGGGTCGCGGTCTTTCCAATATTGGGGGGAGCGCATCATCCGGCGCAGGTCCTTTTCCGCGAGGCCGGACCCGGCGGGCTGTCCGTCGCGGATGATACCGGGCTCGTCCGTATTGCCCATCATTTTGTGCATGGCCAGGATGCCCTCATAGCTGGACGCCAGGGCCTCGAAGGTATCATCCGGCAAATTGGCGCGGCCCCATTTTCGGATCTGGCGGCTTGCCTCCCGCCAACGGTCTGCGCCGCCGAAATATTGCTCCAGCCGCTCGCGTTCGAATTCGCTGCGGTAAAGCTCGCTGATCTCGCGGGCGATCGGCAGCAATTCGGTCGCTGCAAGATCGTAGACCAGTTGGGCCTGTTCCTGGCTGAACCCGGCATCGAAAAGCTGTTGGTTGATATCGGGGTCAGGCTCGAACAGCCCGTGGCCGATGTCGATCTTGTAGTCTTCCGGCGATGCAGGGCGATTGGCAGAACCCGCTTCATCACCGGCGTGAGAAATCGCATCCGCCGCTGTGGTGTTCTGCGACAGGCGTTTTTCCAGGGCCCGGTAGGATTTCAAAAGGGCGTCGGTCCGGATCGTGCCGGTGGTCTCGTCCCAGAACTTCCTGGGAACCTCCGGCGGGCAGGTTTCGGCTGACGGTCCTTCCTGGATATTTTCTTCTTCTGTCATGACATTCACTCCTTGGAGGTTAGAGAGAGCGACCGCGGGCGATCAGCGATTCGATCTTTAGAACCAGAAGCCGCTGGCCTTCGATCAGGCGCAGGGCGGCATCGTTGGCATCCGCGCCCAATGCGCGTTCCACGGTCTGTCGGCGCAGGTAGTTGAGGACGCGTTGGCCCCTGTCGCTTTCAAAGGTACGGACAAAATCACGGGCAAGGCTCACGGCATCCTCGTCGTGTGCGGTCGTTTCCACGCCACGCCATAGCCAGTCATCGGAAGTGCTGTCAGGTCGCGCCATTCATTGCCTCCATCACTTGGGTCAGGTCGGGTGTGGCCCCGCCTTGGGCCCCGGTTGCGGCCTGTAACGCCGCGCCAATTGCATTCTCGCCGGTTGTGGCCGCCGCCTGCTCAGGCGAGGCCAGCAGGCTCGGTGGGACGGACATTGCCTCCGCCAGCCATTTCGATGCCTGGGCCATATCGATGGCCGCCATCGCCGCCGGTCCTGCAGAACCGGCAAGGTTCAGCCATTGCAAGAGCGGTGCGGCCTTTTCCATGCGCTGACGGCGGGCCAGCGGGGCGGTCACTTCCATTTCCACCAGACGCCCGTCCAGGGCCATGGTCGGGGCCTCGCCGCGACGGACAAGGATTGCCAGGGCACGTTGTGCCAGGGGATGGATCAGTTCCGCCTGAAGACGGCCGAAGGTCGCCCCCAGCATCCGCGTCATTGCCGCCGTCCGTTCCATCACCTCGGTTGCGGTCATCTGCGGATTGCCCGCCAGTTGCAACTGGTCCACCAGAAGTCCGTGGCGGATACGCTCGCGCAGCCCCTGTAACAGCGTTTCCGACAGGTTGAAGTCGTTGGCGGGTTGCAGGGGCTGCAATCCCTGGCTGCCAACGGCCTTGGGGATGATGGTGCCGGGCACCAGCCGGATGGCCGCGGGATTGAGAACGCCATCGTCGTCCGCCTGCCAGATGCCGGTGACGGCAATGCTGGCATTCTTCAGCATCAGTTCGACCACCTTATTGGCGGTTTTGATGTCCGGCAGGACTTTCATCACCGGTGAGCGGCCGTAGAATTCCCCCGGTGCCTTCAGCCAGCGGAAGGAGATGAAGGGAGACCGTTCGTAGGTCCCTTCCGCCAGGGTCATGGGGTCGCCGCTGCCGGTTTCATCGTCCAGCGCCAGGGCGCTGTAGCGATATCGGTTGGCAGCATCCGGCACGACGGCCTCCAGGACGGCGATGCGTGTCTCATCGCCATCGCCTGCCAGCATGTGAAAGCGTTCCGGCAGGGATGCCTGGGGGAACCGCTGGGCAATCTGGCTTTCGGTCAGCTCACAGCGGCGGTAGATGGTGTCCAGGCGGCCGGACGGACCTTCCTCCATGACAATTTCACTAATCGGGATTGCTGTGAACTTGAAGGCTGCCGCCTCGCCGATGGGCATTTCCTCAAACAGAAGGCAGGCCGTACCAATGGTGACCAGATCCAGATAGCATTGATGGATTTCAATCTGGAAGTTGGACCGGTCGAAATGCCCCTGGACGGTCCGCGACAATTGTTCCAGTTCTTCGGAGATGTCGCTTTCCGTCTCCGCGTCGATTTCAATGCCCGGTTTGAAATTCATCCATCGTGACCATGTGGGCGTCAATTCCGCCAAAAGGGCCGCGGCGAGCTGTTCGACGGCATCCGGGGCGGTGCCGTCGTAGAGACTTTGGCGCTTGCCGGCGCCGGGGGGGCGTGATGAGAGCGCACCGTCCCGGCGGGGCAGGGCAAAATCATAGCAATCCTGCCAGTGGCTTTCCCAGGTGCTGCGGTTTTGCCTGGCCCGCTCGTAGCGCCGAATCAGCTCTTCCGGTGTGAGAGACTCTGCCGTCATTCGCCAAGTTTGTCCTTTGTGCTGGGGGTTGGTGTCTGCTGCGAATCCAAGGCGCCTTTCCAGCCGGTCAGGATGGTTCCGCTGCGACCGCGTCGGCGGCGTTCGATATCCTCCTTGCGGGCGGTGATTTCCTCCTTCCGGTTTTCTTCCTCGGAAGGCGGCGGTGGCGGGGGCGGCGGAGAGGGGCTACTGAATAGTCCACCCATTGTGTTCTCCTTTTGTTCTATTTTTGGGGATGAAATAACCGGCGCGATGGGCCGGTTGCTTGTGAGTCTTGTCTGTATAGGCAAGAAGGAGGGGGAGAGTCAAGAAGTTTGTTCGTTAAATGTTCTCTTAATGCGATGTGGAGTTGTCGCGGGGTTTTGATCCAGCGGGCGTCCAGGCCCAAAACTCTTTTTACCGCTTCAACACAACTATAGGGAAATATTGGTGCCAATCGGAAACGGGTATCTGTTCTGGTGGTGCACTCGATAACACGCAGGCCGCTTTCTTCCAGGTGACGCCGCAGGTGACCGGTGGGCATTTCCGGAAATATCTGGATATCTGTGCGATGGGATAAAGGGTTGTATGCTATCCAACGATCTTCCAACCTGATGACCGCGAAGCAGTGACGGTAGTTTTTGTGAAGTAGCTTCAGCCACGGGATGTCCGTCTGTCCGGTGAAGCAGACCAGGGCGGTCGCCCGTGTGCCGCGGAGGCGAATACTGCTACCCAAGGATGTTCCTCCTTACAGAAAGTTGTTCTGTATTCTGATATTATGTTCTCATTATCTTGTCAAAAATAGGAAAAATAACCTATACTGAAAATGAGCCACTTTTGGAGAGAGCGCATTGGATCATAAAAGCATATGGCGGGCGGTTGACCGCTTGGCAGCCAGTCGGCGGCTTTCCGTGTCGGCGCTGGCCCGGCGCGCAGGGCTGGACCCGACGGCATTCAACAAAAGCAAACGTGTTCTTGCCGACGGGCGTGCACATTGGCCCGGTACAGAGAGCCTGTCGAAAGTCATGGCGGCAGTGAACTGCCCACCCCAGGAGTTTTTCGGCCTGATGCAGGAACATACTCCGGTCGTGGCAGGCGCGGAAATTCCCTGTCGTGCCTTTGAAGGCACGCGGCCGGGTGATTTCGACCGTGACGGTTTTCCACGGGCGGATGGCTGGGCCAGCCGACCCTTTCCCGAGGTTCCGGATTCGACCCTGTTCGGTTTGGAAATCTCCGATGATCGCTATGAGCCGGTCTTTCGTGCCGGTGCGCTCGTGGTTGTTGCCCCACGACTGAGCGTCAGAAGGGGAGACCGGGTGGCGGCTCATCTCAAAGGCGACGGGGTCAGGCTGTTAGAACTGGAAAGGGTGACCATGCATCGCATCGCCTTCAGACTTCTGTCGCCTGAACGGACGATCCTTGAGCGACCGTCCACAGATGTTGTCTGGCAATCGCGCATCGTTTGGTCCAGCCAGTAACAACAGTTGTTGCGGAGACGTTGCCGCTGGCGACTTGGCCCTTCTGGCGAAAGCTGCTTAACTGCCTCAAAGAGCTGCCGAAGGCTGCTATAGTGGTATGAGAGGATGAGAAAAAATGGCGGGACAAATCTGGTTTGACGGTTCGTGGCGCGATGGCTCGGAACCGATTTTGAGTGCAAATTCCAATGGTGTCTGGCTGGCGTCGACTGTGTTTGACGGTGCGCGTGCATTCGAGGGCGTGGCCCCCGATCTGGACCTGCATTGCCAGCGTACCAACCGGTCCGCAGCCGCGCTGGACCTGGAGCCGACCATGTCCTGGCAGGAGATTTATGATCTGGCCTGGGAAGGTATCGGCAAATTTCCCTCCGGTACGCCGCTCTATATCAAACCAATTTATTGGGCCGATGAAGGGTTTGTTGCGCCGAACCCGGAAACCACGCGGTTCGCGCTGTCGCTCTATGAATCTCCGTTGCCGCCAGCAAGCGGTTTTACAGCAATGCTGTCGCGCTTTCGCCGTCCGTCGATCGAATTTGCGCCGACCGATGCCAAGGCGGCATGCCTTTATCCCAATGCGGCCCGGGCGCTGACCGAGGCGAAGAAAGCGGGTTTTGACAATGCGGTGATGCTGGATCCCTTGGGCAATGTTGCGGAATTCGCAACGGCAAACCTGTTCATCGCCAAGGACGGGGTTGTGTCGACACCGGCGCCGAATGGCTGTTTCCTGAATGGGATTACCCGTCAACGCGTGATCCAGCTTCTCCGTGACAAGGACGTCACGGTGCTGGAACGCCAGGTTACTGTTCAGGATCTGGAGGATGCGGACGAGATTTTCAACACAGGTAACTACGGTAAGGTCATGCCGGTCACGAATTTCGGCGGGCGGGAGTTGCAGCCGGGTCCGATTGCGCAATTGGCGCGTGAGCTTTACTGGGAATTCGCCCATAAAAGCTGATTGATTTCAATAGTTTGAGATTGTGAAAAAGATTGATCCGGCCGGTGTGGCCGGATTTTTCTTTTGGCGTGTGAATTGTCCGGGAAAACGCTTTTGTCCCATTCGCAAGTGAACTAATTATATTGTTAAGGGGTTACAATCGTTGGAAATCGCGCAACAATAAACCCGGCCGGTCGGTACGGTGTGGAGAATGACTGTGGGGAAACGCAGGCCAAGCCCGGGCTTGGGAAAAACAATGGACGTTGGCGCTGCCTGCCGTAGGGAAGGTGGCCTATGAGCCTGCGTTTTCGCGACCGTATTTCCTTCAAACTGGCGCGGACGGGCGTCATTCTCGCCTTCCTGATCGGCCTGTTGTTAAGCTGTGTCCAGCTTTATTGGGACTACCGGGAACAAGTGGCCGCCCATGATGCATTTATCAAACGCATTCTGGCGGTGGCCCAACCGCCTGCAAGCCGCGCGGTGCATATTCTGGATGAGGACCTCGCCGCGGAAGTGGTAAACGGACTTCTGGAATATCACTTCATCAAAAGTGCTGAAATCTACGATGACCTGGGGATTGAACTGGCGCGAAGGGAGCGCGATGTCGAGCCCAGTAAATCCCGCTGGATCACAAGGAAGATCACCGACGAATTCCGAACCTATACCGTCCCCTTGAAAGTCGCGGCCAGTCAGAGTGTGGAACCGGGGCGGCTGACAATCACCGTGGATCGGGACGCGGCCCTGTCGGACTTTTTCGGCCGTTCGATGTTCCTGCTGGCGAGCGGCCTTATTCGCAACATGGTTCTCGTCCTGCTGTTGTTTGCGGCCTACTACTTCCTGATCACGAAACCGCTGGTGCGTTTGGCGGAATCCATTTCCAGAATTGATCCGGAGCGCGAGGATGGCGGGAAAGCCTATGTGAACCCGCGCCATGCCGACGACGAATTGGGGCTGGTCGCCCGTGTGACCAATAATTTCGTCAGTTCCATCCGGCAACTGCTGTTGGAGCGGCGCCAGGCAGAGCAGGCCCTGATCCATGCCCGTGACGACCTGGAACAGAGGGTCCGCGAGCGCACGCGCGAACTTCAACATGAGGTCGATCAGCGCCGTCATGCACAGGACGCGTTGAAAAAGGCAAATCTTTCGCTGGAAAACCGGGTGGAGGAACGCACCTCGGAGCTGCGCGCCGAGATTATGGAGCGCAAGAAGGCGGAGGTGCAGCTTTTGGGGGCCAAGGAAGCAGCGGAAACCGCCAATCGCACCAAAAGCGAGTTTCTGGCGAATATGAGCCATGAATTGCGCACGCCGCTTAACGCAGTCATTGGCTTTTCAACCATCATGACCGAAGAAATGTTCGGTCCCATGCAGAATGACAAATATCGGGAATATGCCGAGGATATCCTGAACAGCAGCAGCCATCTGCTAAAACTGATCGGGGATATTCTGGACGTGTCGAAGATCGAAGCCGGCGAACTGGGGCTGTCGGAGGAGGTGGTCGACCTGGAAGACCTGGGCCAGTCCTGTTTACGGACTGTGGAATCCTTCCTGAAACAGGGCAATCTCAATGCATCAATGGATGTGCCCGACGATATGCCATGGCTTTATGCCGATCCCGTCCGAGTGCGCCAGATTTTGCTGAACCTGTTGTCCAATGCAGTGAAATTCACCCCCGATCATGGCGATATCATCGTGAGGATGGCCGTGTCGAATCTGGGCGGGATCACGATTACCGTACAGGACACGGGCTGTGGTATTCCGAAGGACATGATCGGCCATGTGCTGGAGCCATTCGGTCAGGCCGATCACGTCTTCTCGCGCAGTCACGACGGCGTAGGGCTTGGGCTGTCATTGACCAAATTCCTGATGGAGCTTCACGGCGGCACGATTGAAATCGAAAGCGATGTGGGAGAAGGAACGACGGTTCGGGCATCCTTCCCGCCGGAACGAACGCGTATCCGTCAGGGTACGATTGCAACCGAGGATCATCTGTAAAAAGAGGGGACGGCGCCAAACCGCATTGGTTCGCGGTGCCGACGCAACGGACAGCTTTCAGGGGCTGCGATCTCAAGTCTAACTCGTGGAATACGAAGGTTCTGGCAGAGGCTTACCCTCACTTCCCGGTCGTGTTTCGACAGACCTCAATAAACGCCCGCAGCGGTGCCGGGGCGAAGCGGCTGGGATAGTAGAGGTGTGGTCCCTCCATTTCCGGCCACCATTCCGGCAGTACGGGGGTCAGGTTTTTCGTCTGGAAATCTTCGTCCAGCCAGTTGCGGAACGTATGGATGACGCCTAGCCCTGCGCGTGCATAGCGCAGGCCCGTGTCAAGCGCGCTTACGCTCAGGATAAGCGCATTGATAGGCTCGACCCGTACGGATTGCCCGGTGCCCTGTAGTTCCCAAGGCAACAGGGCACCGCCGTCAAGGCGATAGCGGATAGCGTCGTGGGTGGTAAGGTCTTCTGGCGTCTGGGGTATCCCGCGCGCCTCCAGGTAGGCCGGGGCTGCTGCCAGGGCTGTTTGCTGCAGACGCGGGCCGATTGGAATTGAGATCATATCCTGTTCCAGCACGCTGCCATAGCGAATGCCGGCATCGCAGCCCGCCGAGACGATGTCGACCAGATCGTTCTCAACCATGATCTCGACTTCCACATCGGGGTGACGCGCCCGGTATTCGGCCAGCAGTGGGGGCAGGATGTCGGGCATGACTGCGCCGGGCACATTCAGCTTCAGCCGCCCCTGAACCTGACCGCCAAGATTGGCCACCTCATGGCAGGCGGCATCCAGTGCCGATAATAGCGGCCCTACACGGTCCACCAGCAGGTGCCCTGGGTCCGTCAGGTGCAGGCTGCGCGTTGTGCGGCGCAGGACGGGAGTGCCCAGTTGTTCCTCGATGCGTGTGACGGTGGTGCTGACCCTGGAAGGAGCCGTGCCAAGCCGCCGCGCGGCAGCGCGGAAGCCGCCTTCGCGCAGAACTGTCAGGAGCATGGCGAGATCGTCGGCGGAAACATTGTTCTTCATGCAGAACAGCCCATTCTGAATTTGGCAGCTTATTTAAATAAATCAGAACAGTCATCTTGTCGATTATCAACGCATAGGATTGGAGAGTGAACAATGTTCATCGTTACGGGAGCGTCGGGAAAACTGGGCGGGCTTGTGGTAGAGGCCCTTCTGCGCCTTGTTCCGGCAGACCGGATTGGCGTCAGTGTTCGCAACCCGGGAAAACTGGCAGCGCTTGCGTCCCGTGGGGTGCGGATCAGGCGAGGCGATTACGATGACGCCGACAGCTTGCGTCACGCCTGGGAGGGGGCGAAGCGGGTCTTGCTGGTATCGTCCAATGCAGCCGCCAGCGGGGGCGATCCGCGGGAGCAGCATAAAACGGCCATTACAGTTGCAAAGATGCTGGGCGTCGAGCGGTTGCTCTATACCAGTCAGATGTCGAGTAACGCGCAGTCGCATTTCCCACCTGGGCGCGATCATGCCGCGACCGAGGCAATGTTGGCGGCTTCAGGGGTGGCCTGGACAGCGCTGCGCCACGGTTTCTATGCCGACAGCGCCATGGGCATGAATGCACATGGCTTCGCAAACGGTACGTTGACGGGACCTGAGGACGGCAAGGTGGCCTGGGCGACCCATGAAGATCTGGCGGAGGCCGATGCCCGTCTGCTGGCTGGGCAGGAAACTTTCGACGGCCCTACTCCGCCGCTGACCGGCAGGGAGGCGCTCGATCTTGCCGACCTGGCGCGCATGGCGGGCGAGGTGACCGGCCGGACGGTCTCCCGTCAGGTCATCAGCGAAGATGCTATGATCCGGAATGCGCAAGCCGCAGGCCTTCCGGAACTCGTTCTGAAGGTCGTTCTTGGTTATTACCGCGCTGCGCAGGCAGGTGAATTCGCCACAGTCGATCCGACACTTGAACGCATTCTGGAGCGCACGCCAGGATTGATGAGGGACGTTCTGGCCCGGGAGTTGGCGGAATATTGAACCGGGCGACCCCCTAAATACGGGGTAGCGTTGTCACGGCGTGAGCGCGCCTAACAAAGAAGGCACCGGCCAGTGGACCGGTGCCTTTTTGAGGTCAAGTCTTGCGGGCCTTCTTAGGCCGACAGGTCCTCACCCTTCAGGGCGCGGTCAATCAGGTCGCTGGTTTCACGCAGGCCGTAGAGCGCGATGAAAGACCCCATGCGCGGGCCCGTTTCCTGGCCCAGCAGGATTTCATACTGTGCCTTGAACCAGTCACGCAGGTTGTCGAATTCATGCGCCTTGCCAACCTCGTAGACGGCGGTCTGTGCAGCCTCGCCGTCAGCATCTTCCGGCATGTTGTCCAGACGGGCCTTCAATTCCTGCAGGGCTTCCACTTCCTTGCCCACCGGCAGGCGGTATTTCTTCGTCGGTTTGACGAAGTCCTGATAATAGCGGACCGCATAGCCGACCAGCTTGTCCAGGGCCAGATTGTTTTGCGGCGTCGCACCCGGCACATAGCGGGAGATGAAGCCCCAAAGGACGCTCGGGTCCTCTGCGTTGCACACACTTGCCAGGTTCAGCAGGATCGAGAAGCTCAGCGGCGGGACATCCTTGGGCGGCTGGCCGTTGTGGATGTGCCAGGCCGGGCTTTCCAGCTTCTTGGCCGGTTCCTGCCCGTCGAAAGAACGGACATGGGCGTAATATTCGTCCACCTGTTTCGGAATAACATCGAAATAGAGGCGTTTGGCGGTCTTCGGCTTGGCGAACATGAAGTTGGCCAGGCTTTCCGGCGTGGCGTAGGTCAGCCACTCTTCCATGCTGAGGCCGTTGCCCTTGGACTTGGAAATCTTCTGGCCCTGTTCGTCGAGGAACAATTCATAGGTCAGGTTTTCCGGCGGGCGGCTGCCCAAAGCGCGGCAGATCTTGCCCGACAGTTTAACGGAATCTGTCAGGTCTTTGCCGGACATTTCATAGTCCACGCCCAGGGCATGCCAACGCATGGCCCAGTCCGGCTTCCACTGCAGTTTGCATTTGCCGCCGGTGACTTCGGTCTCAACCTTTTTGCCGTCTTCGCGTTCATAGACGATGGTGCCGGCTTCCGGGTTCAGTTCAACAACAGGGACCTGCAGGACGATGCCGGTTTCCGGGCAGATCGGCAGGAAGGGGCTGTAGGTCTTGCGGCGTTCCTCACCCAGGCTGGGGAGCATGATGTTCTGCACTTTTTCATAATTGCGCAGCACGTCCAGAAGGGCCTGATCGAATTCACCGCTTTTGTAGCATTCCGTTGCAGAGCGGAATTCATACTCGAAACCGAAGCTGTCCAGGAAAGCCTGGAGACGGGCATTGTTGTGCTGGCCAAAACTGTCATGGGTGCCGAAGGGGTCGGGCACCTGGGTCAGCGGTTTGCCCAGATGCTGCGCCAGCAATTCCTGGTTCGGCACATTGTCGGGAACCTTGCGCAACCCGTCCATATCGTCGGAGAAGGCGAAGAGACGGGTCGGAATGTCGCTCATCATCTCAAAAGCGCGGCGGACCATCGTCGTGCGCAGCACTTCCCCGAAAGTACCGATATGCGGCAGGCCGGACGGGCCGTAGCCGGTTTCGAACAGGACGTAACCTTTTTCCGGTTTTTTGCCACCGAGACGCGCCAAGACCTTGCGGGCCTCCTCAAAGGGCCATGCTTTTGCTTGCATTGCGATTTCGCGCATGTCGGTGTCAGACATCGGATTTGCCTTTTCGTATGGTTACGTCATTGTTGTGAATAGAGCTTCTGGTGAAGCGTGCGGGACACTAGGCTTTCCGGGGGCTGCCGTCAATAAGCAGGCTGCTTCACAACATATGCCTGCAGGCGTTAAGATTGTTTCAACTTCATATCCTTAATATTAGCGCATAGACTTTTATGCCGGTATTTGACGGATTGGAGGCCTGATTGTCTCCGGTAAGAGAATTGCAAAACATGGCAGACGATTCAGACCAGCTTTATCGGAATATGTTCGAGAAGGCGGTCGAAGGAATGTATCGAACGTCAACGGATGGCCGGTATCTGGAGGCCAATCTGGCGCTGGCCCGTATGCACGGCTGCCAGTCGGTTGACGAATTCAAGAGCATTTTCGGTGTCACCATGTCCGCCTATGCGAGGCTGGAGGACCGCGACCGCTTTGTATCCATTATTGCGGAGAAAGGGGAGCTTCACGCCGTAGAGTTTCTGGGGCAGCGTCTCGATGGGTCAACATTCTGGATGCTGGAAAGCGGCAGGGCCCTCTATGACGAGGAGGGTGTGGTCGTTGGATTCGAGGGGATCGTTGAAGACATTTCCAACCTTCGGACAATTGAACGGGAGTTGCAGGAGGCCAGGCATCTGGCCGAAACCGCGGACCGGCTCAAGACAGAACTGTTGTCCAATATCGGGCATGAATTGCGGTCCCCGCTGAATGCCATCATCGGTTTTTCGGAGATGATCTCCCGTCTTGGCCGGGACCGGCAGTGTGACAGTGAGATTGCTGCCTATGCCAATGAAATCAATGAAAATGCCGACCGCCTTCTGGTGGTGATCAACTCGCTGCTTGAGTTTAGCGACATCAATGCGGGATTGAACAGTCAGGCCTTTGATATGGTCGATGTTATTGCCCTGATCCATTCCATAGAAAGACGGTTTGCCGCTCGTTTTAAGGAAAAGAAACTCTCATTCAATATCCGGTTGTGTTCAGTCACACCGGCCTTGCATTCGGAAGAACGGGCATTGCGGCGCGCCTTGGAGAATATCCTGTCCAATGCCATAAAATTCACCCCGGAAGCGGGCGAAGTCAGTCTTTGCCTGAGTTTGACGGAGCCCGGCGGGCTGTCGTTGCAGGTGGTCGACAGCGGGATCGGCCTTGAGAAGGACGGGCTTGATCGCGCCATGGCGCCGTTTGAGCAGGTCGATTCCTCCCTTAGTCGCCATTTTGAAGGCGTTGGCCTTGGCTTGCCGATGGCGCGATCCCTGGTGGAGCAACTGGGTGGCAGCTTTGCCATCCGGTCGACACCGGGGGCGGGAACCGCCGTCACCTTCCAGTTCCCCAGTGATCTGGTCACCGTCATGCATAAAGTCTGACATATTCCAGTCGCAAGAAATTCGAACAAGAGGTGAATTCTGGACGTGACGATTGGATGCGCGCGGTTATGATGCGCGCATGGTAGAAGAGACGGTCATTATGTTGCCGGATGCTCCGATCCTGGTGACAAGTACGACGCGCTTTGCGGTCTTGTCACCCGATGGGGAAATGTCCGATGGCCCAGTTGGCGGCGCTGCGCAGTATTTGCTGCCCGAGGCCCCGCCGATCGTCTGCCATATGCCGGCCACCACGCGCCGGGCCAACCGGCCGCCTTTCCCCGGATATGACCTTCTCGAGCTATTTGCCTTCGTCCGTCCGGCACAGTTCTGCCTGCCGACGCCCAGAGGGTTGGCTGATGCCTGCGGGATTGCGCGCCCTGACAGCTTGAATGAAGAGCCGATGGCGCTGTATCGCGTTGCCGGGCAGCTGTTGCGTGAATTTTCGCAGTTGGAGGCAACGCCGGACATGCGGCGGCTGCTCTGGGGCATGGCCAAGGGCGGCTGGCCCTGGGGGGCGCTGTTGCTGCGTATGCTGGGTGAACAGCCGGATGACGGTATTCGCGCCGCGACGTCCGGACTTGATGTGTGGAAACAGCTACCGGAATGGGAGGAAAAGTCTCCGCCCCCGCCACCGGGAAGCAAGCCTGTTCAGGCACAGGAGGCACGTCGCCGTCTCGCTGAACTTCTGGGCGGTGGCGCTGAGGAGCGCCCGTCACAGGCGGATTATGCAAGTGCTGTGACCGGGGCCTTTGCCAACCCAGTCCAGGAAGACAGCCCGAATATCGTATTGGCGGAGGCGGGGACCGGTGTCGGCAAGACCCTCGGTTATATTGCCCCGGCGAGCCTTTGGGCGGAAATGAACGAGGCGCCGGTCTGGCTTTCCACCTATACCCGCAATCTGCAGCATCAGATTGATCAGGAACTGGACAGGCTTTACCCGAATCCGAAGGTCAAACGGGACAAAGTCGTGCTGCGCAAGGGGCGGGAGAATTATCTCTGCCTGCTGAACTATGAAGATGCGGTGCGGGGCGTTGGTATTCCGGGGCGTGCGGTGGCGCTTGGCCTGATGGCGCGCTGGATCGCCCATACGCGTGATGGCGATATGAGCGGCGGCGACTTTCCGTCATGGCTGTCCGATCTGGTCGGCATCCCCTATACCACCGGGCTGAGCGACCGGCGCGGCGAATGCATCTATGCCGCCTGCAGTCATTATACCCGATGTTTTGTTGAAAACAGTGTCCGGCGCGCGCGCCGGGCCGATCTGGTGGTCGCAAACCATGCACTGGTTATGATCCAGGCTGCCCGTGGCGGCCTGGGTGGCGGTGAACGGGCTGCGCGATTGGTCTTTGACGAGGGGCATCATGTTTTCGATGCGGCGGATAGCGCCTTTTCCGCGCATATCACCGGCGTTGAAATGTGGGAGCTGCGGCGGTGGCTGCGTGGCCATGATACCCGTGCCAAGGGGCGCGCGCGGGGCCTGAAGGCGCGCTGTGAAGATTTGCTTGGCGGCAGCGAAGATGCGGTGACGGCGCTGGAGGAATTGCTGCAGGCGGCAACCGCCCTGGCGGGGGAAGGCTGGCGGCAACGTCTGGCCGATAACCGGCCCAGCGGCCCCGGCGAGGCCTTTTTGGCCGCCGTCCGCACAGTGATTTTGAACCGGGCAACCGGAATTGATGGGCCTTATGGTCTTGAGGTGGACGTGACCGACCTGCCCGAAGACCTGCTATCGGCGGCGGATGACCTCTTTGACGCCCTTGGTGCCATGCAGGAACCCGCCGGACGGTTGCAGGTCGCATTGTTAAAGCGTCTGGATGATGAGGCAGACAGCCTGGACAGCGGGGTGCGCTCAAGGATCGACATCATCTGTCGCTCGCTCGAATTCCGCTGCAAGGTAACCATCGCTGCCTGGCGGGATATGCTGAGGGCCTTCAAGGAAGAGCCGCAAAAACTGTTTGTCGACTGGTTTGGCATGGAACGCTATGACGGGCGGGAGCTGGATGTCGGTTATCTCCGCCATTGGGTTGATCCGACCATGCCGTTCGCGGACACCATGGCCGATTGTGCCCAAGGGGTGCTGGTGACCTCTGCGACCCTGACCGACGGGTCGGGGGATGTTGAAAAGGACTGGAGGGCGGCGGAGTTTCGTACCGGTGCGGCCCACCTGTTGGCGCCCGCTGTACGCGCACGGGTGCCGTCACCGTTCGACTATCCAAAGCAGACACGCGTCTATGTGGTGACCGATGTTCGCAAGGACGATCTGGATCAGGTTGCAGCGGCCTATCGGGAACTGATGCTTGCCTCCCATGGGGGGGCGCTGGGCCTGTTCACGGCAATCAGCCGCCTGCGTGAGGTGCATCGGCGGATCGCCGGGCGCATGGACGAGGCAGGTTTGCCGCTTTATGCCCAGCATGTGGATGCCTGGAACCTGCCAACGCTGATCGACATTTTCCGGGCGGAGGAGAATTCCTGCCTTTTGGGCACGGATGCGGTGCGTGACGGCGTAGATGTGCCCGGTAATTCGCTGCGTATGATTGTCTTTGACCGTGTGCCTTGGCCGCGTCGGACGATCCTGCACCGCGCGCGGCGCGATCGTTTCGGCAAGGGCTACTACGACGATGTGCTGATCCGCCTGAAGCTGAAACAGGCGTTCGGCAGGCTTGTGCGCCGCAAGAATGATCGCGGCGTCTTTGTGATGCTGGACCCCATGATGCCCAGCCGTCTTGGCCGGGCATTCCCGGAAGGGGTGGAGGTACAGCGTGTGGGGCTGGCGGAGGCGGTTGCCGCAACGCGGGCGTTTTTCGCTGAAGAGGCGGATCAGCCCGGCACGTAATAGGCCAGAACGGCGGAAACCGTCAGCAGGCTTGCCACGGTCGTTACCAGGATGACGGTCGCAGACCGTTCAACATAGACATTGAACTGCTGTGCCAGGATGAAGACCAGGCCGCCCGTGGGAAGGGCCGCAAGGATGATCGCGGAGGCCGTGTTCAGGGTGGACAGGTCAAACAGATAGACCGCCATCAGGAAGGTGACGGCCGGGTGGATCACCAGTTTGATGAAGCTGACCCAGGCCACTTCCGGCAGGCCCTGCCGCAGGCGTCCGCTGACCAGGAACAGACCCATGGCGAAAAGTGCGCTTGGTCCGGCAGCGGCCCCCAGAAGATCGCAGAAGGTTTCGATGGGCGAGGGGATTGGAACATTGATTCCGGATGCCAGCAGCCCGGCGATAGCAGACAAGACGAGCGGGCTTTTGAAGACGCCTTTCAATACATCCTTGACCGCGTCCAATGGATGGCTGGATGCGCTGCGGTCGAGTTCCAGGATCGCCATGCCGAAAGGCATGACCACGGCACCGTTGATGATTGTTCCGATAATCGCGGGCAGGGCCCCGTCGTCACCGAAAGCCGTGATCAGAAGCGGGATACCCATATAGCCCGTGTTGGAAAAGACAGAGGCAAGGCTGTGTTGGCCAAGCTCACCCAGACGGCCGGGAAAGACGAAGGTCGCAACCAGAATGGCAAAGCCGAAAGTTGCCAGTTGGCCGCCCAGCAACACCGCGATGTAGGGCAGGTTGAAGGCGTCTGTCAGCGGTGTGCGGGCCATGGAGATGAAGAACAGGGCAGGCAGTGCGACATAATAGACAAACCCGTTCAACGCGGCGGTGCTGTCCTGTCCCAGAACCTTGAACCGCCCGCACAGATAGCCTGTTGCCAGAATTGCGAAAACGGGAATTGCAACGTTGAACAACGCATGCATGCCATATGTCCCTGTAGTGAAAATGACCCTGTTTGAAGGCGGGACCGTAAACGGCAGATGCGATCTTGTCGAGAGAATGATGATTTCTTTGTGGCAGGTCTGGTATGCTGTTTGTTGTCTTCCTATTTTGTAAGGCGTTTGATCGACTTAACGCGAAGAGAGGTTTTATGCTCACCAAGCACCAGGCCCTGGTTTATTGTATGGTCGTTACATCGGCTGCCGACAATGACATGACCGATGCCGAATTGATGAAAATGCGCGAGATTGTCTCCGTCCTGCCGGTCTTCGATGCCTATGATGAGGAAGACCTTCCCAAAGATGCAGGCAAATGTGCAGAGCTTCTGATGGATGAGGACGGCTTTGACCACGTTCTGGATCTGGTGCGTGAAAGCCTGCCGCTCAATCTACGTGAGACGGCTTATGCACTCGCGGTCGAGGTTGCTGCGGCTGACTTGCATGCCGCCCAGGAAGAGCTGCGTCTGCTCATGATGATCCGGCACAAGATGGATATCGATCGTCTGATCGCCGCAGGGATCGAACGCGGCGCACGCGCCCGTTACGCGCGCGGCTAATTCTGCAATGACTGTTCGTCTGGATGGCTGGGCCGTCGGCCTGATCGGTCTTGGCCTGATGGGGGTGCCGATGGCGCGTAACCTTCATCGGGCCGGTGCCGCCATGACCGTGACCAGCCGCCGCGATGCCGTGGTTCAGGCCCTGGCTGCGGAAGGAATGCAGGGGGCATCGTCGCCCAAGGCGCTGGCGGATGCCCTGCCTGCCGGGGCAGCAATCATTGTGATGGTAACGGATACGGCGGCCGTGCGTGCGGTGATTACCGGTGAGGATGGCTTGTTGGCGGGAGACCTGACCGGCAAGACTGTCATCGACATGGGAACGACGCAGGTTACCGATACCCGTGAGTTGGCAGCCATGGTCGCTGCACAAGGTGGGAGTTATGTGGATGCTCCCGTATCCGGTGGTCAGCTTGGGGCGGAACAGGCCTCTTTGAGTATAATGGCCGGCGGCTCCACCGAGGGGATCAAACGTCTGGCCCCGATTTTCTCCGTGCTGGGGCAGCGTTTCACCCATGTCGGCGATATCGGAGCCGGGCAGATTGCCAAGACGGCCAATCAGATGATTGTCGGCATGACGCTGGATGCCGTGGCGGAGGCTTTGAGCCTTGCCGAGGCCGCTGGCGCCGACCCGGCGAGGGTCCGGGAGGCCCTGACCGGAGGCTTTGCCGACAGTCGTATTCTCGAATTGCATGGCAAACGGATGATTGATGAGACATTCGAGCCGGGCGGGCGCGTAAGCGTGCAACGTAAGGACGTCATGCAGGCGCTTGCTCTGGCAGATACCGTCGGATTGTCTCTGCCGGGTCTGGCGAAAAACAGGCAGTTGTGGGACGAAATGGTTGCAACCGGGTGGGGAGACCTGGATCACTCTGCAATTATCAAGCTGATAAAGGCTCTGAAAAGCTGACCTGTGACGTATTAACTGGCTGAAAATTCACTATAAATTGAGCTATGCAAAAAATGCATAGGACGGTTGAGATATTGGCTCTGGCATGTGCAGGGCTAAAATCATACATAACCCGTGCTTCAGTTGTTGCGTTGCAACAACACTGGGGCGACGCTGCGGCTCCCCGCCGATTGTGCTGTCGCCTTGGTACATACGTCTCCCAGACGTGAAGCCTCCCTGTTCAACTTGCCGGAAGCCTTTGCTTCCGGCAATTTTTTTTCCTGCACAGCCCCTACAGATTGTACCCGACCCGCAACCCTCCCCAATGACGGCCGCTGACGGTTATGGGGAGGGACAGGTCCTTCATGAGGACGAATTGTCCCCCGCCCATATCGCGTAAATAGGACTGTACCAGGAAGGGTTTTTCATTTTGGCCCGCGGCCAGTCCTGTGCGATCGCGGAAGATGCGGTGGTTCCGGCAGTTGGCCGCGTTCCAGGTGGGATCGTCCGGGCGTTGGGGATGGCTATATTTCAGGTTATGGGTGGGCAGGTAACCCGTGCGATCCACTGCGGCGCAAAAGACGATGGCGTCATGAGCATCGAGAACGGGTTCCTGAAAACCGGGCAGTTCGGCATCGGCAAACTTTGTGAACCGCGTCAGATGCTGCACGGGTTCGGTTCCGCCGACCGGTTGATAGTCCTCGTCGAAGAGGTCCTGCAGGGTGATCTCCCCTTGACCGACTGCCTCCTGGAAACGGGTCTGAATCGCTTGGGCCGTTTTCATGCCGATGGCGATGATCGGCTGGTCTGGTCCAATATACAGCTCTGCGAATTGTTGGATCTTATTGCGGTCATCGCGGTTGAAGTTGATCCTGAGAGAGGAGCCGTCCTGAGGGATAAGCTGTCCGCGCAACTGACCGAGGGCGTGCACATCAACTGTAACCGTGGAGGCGTCCGACAGGTGATCATGCGAGAGACCGACAATAGCCGCGCCATCGAGCGTCATGTCCTGTAACTGGCAGGGATGACGTTGCTCGTCCACCAAAATGGATGCGGTTAATCCATAGGGGATGTCGACTTTGGTGTCGCCCTGTCTGCTGCGGGTGGCCTCAATCGCAACACGCAGGCGATTGCCCAGGTCGGCGATATTTCCAACCATGTTTTCGACCGTGCCTTCCTGGGTGGTGCTGAGGTCTTCTGCGATGGTTGCGCGTTCGGATACCTGGGCGACCGATCGCGTCAGGCCGCTTGCCACGGCAACGGTTTCTGTCGTCGTGTTGCCGATGCTTTCAATGGCGCCGTGCTGGTTTTGGACGAGGCCCACCATTTCATCGGTATTGGCGCGAACGCCTTCGACCGCATCCCCGATTTCCGTGATGGCGGCCACGACGGAATCGGTTACTTCCTGCGTCTGGGTAATGTGGTCGGCGATTTCCTTGGTCGCGTCCGCCGTTTGTCCGGCCAGGGCTTTGACCTCGTTGGCGACGACAGCAAAACCGCGCCCGGCCTCGCCTGCCCGGGCGGCCTCAATCGTTGCATTCAGCGCCAGCAGGTTGGTCTGATTGGCGATATCCTGAATGAGCTTTACGATGTCGCCGATACGGCTTGAGGTCTGTGACAGTTTCTGAATAACATTGGAGGCTTCTTCCATCTTATCCACGACGGTTCGGGTGCGCTCCAGGGTCTGGTTCAGCTTTTCGGAGATCATCCGGGACGATCCGGTCAATTCCGAGACCGTATTGGCAACGCGTTCTGCATCTGCCGCTGTGGTGGATGCGTCTTCTTCCAGGGAGGCGACGAGCCGGTGGACGTCTGAAATCGCCTGACGCATATCGCCGACAATCTGCTTTGTCTGCTCCCCGCCTGCCTGGACATTCGCAACGGTGCCGTCCATTTCTCCTGCCAAAGCATCCGAGAGGGTCAATAGTTCCCGGCGTTGCCGATAGGCATCGCGACGTGCTTCGTTCAGGGGTATCTCTTCAGAGGTGCCATGCGTCTTTACTGTCTGGTCGAACATTCCCTCACCTGTGCTCAAATGTTTCTTGTTTCTTGCCTGTTACGCTAGCGTGGAGGGAGGGGGCTGTGCACGCAAATAGCCTTGCTTTCGGCACCCTTTGTCAAAGATTTACAAAACCGGACATTGCCTTGTCATTCGAGGAGAACGGACTTGCAGCGCAGGACTTCACAATCGTTTTTTTGAGAAAATGTTCCTTAAGAATATAGGCGGGCAATCCACGGCATCATCGCGTCGGATGAGTTATGCAAGAATTGCATACGACGGTTGATTTTTTAGCTCTGGCATGTGCCGAGGGAAAGTCATACATAACACGTGCTTCAGTTGTTGCGTTGCAACAACACTGGGGTGACGCTGCGGCTCCCTGCCGATTGTGCGTTGCTCCGGATCATACGTCTCCCAGACGTGAAGCCTCCCTGTTCAACTTGCCGGAAGCTTTTGCTTCCGGTTTTTTTTGTGCATCGTGCGAATGCCCGGTGAATATCCCGGAAACGTTCGTCACTTTCCTTCCAGTCCTGCGCAAAGCAGGGTAGCCGCGCGTTTTCCGGTCTGTGCGGCATCGGGCTGATTGCAGACATGGGCCATGACAATCGCCCCTTCCATAAGAAGCATAAGCTGGTCTGCTAGCTCATCAGGGTTTTTGGCCTTTGCCGCCCGGCATTGTTCAAAAACATAATCCCTGATCAGCAATTTGTGGGAACGGGCGCTTTTATGCGGCAGATCGTCCTGATGCAGGTATTCGGCAGCCGCATTGATAAACATGCACCCGCAAAAACCATCCTGTGCAAACCAGTCGCCCAGGCTGTCGAACAGGCCGAGCAGGCGTTCCACGCCGGGCGCGGTAGTAACCTCGGTGGTTTCGATAAGCCACTTGCGGAAGGTTTCATCCCGATGCGCCAGGACGGCGAGTACCAGTTCTTCCTTGGATTTGAAATGATTGTAGAGCGTCATCTTGGCGACGCCTGCCTCCTTGAGGATCCGGTCGATGCCGGTGGCATGAAACCCCTCCCGCAGGAACAGGTTCAGGGCAACATCCAGAAGGTGGTCGCGTTTGCTTTTACTCATGATGCTCTCATCCGATTGAACAGACTGTTCTGTATAAACCCGGGGGCGCGAAAAGACCAGTTTGTGCCACTTGATGCAGTCGCAAAGCGAGGTGGAAAAATTTTATCTTGAAATAGACAGACCAGTCTGTCTATTTTTGTACTAACGGAGATTTAGTGAGGGATAAAACTGATGAAGACCTATTTCGGGAAACTGACCGGTGGTGGTGCATTGCCGGCGAAGCCTGCGTTACAGCATGTTTTTTGGTCCTGGACCGGTGCGGCGGTGGCGATTGGGCTGATTGCCTATCTGACGGAGATCAGCCAACAGCCGATCCTTATGGCCCCCCTCGGGGCGAGTGCGGTTCTGGCGTTCGGCGTTCCCGACAGCCCCCTGGCGCAGCCGCGTAACATCATTGGTGGCCATGTGTTGACGGCCTTGGTCGGGATGATCTTCCTGACAGCCTTCGGGGATGCCTGGTGGTCCATGGGACTTGCGGTTGCAACCGCCATCGCCCTTATGCAGGTCACGCGAACCGTCCATCCTCCGGCGGGGGCGAATCCTTTGCTGGTGATCATGCTGGGGGTATCCTGGGACTTTCTGCTGACCCCGGTCCTGGCGGGCGCGGTTGTCCTGGCCGTTTGTGCGATTGTTTTCAATAACCTCGCGAAGACCCGGCGTTATCCGGTTTATTGGGGGATCAAATCATGACGGGGCCATCACCTGCCAATATCATGTTTTCCGATGCGGTGCGGCAGCAGCAGACAAGGCGCGGCTCCCGACAGGCCTATGCCCGCATGGAGGAGCGAGGCGCCTTCAAAGACAAAGTCACATCGGAACTGGCGGAGTTTATTGCAAACCGGGATTCCTTTTATCTGGCGACAGCCGGGGCGAACGGGCAACCTTATATTCAACATCGCGGTGGTACCCCCGGGTTCCTGAAGGTGCTGGACGAGAGCAGGTTGGGCTTTGCCGATTTTTCCGGCAACAAGCAATATATCAGCATCGGAAATCTCAGCGAAAACGATCAGGTCTTTCTTTTCCTGATGGACTACGCCAACCGGCGAAGGGTCAAAATCTGGGGGAAGGCCAGGGTTGTGGAAGATGATGCGGATCTGCTGGCGCGTCTGGTGGTTGAAGGATATGGCGGTCGCCCTGAAAGGGCGATCGTGATTGAGGTGACCGCCTGGGACGTCAACTGCCCACAGCATATTACACCGCGCTTTACCGAGCCGGAGATCGCCGCCGTGCTGGAGTCCTATAGGCAGCGCATCAGGGAACTGGAAGCGGAGATCAGGCAACGCCACTAACCCCGTAAATCGGGCCTAAACCTTTGCGACTTGGAGAAAGTTGCATCTTCTAGTTTAATGATGCGTTGAAACATGAACGGTCGCCCCTACATATAGGGCGCTTTTACGCTGTCGCAGGGGTTATAATATGAAAAAGAAGCCGCAATTGCCTAAGTTGAAGGCAATTCAGCAATTCATGGAAATGGAAGCATCCGGGGGGATTGTCCTGGTTGTTGCGTCCGCTCTGGCGCTATTCGCCGCCAATTCAGCATTCTCGGGCAACTATCAGGCCTTTCTGGATGCCAAGTTCACCATCTCGTTGAACGATGTTGGCCTTTCCAAGCCCCTGATCCTCTGGATTAACGATGGTCTGATGGCGATCTTCTTCTTCCTGGTTGGTCTGGAGATCAAACGGGAAGTCATGGAAGGTGCGCTGTCGAGTGTGAAGCAGGCGTCACTGCCGGGCATTGCGGCGCTCGGCGGTATTATTGTTCCTGCACTGGTCTATTCCTATGTGAACTGGGGCGACGATGTCGCCATGCAGGGCTGGGCCATTCCGGCGGCGACCGACATTGCCTTCGCCTTGGGCGTGATGGCCTTGCTGGGACGGCGGGTGCCGGTGGCCCTGAAGGTCTTCCTGCTGGCGCTGGCGATTTTCGATGACCTCGCCGCCATCATTATCATCGCGATTTTCTATACCAGTCAGCTCTCCGGCGTGGCTTTGGGGCTGGCGGCG
Organism: Aestuariispira ectoiniformans; assembly: GCF_025136295.1. Lineage (GTDB taxonomy): Bacteria > Pseudomonadota > Alphaproteobacteria > UBA8366 > Aestuariispiraceae > Aestuariispira_A > Aestuariispira_A ectoiniformans. Next base: position 4,054,733 of record NZ_CP062788.1, on the reverse strand, counting down.
GCGTCGATCGTCCTGCTTTTCCTGATGAACCATTTCGGTGTCATGCGGCGTATTGCCTATGTGATTGTCGGTGTCGTGTTGTGGGTATGCGTGTTGAAAAGTGGCGTTCACGCGACCCTGGCCGGTGTAGTGCTGGCCTTTGCCATCCCGTTGAAGAGCAACGATCCGGAGCTTAAATCGCCTTTGAAGGTGATGGAACATGCCCTGCACCCCTGGGTGGCCTTTCTGGTCCTGCCGGTTTTTGCCTTTGCAAACGCAGGCGTTCCCCTCCAAGGGCTTAGCATGGACGCCTTTACCAACCCGGTTGCCCTGGGCATTGCCGCAGGTTTGTTCCTGGGTAAACAGGCCGGTGTCCTGCTGTTCGTGACGCTGGCCGTCTTCCTGAAGCTGGCGGATTTTCCGAAAGATGCGACCTGGCCGCAGATATACGGTGTCAGTGTGCTGACCGGGATCGGCTTTACGATGAGCCTGTTCATCGGGGGGCTGGCCCTTGATCCGGCGGTCTACGGTGTGGACTTGAGGCTGGGTGTATTGGGCGGCTCGATCATATCCGCCATCCTAGGGTATTTGATCCTGAGGGTGGCGAAGAAAAAGCCGGTAACGGAAAGCTGATACAGACAAAACAAGCGCCAGTCGGGACTGGCGCTTGTTTCTTTTTCAGGGCCGGTTTCTTTTATTCGGCGTCAGGCTGGTTGCCCGGCTTGGCCTTGTCAAAAGCATCCAGCGCCATGCAGGTATCAAAAATTCGGTTGATGGTTGGATAGCGGCTCATATCCACCTCAAAGCGGGTGTTGTTGATGACCTGCGGGACAAGGCAGATATCCGCCATGGTGACCGTGTCCCCAACGCAATATTTGCCTGAAGTCTCCGCCAGACGAGGTTCCAGGCTGTCGAATTCCACGGTCACCCAATGGCGAAACCAGGTGGCGACTTCCTCTGCATCATGGCCCAGCGGGTCTCCCAGATATTTCAGGACCCGCAAATTGTTGATCGGGTGGATATCGCAGGCAATCGCATAGCAGAGCGAACGCACCAAGGCCCGGTCAAATGGGTCTTTGGGGAGAAGGGCCGGTTCCGGAAAGGCCTCGTCCAGATATTCCAGTATCGCCATCGACTGGGCAATGACTTTGCCATCGTCCAGTTCCAGCGCAGGCACCAGACCCTGCGGATTTACCGACAGGTATTTCTCTGACCGCTGTTCGCCATGGCGCAGATGATAGGAAACGTAGTCATAGTCCAGCCCTTTCAGGTTCAGGGCGATCCGGGCGCGAAAGGATGTGGAGCTACGGAAGTAATTGTGCAGTTTCATCAAATCTGTCCTGGTTGAGAAGTCATGCGATGGTGAGGTCCAGGCTGCCGACCCGGTCCAGTTCCGCGTGCAATTGGTCGCCGCGATTGACAGGACCCACACCGGCAGGGGTGCCGGTGAAGATCAGGTCACCTGCCTGCAACTCGAAAAGGGTGGAGAGATAGGCGACAATTTCCGGCCCTTTCCAGATCATGGCGGCAATGTCGCCCTGCTGGCGCGTTTCACCGTTGATTGTCAGGCTGATGTGCCCTGTGTCCGGGTGTCCGATCTCGCTTGCCGGTCGGATGGCGCCGCAGGGGGCCGACTGATCGAAGGCTTTGGCCGTATCCCAGGGACGGCTGAGGTCCTTGGCGGTTTTCTGGAGGTCTCTGCGAGTGAGGTCAATGCCGACGGCGTAGCCGAAGATATGATCCGCGGCCTGTTCCAATGGAATATCACTGCCGCCGCTGCCCAGTGCGATGACAAGCTCTACTTCATGATGCAGGTCCGCCGTTGCCTTGGGATAGGGAATTGTGGCCCCATCCTGCACAATCGCGTCAGCGGGTTTCGTGAAGAAGAAGGGGGGCTCGCGATCCGGATCGTGCCCCATTTCAATTGCGTGGTCCGCATAGTTGCGCCCGACGCAATAGACCCGATGCACGGGAAAGTCCTGATTGCCTGTTGTTGGCACCGTTACGGATGGCATTGGTGGGAATACATACTGCATTGATCTGGTCGCCTTGAGAGGAAAAACTCTAACGGTGGCGATATGATAGCAATTTCAACCGCTTTGTCACGGCGCACTATTCCTGTCGTTCCGTCGGGCAGATGCCGACCACGAGGCGGGTGACGGTTTGGCCGTCACCGAAAGGCAGAATCAGACGCTTCCAGGCGGAAAAGTTGATTTGAACGGGCGGTGTATGCAGCGAGTATAACGATTCCCGGCGATGATAGACGGCACGATAATTGACGAGGAAATAATCCCGCAGCGGGGTCCAGATTTCGCTGACCTTCTGGCCGGTCAGGTCGTGGTGGCTGTGGGGTGTGACATTTGAACCGTATAGCCGCATGTAAAAATCCTGACCTTCGTCGATGGGTTCCAGGATCATGAGGTTTCCAAGAAGGCCGCGCAGGCCTACCGGGTCTATGGTCCCCGGTGAGGGCATCGCCGCGTTGCCCTTCTGCACTAGCCACCAGTTCAGAACCTGGGACAGATAGTCCTGGTCCATGCCCTTATTGTCGGGATTCCAGGCAAGGGCGGGCATGGGGGCGGCGAGGGCGTGGAAAAGCGCGTCGCAGGCGTTCAGGTCGCCGTCAACCAGTCGCTCGGCCATGGCCCATAAGATTTGGTCCTGCTCGTCCACAGGCATCCTCTTCCCGGTGGTCCCCGGGCACATCCTCCCATAGCAGAAATGTGCCGTGATATATCCTGTATAGAGCAGGCCCGTTCACGGCACAATGGGCATTTGCGGTATTATAGGATGTATGTTAGCGCTACATGAATAACTTTTCGCCTTTTTTGTTCTTGTAGAGATCAGCGACGAATTCTCCATAACCGTTGAATATTTGCGTTGGCACCCGCTCATCCGTGCCGAGGACGCGTTCCGTCGCCTGGCTCCATCGGGGATGGGGAACCTCCGGATTCACATTGGCCCAGAAGCCGTATTCGCTGCCCTGGATTTCTTCCCAGAAGCTTTTCGGGCGTTCGTCGGTGAAGGTGAAGCGAACGATGGATTTGATGGACTTGAACCCGTATTTCCAGGGTGTCACCAGCCGGATCGGTGCACCGTTTTGCTTGGGCATCGGCTTGCCGTAAATCCCGGTTCCGATAAAGGCCAGATCGTTGGAAGCCTCGTCAATGGTCAGGCCTTCGATATAGGGCCAGGGGTACCAGAAGGCGGACAGGCCGGGCATGGTTTTCTTGTCGGCGAGAGTTTCCATGACGACATATTTGGCGCTGCTCAGAGGTTTGGCGAAATCCAGCAATGCCCTCATCGGAAAACCGGTCCAGGGAACGGCCATGGACCAGGCCTCGACGCAGCGGTGCCGGTAGAGGCGTTCTTCCAGCGGCATCTTGCGGATCAGGTCATGGGCGTCGATGGTAATTTCCTTTTCGACCATGCCGTCGAATTTCAACTGCCAGGGCTGGATATTCAGGGACTGGGCCGGACCGGCCACATTCTTGCTGCTGCCGAATTCATAGAAATTCACATAGTTGAGGGGAAGCTTTTCTTCGGTGATCGGCCGGTCCAGGACGAATTTTTCGTTGCGGGTGGCCGGATAGAGGTCCGCCGTGGGCGCATTGTCGGCACCGAAGGCGCGGGTGCCGCTGCCCAGGAAACCAGCCATGGGCGCCAGGATCGAACCGGCGGCCAGTCCCTTCATCAGTTGACGCCGGTTCAGGAAAGTCGCTTCGTCCGCGACCTGGCTTTCGGGGATTTCCCATCCTCGTTTCGATTTGATCAACATTCCGGCGTCCTTTCCTGATTGGTCCTGTCCAATAGGTAGCCCCACCGGCGTTCAAGGCCAAGTCAAAGCCCTGTGAGCGGCTTGTGAGACCGCAAAAAGAAACCGCCCGGGTAAGGGCGGTTTCAATTCATTCATCCTGCGCCGTTCAGGCAAGCATGCTGCGCAGCATCCAGGCGGTCTTTTCATGGACCTGCATGCGCTGGGTCAGCAGGTCTGCGCTGGGCTCGTCGTTTGCCTCGTCCACAACGGAGAAAAGCGACCGCGCCGTTTTTACCACGGCTTCCTGACCTTCTACCAACTGGCGGATCATGTCTTCAGCGGACGGGACGCCCCGTTCCTCACGGATGGAGGTCAATTCGGCAAACTGGGCATAGGTACCCGGTGCCGGTTCGCCCAGGGCGCGGATACGTTCGGCAATTTCATCCACGGCTGTCGCCAGTTCGGTATATTGCTGCTCGAACATGGTGTGCAGGGTGTTGAACATCGGCCCCGTCACATTCCAGTGGAAGTTATGGGTCTTGAGGTAGAGGGTATAGCTATCCGCCAGCAGACGGGACAGGCCCTCTGCGATCTTTTTGCGGTTCTCTTCCGGAATACCGATGTCGATTTGCATATCTGCCTCCATTTTTTAAGCGAGTAATAAAATTATATGTTTATTATTCGCTATTTCAAGCCCTTTTAATAACAATTCTAAACTATGAAGGCTTGATGACAGAGGCATCGGCTATGCCGTGTCAGGCAACCTCCTTCTGTTCGGCGACGGCCTGGTCGGCTAATCTGCCGGTCAACTCCATAAGGTGGGCGAAAGTCCAGTTGAACCAACCAATTCCCTGGGTCTGCGAGCGGATTTCCATGATCAGATCCTGCATCTCCGATTGTGGCAGATAGGCAGATACTTCGTCCCAGCCGGGCCAGCCGTCCTTGGCAAGAAACCCGAGGATTTGCCCGCGCCGCTTGGACAGGATCGTCTGGGCGTTGGATGTGAAGGCATTCGGCACCGAAATATGCACCTCATAGATCGGTTCCAACAGGACCGGCTGGCAGGCGGGCATGCCTTCCCGCATGGCCTGGGCTGCTGCCTTCCTGAAGGCCATATCGGAACTGTCGACGGAATGATGCTGCCCATCGGTCAGGGTGACGGACAGGTCGACGACGGGAAAGCCGAGGGGGCCTGCGCCCAGATAGTCGCGCACGCCATTTTCGACAGCCGGAATATATTGTTTCGGAACGGCACCGCCCACGACACGGCTTTCAAAGGCGAAACCCGTGCCGCGTTGCTGAGGCCTTATATCCAGATGCACATCGCCGAATTCGCCATGTCCGCCGGTTTGTTTCTTGTGGCGGGCGTGAATGGCGGTCTGGTTTCTGATGGTCTCTTTATAGGCAACCTTCGGCGGCTCGCATGTGACGCCGACATTATATTGCCTCTCCAGCTTTTCCAGGGTCACACGAAGGTGCAATTCTCCCTGGCCCCAAAGCAGCAACTGTCTTGTGTCCTCATTGGATTCCAGGATGACCGAAGGGTCGTCTTCGACCAGCTTTGCAAGGCCGGTGGACAGGCGCACCTCATCTTCATGTTTCTGGGTGCTGATCGCCTGTGCAAAAACCGGCTTGATCGGTTCCGGCCAGCCGTCGGTGGCGTCCTGTATTCCCTGTTGCGTCAGCAGGTTGCCGGTTTTCACGCTGTCCATGCGGCCAAGGGCGACGACATCGCCCGCGCCCGCGCGGGACACCTTGGTCATGTTGTGCCCCTGCAGGTAGGACAGGCCGCTGACTTTTTCCGTGTCGAACAGATCGCCGTCCTTGATCTCACCACTCCACACACGGCAGATCGACAATTTCCCGATATGGGGCAGATGCAGTGTCTTGAAGACCTGGGCCTGGGTTGTTTTCTTTTGCGGCAGGCCAAGGCGGGCGGCAGTCGTTTCCGGCGCGGGGCAGTCGTGACGCAGGGCTTTCAACAACCGCCTTACGCCATAGTCATGTTCCGCCGACCCCATCAGGACCGGAACGATCAGGTCTTCGGCAAGGTCTTTGGTGAACTGTGCATAGACTTCGTCCGGTGAAGGCACCGTATCTTCCAACAGTTTTTCCAGAAGGTCGTCGTCGAAATCCGCCAGGTTTTCCAGCATTTCCTGCCGCGCTTCCTCCTCGCGGTCCTTCACGCTGTCGGGCAGGCTGATCAGTTTGGACGGTTGGCCTTCCTGATAGGCGTAGGCGCGTTCCGAGGTCAGGTCCACATATCCGGTGACGTTATCGCCATCGCGGATGGGAACCTCTCGCAGGACGAGGGGGCGCTGGGACGCGCTTTGCAGGGCGTCCATGACCTCGCGAATGGCGGGGCTGGTGCCGAGATTATCCATCTTGTTAATGAAGATAAGATGCGGAATCTTCTTGTCGTCCAGGAAATGCAGAATCGGCGCAAGGGCCATGGCTTTGTCGGGATCGGGGTCGCAGACGACGACAGCCATGTCGGCGACCATCAGGGCGTTTTGACTTTCATTGGCGAATTCAACGGAACCGGGGCAGTCGATAAAGGTCCAGGGCTGTCCCAGATAGTCGGCATTGGCGACATTCATTTCCACACTCATGGTATGGGCGCGGGCTTCCGGGGCGGAATCGCCCACCGTGTCGCCGTTCTGCACCTTGCCTTTCTTATGCAGGGTGCCAGAGGTATGAAGCATGGCTTCAAGCAATGTGGTTTTGCCGCTGAGATAGGGCCCAACAAGAACGGCAGTCCGCGGGGCTGTGATGGTGCTTCCCGGCATAATGACCTCCTTCCGTGCTACGGACGGATTGCGGGCATGCAAAATCGAGCCGGGACGGAACCCTTACAAACGCAACATATTCTGGTTTTTTGAAAAAAATCCTTGTTGCAATATCACTCTATACCGCTCCGGCGATGGACGATGCATTTCGACGCGATCCGCCCTGGTTTATCCACTAAGGGTTATCCTGACAGTCGGGTCGGCCGCCCTCTTTTCCGGGGCGGTTTCGGCCAATATTTACAGAGGTATGGTTGCAGGGCTTTATTTTTCGTTCAAGTGAAAACTCACAAGGCGCGGCAATTGAGCCCATGGTAGGGTCAGGCCGGAGGGGCGTGCCGGTATTTGTCCAGCAGCCTGGGCAGCAGTTGTTTTCGAAGGCCGGGGATTGCGTCCCAAAGCCGTTCCACCTGCATTTTATGTGCCTTGTAGTGGCCCTTGCTGCTCATCAGGTAATAGGCCCGGCTTTCTATCGGCGGGAAGACCTGGATCAGGTCGAACCCATGGGTTTTGATGGCGCGCTGGCCATCGAGCTCAAAGGTGACATAGCCATCCAGCCGCCCGAGCACGACCAGCCTGAACCCGGCATTGATATCGGAGAATTCCTGGACCGCCTGTCCACGCTTGCGAAGAATTCCGGCGATTGAATAGCCAAGGTCGACACCTAACGGCCCGTCGTGGCCCGTCAGTGTTTTGCCGTCCCAGCGAATAAGGGAGCCGGTGCGCGTGAACAGGTAGTAATTGGCAAAATGCAGGGCGCGGCTCTCGTCGGGAGCCCCATCGGCCTTCAACGGGTATTGGGCATAGACCGCACGGTCCGGCAGGTACGATCCCGCAATCACGAAGGCCGCGGCATTTTCCCGCAACATCAGGAGGCAACGTTTCCAGGGACGCCGTATCATGTCTATTGCAATGCCCTGTTTTTCTGCTGCGATCGAGACAAGTTCGATCAGCGCGCCGGGGGCATCAGGGATTGTCGAATCTTCTCCCCGAACAAAATTGCCCCAGCCCTTGTTTTCATAGCAGGCGGTCACCGCTTCATCTGCGAGTGCAGACGATGCCAGGCAAAGTAAGGCTGCCAGAGAGATAACGGTTTGCCTGATCATGCGGCTTCCCGGGTCCAATGGATTGTTGTGTGATTGGGCGGGTAGAATATTAACCTTTGTCGGTTAACGCGCGATTAACCGGAGATGAGACGCCGTTGTCCGGTAACCGGACGGGTTGCTTGCAACATTTCAATCATCACAGACACTTGCGGTGAAAACCTCCTTGTGCACAGAATAGGGGAACACCGCAGGAGATTTGGTTCATGGAGACCGTTACCCGGGCGGATATTTTGGCCCTATGGACGAGGGTGCAGGACTGGGTCGTTCGCCACGTCCTGACGCTGGACACGCTGATACAACTGGTGGCAATCCTTTTGCCGCTGGCGGTTGCCTGGGGCGTGCATCGCAGGCTGGCTGAATGGTGCCAGCGCAAGCGCCGGGACCTGAGCCTCTGGGCACCCTTCCGGCGCCTTCTTTCAATTACCGAACCGCTGACCCTGCCTCTCATCTGGCTTGCGGGGCTCTGGTTGATCTATCTCCTGCTGACCAGCGTCGGGCAGGAAACGCGGATTATCAATGTGGTGACGTCGCTGTTGACGGCCTGGGTGGTGATCCGTGTTATGGCGGGGGTTTTGCGGGGCGGCTTTTGGGCCCGTATCGTGGCCTATGTGATCTGGGCCATTGCTGCGCTCAACATCCTTGACCTGCTGGAGCCGACGGCTGAAGTGCTGGACGGGTTGGCCTTCAAGATCGGGGATGTCCGGTTGTCGGCCCTGGGCGTGGTGAAGGGCGTTCTGACGGCGGCGATCCTTCTGTGGGGAGCGACTGTCCTGTCGCGGTTTGTCGAGACACAGTTGCGCCGTTCCGTCCATCTGACGCCATCCTTCCAGGTCCTCAGCGCCAAACTGGCGAAGATAACCCTGATTACCGTGGCGGTCGTTCTTGCCCTGCAGGCGGTGGGCGTGGACCTGACCGCCTTTGCGGTCTTTGGCGGTGCGGTTGGTGTCGGCATCGGTTTCGGTCTGCAGAAGGTGGTTTCCAATCTGATCAGTGGCGTCATTCTGTTGTTGGACCGGTCCATCAAGCCGGGTGATGTGATCGAGCTTGAGGGGGCCTATGGCTGGATCAATACGCTGGGTGCGCGTTATGTATCGGTGGTGACGCGGGACGGGATGGAATACCTGATCCCGAACGAGGACCTGATCACACAACGGGTGATCAACTGGTCCTTCAGTTCCAAAACGGTGCGTCTGCGCGTGCCGATCGGCATATCCTATGATGCGGATGTCCGGCGCGCCATTGACCTGGTGAAGGAGGCGGCTTCCGAAGAGGAGCGGGTATTGGAAAACCCGCCGCCCAATTGCCAGATGACGGGATTCGGCGACAGTTCCATTAATCTGGAATTGCGCTTTTGGATTACCGATCCTGAGAATGGGGCGGGCAACATCAAAAGTGCGCTTTTGCTGCGTGTGTGGGACAAGTTCAAACAGCACGATATCGCCATCCCCTATCCGCATCGTGAGGTCATCATCAAGGAACAGCCCTGGATGACGCGGCCGACACCCGTCCCGGACGATGAAAAACCGTCCTGATCGCCTTGAAGGCGCTGTCTTCGGAGAGGCGGCATTGGTATCAAGTCACCAGCCGAACGGGTAGGTTTTCTCAACCCGCATGGGAGATGTGGCAGTGCAGTTGTTTTGCTATTGTCCAGGGGCGGATTGGCACCCTCCCGGTGAATTTGAAGTGGCCCTAAGGGGCAAAGAATGTTATGAAATCTATGTCTTTCAAGGGGGATTTGCCTGACGCTGCCGGCGAAGTACCGCAATCGTATGCCTTCGGGCAGGCGAACCTGTGGCGACCCCGGTATCTGTAAGGCGAAGCTTTCGTTTTTTTCTGAATGAGCGTGGGATCAGATATGGCTACTCTAAAACCCGGCGTTGTCTACGGAGACAGCTATCTTGAATTGCTGAAACGTTGCAAGGAAGGCAAATATGCTCTTCCCGGGGTCAACATTGTCGGCACCAACTCCCTGAATGCGGTTTTGGAGTCAGCGGCGCGCAACGAATCCGATGTGATCATCCAGATGTCCAACGGCGGGGCGCAGTTCTTCGCCGGGCAGGGGTTCCCGGATAGTGCCGAAGCCAAGGTCCTGGGTGCGGTATCGGCTGCCCATCATGTTCACCTGCTGGCGGAATATTACGGCGTCTGCGTGGTGCTGCATACCGACCATGCCAACCGCAAGCTGGTTCCCTGGGTTGATGGCATGATCGAACATGGCCGCCATTATTTTGAACAGCATGGCCGCCCGTTGTTTACCTCGCATATGCTGGACCTGTCGGAAGAAACGCTGGAAGACAACATCACGGAATGTGAGCGCGTGCTCGAGAAAATGGCACCGCTGAAAATGAGCCTGGAAATCGAGCTGGGCGTGACCGGTGGCGAGGAAGACGGTGTGGGCTCCGACGAGGATATCCACGACAATCCGAAACTTTATACCCAGCCGGAAGATGTTTTGCAGGCCTATGATCGTCTGTCCCAGATCGGCCATTTTTCCATCGCGGCCTCCTTTGGCAACGTGCATGGCGTCTACAAGCCGGGCAATGTGCGCCTGCGTCCTGAAATCCTGAAGAATTCACAGGCTCTGGTGTCGCAGACCCATAGTCTGGGCGATAATCCGCTGGATCTGGTTTTCCACGGCGGGTCCGGCTCCGAGAAGGAGAAAATCCACGAGGCAATCGACTATGGTGTCTTCAAGATGAATATCGACACCGATACCCAGTTTGCCTTTGCCCGTGCAATCGGCGCTTATGTGGACACGCACCCGAAGGCCTTCAAATATCAGGTCGATCCGGAAACCGACGAGCCGTACAAAAAGCTCTACGATCCGCGCAAATGGTTGCGGGCGGCAGAACTGTCCATGGTGGAACGCCTGGACGAGGCTTTTGCCGACCTGCGCGCAACGGGCAAGTCCCTCGCGAAGAACTGATAGCTGGCGAGCTCTCGAAAAAGGCGTCCCTTTCGGGCCGCCTTTTTTTATTGCGGCTTATTCTGCAGCCATAATGGCTGGTTTTTCTTCGCGCGGGCTTGTCCGCCGGTCGTTTGCAACCGATTGCCGTTGTTTCCGGCGGTCTGCCTCCGGTGCGGAGGTGCGAACAATGCGGACCAGGGTTTGTTGCAGTTCCTGGACCGCCAGTTCCAGTTCGCCGGCAATCTCGCGGGTCTCCTCGGACCGCTGGCCGACGGACTGCACTTCCTTGCTGACCGCGCCCACATGTTCCGAGACGTCGCGTGCAGCGGCGGCGGCCTCGCTGATGTTGCGGGAGATTTCGCCGGTCGCCGCACTTTGCTGTTCAACGGCAGCCGCGATTCCGCCGGTCGTGATATTGATCCGCTCGATCACGTCAAGGATGTCGGAGATGGATGAGACGGCCTGGTTGCTGACGGATTTCATCTCTTCGATCTGACCGGTGATTTCATCGGTCGCCTTCTGGGTCTGGTTTGCCAGCGACTTGACCTCGTTGGCGACAACGGCAAAGCCCTTGCCTGCCTCACCGGCCCTGGCGGCCTCAATCGTCGCGTTCAGTGCCAGCAGGTTGGTCTGATCGGCAATATCCGCGATCAGGGTCACAACATCGGATACATTTCGGCTGACATCGGACAGCGAGCCAACGATCCGGCGGGTTTCATTCGCGTTGTTAGAGGCCTCCTGGGCAACCCGACTGGCGGACGAAACCTGATTGGTGATTTCTGCAATGGAAGCGTTCAATTCCTCAGCCGCACCCGCAACCGTCTCCGTATTGGCCAGGGACTGTTCTGCTGCGGCAGCGACGGACTGGCTGTCGGCCATAACGCGATCCGTGGCATCGTGGGTCTGGGATGCATTCTCCGACATCTTGGTGGTCTTTTCGGAGACAACGCGAATGGCCTGACGCGCCTCGGATTCTACCTTATCGGCGACGGAGAGAATGGCCTTCAGGCGTTCCTGTTTGGTGTTTTCATCGGCTTTTTCTTTTTCGATCTGCAGCCTGTGGTTTTCCTGCAGGTTCTCTTTGAAGGTCTGCAGGGCGCGGGACATAACGCCGATCTCGTCCTTGCTGCGGCGCTGCGGCACCTCGGTTTGCAGGTCGCCATTGGAAAGCGAATCCATGCTGCCCGTCATCAAGGACAGCGGCTTGCTGATCTGCTGGCGTACCAGGACTGCGAGAACGCCTGTAATGGCAACGGCAGCCGCCAGGATTACGTAAAGGACAAGTTCCGCCTGATGCTCATGTGCTTCAGCACGTTGGGCGGAAATGGCTGTGAAGGACTTCACGGTCTCGATCACACCGGCCAGGTTCTTGTCCAGTTGGTTTCTTGTCTTTTCAATTGCCGCAGTCTGGTCGTTGAAGGACTTGGCGTCTCCGGCTTTGATTGAAGAACCCAGTTGATCCGGGGCAGCCTGGAATTTCTTGTGGTCTTTTTCCAGGGTGGCAATGGCTGCTGCGATCAGGCGCATTTTCTTTGTGGTTTCTTCGCTGAGCGCCATAGAGGACGCCTGGCGTGCGAACTCTTCTGCGTCTTTCAGGCCCTGGTCGATTTTTGCACCTATGGCCTGAAATTCTGCAGTGGCCTGTGCTGCCTCGTCGGAACCGTTGGTCATATGATGGCGGATAAGGCGCTCCAGTTCGACATCCTGTTCCAGTTGATAGCCCTTGATCGTGGCGAGTGAATTGGTCAGGGGAATGATTTCCTCTGCCAGTTCTTCAATCTCGTTGCCGATGGATACCATCTGGCGTTCTGCAAACAGAATTGCACCGGCAATCAACAGGAGGTTGATTGCAGAGAATATCCCGAGCTTATGCCCTAGAGTCATGGCCGATCCCCTATGATCTGTGAATTCCCGCTGCCGCGCAGCCAAACCTATACGATAGCTGTCCTGATCCCATTTGGAGACAGCGCAGGGATAAATAGATAGATAACATTAATGTTAGGTAAACGGAATTCAACTTTCTGTAGAACATATAGAAGAAAAAAGGGCACACCGGAGTGCGCCCTTTTCAATTACTCCAGGGAAACAGAGACTTAGCTCAGCGCCTCCACAGCACGTTTGATGCGTTTGCAGGCTTCTTCCAGAAATTCCGTTTTAGTTGCATAGGAAATACGGAAATGCGGGCTGAGGCCGAAGGCTTCACCATGCACGGCGGCAACGCCCTCTGCTTCCAGGATATAGGTGACGAAATCCTCGTCGGTTTCGATCACTTTTCCGTCGGGCGTCTTCTTGCCGATCACACCCTTGATAGAAGGGTAGACATAGAAGGCACCCTGCGGTGTCAGGCAGTCGATCCCGTCGATTTCGTTCAGCAGGGACACCACCAGATCGCGGCGTTCCACGAAAACCTTGTTGTTTGCGGCGATGAAGCTGTGGTCACCGTTCAGCGCCTCGACACCGGCCCACTGCACGAAGGTGGTGGCGGAAGTGGCCGACTGGCTTTGCAGCATGTTCATGGCCTTGATCAGGGCTTTCGGACCAGCCGCGTAACCCAGACGCCAGCCGGTCATGCAATAGGCTTTGGACAGGCCGTTCAATGTCAGGGTGCGCTCGAAGAGTTTCGGCTCGACCTGCGCAATGGTGCAGAATTCGAAATCGTCATAGACGAGGAATTCATACATATCATCGGTCATGACATTGACATGGGCATTGGCCGGTTCCAGCAGAACATCGGCCAGGGCCTGCAGATCATCGCGGGTGTAACCGCTGCCGGTCGGGTTGGACGGGCTGTTCAGGATCAGCCATTTGGTCTTGGGCGTGATCGCTGCGCGGAGCTGGTCCGGCGTGAGTTTGAAGTTGTTTTCAGCCGGGCATTGCACAAAGACCGGCTCGCCTTCGAACAGCGCTGTAATGTCCGGATAGGAGACCCAATAGGGGGCCGGGATGATCACTTCATCGCCCGGGTTCATGGTCGCCGCCAGGGCGTTGAAGATGGTCTGCTTGCCACCACAGCCCACATGAATCATGTCGGGCGTATAGTCCAGATTGTTGTCGCGCTTCAGCTTGGCGCAGATGGCCTCGCGAAGCTGCGGGATACCGGCGGGCGGGGCGTAACGGGTCTTGCCTTCGTCCAGAGCCTTCTTGGCGGCTTCCACAATATGGGACGGGGTGTCGAAATCGGGTTCACCCGCGCCCAGACCGATCACGTCGCGCCCGGCTGCCTTCAGTTCATTGGCCTTGGTAGTCACCGCCACGGTGGGAGACGGTTTGATGCGGGACAGACGGTTTGCCAGGATGGACATGGCGATACATTCCTCTAGTTCACAGGAGTGTGGTAGCAGAATTGCTTGTTGCGATTGTTGCGGGGCTCTAGGCTCCGGCACGGCACCTTACTCCCATGAATTCAGGCATTCAATGACCTCGCGCCTTATTTTGGTCGAAAAATTGTGTGGGTTTTTGCGGAATTGTACTGATTGCCACTTCTTTAGAGTAGAACACAAAAGGGGAAGGCCGTGTCTCTTGCCGTTACCGGCATTTTGCTGTTGTCCGCCGTTATCCACGCCTCATGGAATGCCTTGCTTAAATCGTCCGGTGATCGGGTTGCGACCATGGCGGTTTTGTTCGGGACCATGGGATTGATTGCGGCGACCGGTTTGCCCTATGTCCCGCCCATGACAAAAGAGGGCTGGCTGTGGCTGGCCCCGGCGGTTCTGTTGCACGGGATGTACGGCATGCTGTTGATCCGCATGTATGCCCATGGCGACCTCAGCCTTGCCTATCCCATTGCGCGTGGCGTGGCACCCCTGGCGGTATTGTCCCTGGCGGTTTTACTGGCCGGAGAAATCCCGACCGGCAACCAGATGATCGGGGTTGCTATCGTGGGTGTCGGCCTGCTGGGTTTCATGGGGCGCAATGCCAACGCAAGTGCCAAGGCCGTTATTTATGCCCTGATGACCGGGTTGCTGATTGCATCCTATACGGTGATTGACGGTATGGGCGTGCGGGCCACCGGCAGTGCGCTGACGTTTTCCGCGTGGCTATTCACGGCTTGGGGAATGGTGATGGTGTTGATCGCGGCCAGTGTAAGAGGCAAGGCGCTGGCAGGGCTGGTTGGTCAGCAATGGCGTCGTGCGGTGCCTGCGGGGGCAGCGGCCGGTCTGGCCTATACCGGTGTGATGTGGGGCCTGGGGCAGGCCAACATGGGTGGTGTGTCCGCGATCCGGGAAAGTTCGGTGATCTTTGCCGCCCTGATCGGCACGATGTTCCTCGGAGAGCCGATGGGGAAACGCCGGATCGGCGCTTCCCTCATCGTATGTCTCGGCATTGTGGTGCTTAGTTTGCCCCTCTGACGTTTGAGAGGAAGCGTTCCACTTCCTGGCCCAGAGCATCGGACTGCCCGGCCAGTTTCTCCGCCGTTTCCAGCAGGTCATTGGCAAAGCCACCGGTTTCGGAGGCTGCCTGGGTGACGGTGGAAATGGTCTGGGACACTTCCTGTGTACCTTCCGCCGCCTGACGCACATTGTGGCCGATTTCCTGGGTTGCCGTATTCTGCTGGTTGACCGAGTTGGAAATCTCGTTGGACAGCGAACTTACTTCCTGCACCGTCTGGGTGATCTCGCGGATTGCCTTTACCGCATCCGAGGTCGCCTGCTGAATGCCCTGCACCTGTTGGGAGATATCTTCGGTTGCCTTGCCGGTCTGCGAGGCCAGTGATTTGACCTCGTTGGCGACAACGGCAAAGCCCTTGCCGGCATCCCCGGCGCGGGCAGCCTCGATGGTGGCGTTGAGGGCCAGCAGGTTGGTCTGTTCCGCGATATCGGCAATCAGGTCCACGACCTCGCCGATCTTCTGGGCGGCTTCGGCCAGACTGGAGACCTGTTCGCTGGTGCGCTGGGCCTCGGAACCTGCGCGCTGTGCCACTTCGGAGGAATGGCTGATGCGGTCGCTGATGGTTTCCGAAGAGCGGATCAGGTCGTCCGTTGTCTTGGAGACGGTTTCCACATTGATGGAGGTTTCCTCAGCCGCCGCGGCAACCGTGGTTGCATGGCTGGAGGTGTTGTTGGCAAGGTCGGACATGGATTGTGCGGCGTTGCGCATATCCCCCGTCGCGGTGGCGACCTGATCCACGATACCTTTGACGCTGCTTTCGAATTCGTCGGCCAGCTTTCGCATGGCTTCCTTCTTCTCTTCTTCCGCGCGTTGTTCGGCCTCTTCCTGTTCTGTGCGCATCTTCTCCATTTCGCGGCCGTTGTCGCGGAAGATACGCACCGCATCGGCGATGCTGGTGATTTCGTCGTTACCGGCACGGGGCAGGCGGACCGTCAGGTCGCCGTCGGCGATGGTCTGCGTAATGCCTGCAAGGTTGACCAGACGGGCCGCGACGTTGCGGGCCACATAGAGCCAGCCGATCAGGATCGAAATCACGATGCTGACACCGGCGATCACCAGAAGCTGGGTTTTACCGGCATTCAGGATGCTTTCGGCTTCCGTGGACAGGACGTTGGTGTCGTCCAGGGTAGAGGAAACCAGCGTTTCCAGATGGCTGACGATCTTCTGGGCCAGATCGGCATTCTGCTGCAGGACCTGATTGGCGTCATTGATCGCCGACAGTTCCTTGAGGCGGATTGCCGGGACACCATCGGCTTCCGCGCCAAGGCTGATGAAATGCTTGATGCCCTCACCCAGGCTTTTGGCGGCATCCTCGTCGATCATATTCGCGAGAATCTCGTCCAGTTTCTTCTTCTCTGCGCTGAAGGCGTCGATGCGTTCGGCCATCATGTCGGCGTTTTCGGCCGTGCTCATGTCCACCAGACGTCCTGCGATGCTGTCTACCTGGGCGGATGTCTGCAGAAGCTGACGGGATTGCAGGGCACCGTCATAGACAAGGGAATCCAGTTGATCCGACAGTTTGCCGCGCAGGTTGCGGCCACCGGTCTGCAGGTCGCCTCGCGCGCGGCGGATCTGGTCGTCGAGCGCGTTGATCAGCTTGGGTCGCAACTCGTCCAGCTCCGCAATCCGTTTGTCCAGATTGCTTTGCAACGCTGTGTTGCCTTCCAGAATCTTGCGGCGCTGTTCGATGATGTTGTTGTCGCCGCTGCCGGCGTCGACCAGCTTTTGCAGGGCTGCCTTGAGAGATTCGTCTTCCATCAGTGACAAGGCGGAGGACAGGGAAAGGCCGGGGATCATGTAGTTGACCTCCTGTGCCTCCAGCTCCTTGATCGTCGTCGCCTGGGCTGCCAGAAGAAGGGCGAAATAGGCATTTGTCGCCTGGTCCTTCAGGGAGAAGGTCTGGAACATGACACCGGCGGTCCCGGTGGTCAGTTCCATGGTCTGTTTGCCCGCTTCCAACGCCAGCTTCTTGGCAGTACCTTCCATCCAGCGGCCACGGTCCGCGATCAGGGGATTCAACTGGCGCTGCAGGTTGGCGCGGGTCGATTCGACGGATGCAACGATATCTTCGCGATCCATCTGCAGGTTGATACGGTCGCCGACCAGGTCATTCTGGCGGCCGAGGTTACTTGCGATCTGGTCGATCAGATCCTGAAGGGAAGAGACCTGTTCGGGGTTTACGCCGCGTTCCTGCAACTGGTTCAGGAGGGACTGCAGCCCGGCCAGCCGCTTTTCCATGTCGGTATAGACGCTGTCGCGCTCGTCAAATGTGCTCGCGCCGTTCAGGCGCGGTGCGGCAGACGCAAGCGCCGTGCTTTGCTGCGACAACTGCTGGGCCACGTTCATTGTCGGCACACCCTTGCGGGTGACGCTCAACAATCCTGCCTCGATATTGTTGAACGAGATAATTCCGAAGACGCTGGTCAAAACCGCCAGACCGGCAATCGCCGTGATCGCGGCAATCAGCTTGAATCGGATACTATTCAAGAATGATCGAGACCTGGCCTCGTTCACTGTTGTTTCAGACATGGCTTACATAATCCCCTAAACCCATACGGCATTGCTAATTTATACTTGTTTTACCAAGGAAAAAGCTATGCGATTTCTCCCCCATCATGGAGAAACTTCCTCAAAGTTGAAAAGATGCTGGTAATTTATCAATAAATTGTCAACATTGAATGACCGCTACTACTTTCTATATGAGCGCGTTCCGCTGCCTTTTTTTGCCAAAAAACGACATGTTATTGCCTGTTTTCCGGCAGGATTTCGCCGCGCCATACGCGTTTCATAATGTCTGATGCTCCATAAACGGGAATAAGGTTATGATTCAAAGTCTGCGTGTGAGGGGGCTGTCGGGCCGTATTTCGTCCGATACCCGGTCTTTGTCCATTCCGGTCCTGATCTTTGGCGCCCTGCTGTTTGTCCTGTCCGGGACTTTTTCTGCAGAGGCGACCGAGGCGTCAGACAAAGAAGAAGGAAAAAGTGAGTTCGGTCTGCGTTTGCGTCCCTTGTCCGGCGATGGTCCGGTGCAATCCGCGCTGACCTTGTCTATGGATATGGAAACGGACGTGTCCGGCATCGTGGCCCGCACGACCGTGACCCAGGATTTCCGCAACGACAGCGATCAGTGGATGGAAGGGGTATACCTTTTCCCGCTGCCCAATCGCGCGTCGGTCGACGGGATGACCCTTCTGGTCGGTGATCGCCGGATTGATGGTGTGATCAAGGAAAAAGAGGAGGCAAAGCGCGTCTATGCCCGCGCCCTGGCGGATGGCAAACGGGCCAGCCTGCTGGAACAGAATCGCCCGAATGTGTTCAAGACACGGGTGGCGAATATCGGGCCGGGTGATACGGTCTCTGTGGAAATCACCTATCAGATGACGGTGGAACGGCAGGGTGACGCATTCAAGTTGATCCAGCCTCTTGTCGTGATGCCGCGCTATTTCCGCAAGCCGCAGCCGGAGGCGGATCTGTCCGACGGAGATGCCGCAGGCCAGCTTGCCGATCACCTGAAGAAGATTGCGGAATTGGACCAGCCAATCGTCACGCCGGGTGAAGCCGCGGTCAATCCGGTCTCCATGGTGGTCAACCTGGACCCCGGCTTTGATCTGGCGGGGCTGGAAAGCAGCAGCCATGCGATCAGCGTGACGGAAACCGACGACGGCGACTATCGGATCACCCTTAAGAAGGGACAGGCAGTGGCCGACCGCGATTTCGTATTGTCCTGGCAGGCCGCCCGCGCCGCAGCGCCACAGGTTGCCTTGTTCAGCGAGCGTGTCGAGGATGCCACCTATTTCCTCGGGCTTGTCATGCCGCCCAAGATGGACGCCGAAGACAGTGATCGACAGGATGCCGCCCGCGACATCACTTTCATTATCGATGTGTCCGGGTCCATGTATGGCGATTCGATTGAGCAGGCCCGTGCGGCCCTGAGTGCGGCGCTGAACCGGCTGTCGCCCCATGACCGCTTTGACGTGATCGCCTTCAACGACAATTTCGTGCGCCTGTTCGGACAGAGCCGTCCGGCCAACGACAATAACATGGCCCGCGCGCAAAGCTTTGTGATGAGCCTTGAGGCCGACGGCGGGACGGAAATGTTTGATGCGCTGAACAGTGCCCTTGATGACCAGCCGACGCCGGGAGCCCTGCGCCAGATTCTGTTCCTGACCGACGGTGCGGTCGGCTATGAGGAAGAGATGTTCAAGCTGGTCCAGAGTAAACTGGGCAAGGGGCGGTTGTTCACGGTCGGCCTGGGGTCTGCGCCCAATGGCTGGTTCATGCGTAAGGCCGCGGAATTTGGCCGGGGTTTCCACATTCAGATTAACGATTTGTCACAGGCCAAGACCAAAATCTCGCAAATGCTGACGGAAATGGAACATCCGGCCTTGACCGACCTCAGTCTGGAAAACACCGG
This sequence comes from Aestuariispira ectoiniformans, assembly GCF_025136295.1. GTDB lineage: Bacteria > Pseudomonadota > Alphaproteobacteria > UBA8366 > Aestuariispiraceae > Aestuariispira_A > Aestuariispira_A ectoiniformans. The sequence continues at coordinate 4,035,394 of NZ_CP062788.1, read as the reverse complement.
TGCGACGGCTGAAAGCTTCCCGTCACCCCTGCCGGATGTCTATGGTGCGCGGCCGATATCTTTCGTGATGCGTGTCGACAATGCCGACTTGCAGGAGGGTAACGATCTCGCCCTGGCCGGACGGCTCGGCTGGGATGGTTGGGAGCGGAAACTGCCCGCCAACGACTGGAAACCGGGGCATGGCATTGCCAAGCTTTGGGCGCGCGGCAAGGTCGAGGCCCTGATGGACGCCAAGGCCCGTGGCCTGGATGAGGAAACGGCAAAGCTTGCCATTCTTGATGTGGCTTTGCGGCACCAGATCATGAGCCCCTATACCAGCTTTGTTGCTGTTGAGCGTAAACCGGCACGACCAATGGACGAACGGCTTCGCCAACAAAAGATGAAGGCCAATCTGCCCGACGGGACGAAATATGAGAAATTCTTCGGCCCCTCCACGGCGACGCCGATGGAAATCAATCTGATCCTGGGCGTGATTGCACTGATTGCCAGTGGCGGTGCCTTCTGGTTGGCCCGTCGCAAGGCGGCCTGATGACTGCCCGTCGATTTGCCCTCTATTCGGTCGCTGCCATATCCCTGGCGGTGGCCGGATGGCAATTGGGCTCGGCGGGATTGATCGCGGGCAAGGCCTGGCTTGCGCCGATCCTGATTGACCGGGCCTGGGCCAAAACCCTCGACGGGGAAAGGCAGGTTGCACCCTGGGGCTGGGCGGATACCTGGCCGGTGGCGGAACTGACCGCCCCGAAACAGGATGTGCGGCGGCTGATCCTGTCCAATACAAGCATGCGCAATCTGGCCTTTGGGCCCACCATGGACCGGCGTGGCGACACGCGTATCCTCTATGCCCATCGCGACACTCACTTCCGCTTTCTGAAAGACGTTGCTGTTGGAGATCATCTGTCCCTGAAGGATGAAACGGGCAAGGTTCGTGACTATGTCATTCGGGAGGCCGCGGTGATGGACAAACAGGACCTGGGGCTTCCGAAGGATCTGGTCGGGCGGGATGCCCTGATGCTTATCACATGTTATCCTTTCGATGACTGGCAGCCCAACGGGCCACTGCGCTATGTGGTCTGGGCAGAGCGTGACCAGCCTCTGGCGGATGGGCAGGAGCCGGGGTAAACTGACGTCAGGCGCGAAGGGGTACGTCACTACCAAGCGGACGAGGGGCCATGCTATTTCCACCAATTACAACCAACGACCAGGGTGACGAACGCCGCGTCGGCTTCGAGATTGAATATCTCGGCCTCAACTTATCAAAAACGGCGCGATTGATTCTGGAGGCCTTTGGCGAACAGGATGCCCCGGACCGCATCATCAAACGTCATAAGAACGCCTGCCGTGTGGAAACATCTGCCCTTGGCCCCTTCACCGTGGAGGTGGATGTGGAGCTGTTGCAGAAATTGGCGGAAAGTTCGGAGCAGAAAACCGGGTCTGACGCATTGGACTTTGAAGGGGCGGTGGAGGAGCTGATCAGTCCGCTGATTACATCCTTCGCACCGAACGAAGTAGTGACGCCGCCCATCCCGCTGTCCCGTCTGGGGGAGTTGGAAAATCTGGTTGACCTGATGCGGGACGCGGGCGCGGAAGGCACCGGTGTTTCCATCAGCTATGCCTTCGGTCTGCATATCAACCCGGAGGCGCCATCCTTGAAGGCTGACAGTATCCGCGCGCATATCCAGGCGTTTCTGCTGCTTTACGAATGGCTGCAGGAAGAGATGCGGATGAACTTCAGCCGCCGCCTGACCTCTTTCGCCGGGGCCTTCCCCAAGCGGTATACCCGTCTTGTCCTGTCGCCTTATTATACGCCGGACCTGTCCCGCCTGATTGACGACTATCTGGAGTTCAATCCGACCCGGAACCGGGCGTTGGACCTGTTGCCGCTCTTTTCCGTTCTGGATGAACGCCGGGTGCAGGCTGTTACAACGGACAGCCTTATCAAAAAGCGCCCGACCTATCACCTGCGCATGCCCGATTGCCGGATTGACGATCCGTCCTGGCAGCCGACGGTGGAATGGAACCGCTGGGTGATGGTTGAAAAACTGGCCGATGACGAAGACCTTCTTCACCGTATGATGGACCATCGGCAGTCCCTGCGTGATAATCTGTTAAGCGATTTTACAGAGAAATGGCTGATTGCCTCCCGGAACTACGTTGAAAGGATGCGGTGATCGGATACCTGAACGGAAAAGGACATAGACCGCTTATCGGTGTAACGGGGCCGGCGGAAAAGGGCCGGATACCTTTCCTATGTGTTTCCCTGGCAGTTTGGATGGCCGGGGGGCGGGTGCTGCGCCTGACACCGGAAAGACCCCATCATAATACCGATCTGGACGGGCTCGTAATCTGCGGTGGGACGGATATCCATCCCTCCCTCTATGATGAAATCACCAAGATCAACTATGTCTACGACCGGGATCGGGATGCGCTTGAAGTTCATTGGTTGAAACGGGCAGAGGAACAGGACTGGCCGGTTCTTGGTATCTGCCGGGGCGCGCAGTTGTTGAATGTCCTGCGCGGTGGCAACCTGCATATGGATATCCGGCAGGCCTTTGAAGAGGCAGACTATCCGACCCATCTGTTGGCCAATATCTTTTTCCGCAAGACCATGCATATCGTCTCCGGCACGTTGCTCCATCGCCTCTGGGGGAAACGGACCTCGCGGGTGAACAGCCTGCACAGCCAGTCCATCAACCGGCTTGGCCGTGGGCTTGTGGTCGGCGCAAGGGAACGCAACGGCATCATCCAGGCGGTGGAGGATGCCCGAAAACCCTTTGTCCTCGGTGTGCAGTTTCACCCGGAATATTTGATCTACCGGAAGTCCGTCCGGCGCCTGTTTGCCTCGTTGGTGGCCGAGGCGCGGGGGGAAGAACGGGAAAGGTCTTTATCGCCCGCCGATTAACAAAGTTGCTGCGATTCCCGTGAGGATAACCAACACGCCGATGCGGAACTGCTCGCTGTTCACGCGGTGCAGGACGGCGCGCCCGGCGACGGTGGAAACCAGACTGACCGCCACCAGTCCGACGGCGGCGGGCCAATGCGCAAGCGTCAGAAGACCGGCCTGACTGTAAGCGCCCAGCTTTGCGAGGTTGGCAAGCACGGAGGTGGCGGCCATCACACCGACAAAGCTGTGCCGTTCCAGCCCGGCGCGCTGCAGGAAGATCGCCTTGATCACGTTACCGGTGCCCAGCAATCCGGACAAAAAGCCGTAAAGGCCGGATGCGCCGAGGATAAGGGGCTTGGACAGGGGCAAAGTGCCATGAGGCTTCCAAAGCTGCATGGCCACATAGACCAGAACGAGAATACCCAAGGCGGTCTGCATGAAATTCACCGGAGCCCAGACCATTACCTCTGCTCCCAAAAAGGCGAAGGGCAGGCTGGCGAGCGACATCCAGATGGCCAGCGGCCAGTCGATCTCGCGCCGATAGAGCCAGGTTTTGATCAATGTATTGCTGGTGAAGATGATCGTGGCGAGTGCGATCGATTCCTTGACCGGCAGCACCATTGAGCCGACCGCCAGCACAACCATTGCCGTGCCGAAGCCGAAGACCGCAGAAATCACCGATGCGCCGGCGCTTGCCGCGACAAAGAAGAGATAGGGAAGTTCTATCATCATGAATTGATCTTATGAGAACATTACGGTAACACCTATAGTCCGTGCTGGCTGGCAAGACCAGCCCTAATCATTCGCCGCGGGGGAAATGCAATGGAATCCGACCAGCCCATGTTTGTGCCGAAAAAGGCGGACCGTCCCTTGTCTGAAGGGGGGATTGCCTTTGATTTGCAGTCGGAATTCCAACCGGCGGGGGATCAGCCCAATGCGATCAAGGAATTGATGGAAGGCGTCAATGCCGGGGATCGGGATCAGGTGCTGCTCGGCGTGACGGGGTCGGGCAAGACCTTCACCATGGCGCATGTAATCCAGAAATCCCAGCGCCCCGCGGTGGTACTGGCGCCCAACAAGACGCTCGCGGCGCAGCTTTACGGGGAGATGAAGGCCTTTTTCCCCAATAACGCGGTGGAATATTTCGTTTCCTATTACGATTATTACCAGCCGGAAGCCTATGTGCCGCGCACGGATACCTATGTGGAAAAGGAATCCTCGATCAACGAACAGATCGACCGGATGCGCCATTCGGCGACCCGTGCACTGTTGGAGCGGGATGATGTGATCATCGTTGCCTCTGTCTCCTGCATCTATGGTATCGGGTCGGTGGAAACCTACAGCCAGATGGTGGTGCCGATCGAGGCGGGCCAGGAGATCGACATCCGTGAGTTGATGCGCCAACTGGTGGAATTGCAATACAAGCGCAACGACAACAGTTTTGTCCGCGGTACCTTCCGGGTACGCGGGGATACGCTGGAAATCTTCCCCGTCCACCAGGAGGATCGCGCCTGGCGTATTTCCTTCTTTGGTGACGAGGTGGATGCGATCCATGAGTTCGACCCGCTGACCGGTGAGAAGAATGCGACGCTGGAAGGCGTGCGCGTTTATGCAAACAGCCACTATGTCACCCCGCGCCCGACCCTGGTTCAGGCGATCAAGGGCATCAAACAGGAATTGAAGGCGCGTCTGGCGGAATTTACCGAACAGGGAAAGTTGCTGGAGGCGCAGCGCCTGGACCAGCGCACCACCTTCGACATCGAGATGATGGAGGCAACCGGGGCCTGCGCCGGGATTGAGAACTATTCCCGCTGGCTGACCGGGCGTAACCCGGGGGAGCCGCCGCCGACGCTGTTTGAATATCTGCCGGACAATGCCCTGCTGTTTATCGACGAGAGCCATGTGACCGTGCCGCAGATCGGAGGCATGTACCGGGGTGACTTTGCCCGGAAATCGACCCTGTCCGATTATGGCTTCCGCCTGCCGTCCTGCGCGGATAACCGCCCGCTGAAGTTTGAGGAATGGGAGGCGATGCGCCCCCAGACGGTGTTCGTTTCCGCCACGCCCGGCGGCTGGGAGATGGATCGGACTGCAGGTGTCTTCGTGGAACAGGTGGTCCGTCCGACCGGCCTGATCGATCCGGTCTGCATCATCCGGCCCACTGAAAGCCAGGTGGATGACCTGCTGGACGAATGCCGGATTTGTTCGGAGGTGAACCAGCGTGTGCTGGTAACCACGCTCACCAAGAAGATGGCGGAGGACCTGACCGAATATATGACGGAGGCGGGGCTGAAGGTCCGCTATCTGCATTCCGATATTGATACGCTGGAGCGGATCGAGATCATCCGCGACCTGCGTCTGGGGGCTTTCGATATTCTGGTGGGTATCAACCTGCTGCGTGAGGGGCTTGATATCCCGGAATGCGGTCTGGTTGCGATCCTCGATGCGGACAAGGAAGGTTTCCTGCGCTCAAAGACCTCACTGGTCCAGACCATCGGTCGCGCCGCCCGTAACGTGGATGGCCGGGTTATTCTCTATGCGGACAAGATGACGGACTCACTGGAATATGCGATCAGTGAAACCAACCGCCGTCGTGAACGCCAGCAGGCCTATAATGCCGAACATGGCATCACACCGGAAAGTGTGAAGAAGAAGATCGGCGATATTCTGGACAGCGTCTATGAACGCGACCATATGACCATCGAGACCGGTGATGAGAGTCAGTCCCATCTGGTCGGTATGGATCTCAAGACCTATATCGCGGAGTTGGAAAACCGTATGAAGGCGGCGGCAGCCGATCTGGAGTTTGAAACGGCAGCGAACATGCGTGACGAGATCAAGCGGCTGGAGGCCTATGATCTGGAAATGCCTGCCGATGCCGCACCGTTGAATTCGGATATTGCGGTTACAATCCGCAATACGCCGATGGATGTAATCCCCAAAGGCAAGCGGGCCAAGGGTGCCAAGAAAAGCCGTGGCCGAAAGCGCAAGGGGCCATGATAAAATTCAAAACCGCCCTGGTGACCGGGGCCGACAGACAGGTCGGCCATGCAATTGCCCTTGATCTTGCGCGCCGTGGGCTGGACGTTGCCGTGCATTTTAGTACCGGCCAGGACGAGGCGGCTGCGACAGTCGCCGAAATCCGGTCGATGGGCTGCAGGTCAGTGGCGCTTGACGCGGACCTGACACGCGAGGCGGATGTTTCCACCCTGATTGCCCGGGCGGCTGATGCGCTTGGGCCGGTGGATGTGTTGATCAACAGTGCCTCTTTATCCAAACCTGACGACTGGAACAGTGCGACGCGTGAAAGCTGGGACCTGCATATGGAGGCGAACCTGCGTGCGCCTTTTGTGTTGATGCAGGAATTTGCCAGGGGGCTGCCAGCGGGGTGCATGGGCACGGTTGTGAATGTGGTCGACGAGCGGGTCTGGAGTCTGCCGCCGCATCATCTCTCCTACACACTGTCCAAGACGGGGTTGTGGACATTGACCCGGACCATGGCGCAGGCGCTGGCGCCGCAGATCCGTGTGAATGGCATTGGTCCGGGGCCAGAGCAATCTGATACCCGGAATGACGTGGCGGGGGATATTTGCGCCGCCATAGGTTTCCTCCTTGAGGCCGATGCGATGACCGGTCAAATGGTCGCCCTGGGCGGTGGGGAAGGTTTGGACTGGGCGGAACCTGCTAACGGATTTACCCCTGAAAAATAGCCTGAAATATCGCAGTAATGTCGGGTGAAATCACAAGTCAATCGTATGCTAATTAGGCAGAAATGCCTAACTTTGCAGAAAAATTTGGATAAAATGCAATTTGGTTGTGCACAGGAGCTTGACAGGGATTTGTGACCGTTTGGAAAGACGGGCTTTGATTCGGCATTTAACAAAACATTAAAAGTTATAATCTTTCAAAACGTTTGTTTTCAATGACTTACAATGTGGTGCCTAAAAATTAAGCAAGATGTACAAAGCCAAGGGTTTTTGCGAGAGTCGGACAGTTACCTTCAACTTGTCCCTAAGGTTATCCACAGGTTTCGTGGATTGTTGAGGAGCAAAAAATCCCCTTGACAGGAATCCCCGTGAGGGTCGTTTTTGTGGCCCGGAACATGGTGTGAACAGAAGTATGACTGAGGTTAAAAAGACGTCCGATAGTACCGCAGAGGTGGAGCCTGAACCGGAGAACCGGCTGGCCCATGGTGTGGCCGTGATCAAGGGGTATCTTGAGAATCTGGGCAATACGCCCGGCGTTTACAGAATGCTGAACGAACGCGGTGATGTACTTTATGTGGGTAAAGCCTACAGCCTGAAAAAACGGGTCGCCTCCTATACGCGCCCGAACAAGTTGCTGATCCGGTTGCAACGGATGATCGCGGAAACGCGTATAATGGAATTCGTCACCACCCATACCGAGGTGGAAGCGCTGCTTCTGGAAAACAACCTGATCAAGAAGCTGAAGCCGCGCTACAATGTGTTGCTGCGCGACGACAAGACCTTTCCGGATATCCTGATCCGTACCGATCACGAATTTCCACAGATCGAGAAACATCGCGGCGCGCGCGATACCAAGGGAGATTATTTCGGTCCCTTTGCCTCCGCCGGGGCGGTCAACCGGACGCTGACTGTGTTGCAGCGCGCCTTCCTGCTGCGCAACTGTAGCGACGGGACATTCGCAAACCGGACAAGGCCTTGTCTGCAGTATCAGATCAAGCGGTGTTCTGCGCCCTGCGTGGAGAAGATCAGCCGTGAGGACTATCTGGAAACCGTGAAGCAGGCCAAGGCTTTCCTGTCGGGCAACAGCCGGGACATTCAGGCCGATCTGGCTGAGGAAATGCAAAAAGCCTCCGAGGCGCTGGACTTCGAACGCGCGGCGACCCTGCGCGATCGGCTGCGCGCCATGGCGGTTGTGCAATCCCATCAAGGCATCAATGTGGAAGGCGTGCGCGATGCGGATGTCTTGGCCTTGTTTGTGGAGGGCGGGCAGGCCTGTATCCAGGTCTTCTTCTTTCGTGGCGGGCGAAACAACGGCAATCATTCCTATTTCCCCTCTCATGACAGGCAGATGGAGGCGGATGAGATCATGGCGGCCTTCATCGGCCAGTTCTATGACAACAAACCGCCGCCGTCGTTGCTGTTGTGCAATGTAAAGCCGGTGGAACTGGACCTGCTGCAGGAGGCCTTGTCCCAGAAGGCGGGCCGCAAGGTGGAAATCAGCGAGCCCAAGCGCGGCGACCGCAAGACGCTGTTGGACCACGCGGTCAACAACGCGCGGGATGCATTGCAGCGCCGCCTGGCGGAAAGCACCTCACAGCGCCGCCTGCTGGACGGGCTGGCGGAAAAACTGGGTATCGAGTCCAGTATCAACCGTGTCGAGGTATACGATAACAGCCACATCCAAGGCAGCAGCGCCATTGGCGCGATGATCGTGGCAGGGCCGGAAGGCTTCATGAAAAATGCCTATCGCAAGTTCAACATCAAGACGGCGGGCAAGGCCGTCGGTGAAGATGGTGGTGATGACTATCAGATGATGCGGGAAGTGCTGACACGCCGTTTTTCCCGTGCACTGAAGGAGGACCCGGATCGGGAATCGGAAAACTGGCCCGATCTTGTGATCGTCGATGGCGGCAAGGGGCAACTGTCCATTGCCGTAGAGGTCCTGGAGGAATTGGGGCTGACCAATGACATCGCCCTGTTGGGGGTGGCGAAGGGACCAGAGCGAAATGCGGGCCGCGAACGCCTGCACTTGCCGGACAGGCCGCCCTTCATGCTGGAGCCGCGCGACCCGGTTCTCTATTTTATTCAGCGCCTGCGCGATGAATCGCACCGTTTTGCGATTGGAACCCATCGGAAAAAGCGCGCCAAGGATATGGGTCGTAACCCGCTGGACGAAATCCCCGGCATTGGGGCGAAGCGTAAAAAGGCGCTGTTGTTGCATTTCGGATCGGCCAAGGCGGTGGCGCGTGCGGGCCTGTCGGACCTGGAGGGGATCGACGGCATTTCCAAGGCCGTGGCGAAGAAGATTTATGGTTTTTTCCACAGCGACAGCGGGTGATTATCTGTGATCCTTTCGGCCGTGGAATATGTGAAATGACGCGAAAGTGCGTCTTTGTGCGCTTTGGGCGCATTGCGTCCGCGTTGACTTCCCGCTAAAACGGCTGCATCCACGGTAAGGAATAGTGACTGCCCATCATGTTGACCAGCCTGCCAAATCTGTTGACCCTTATGCGGATTCTGGTGATTCCGCCGATCATCGCCCTGTTCTTCTGGGACGGGTCGACGGTGCGCTGGGTCATGTTCGGTCTCTATGTGCTGGCCTGTGTCACCGATTATTTCGATGGTGTGGCCGCGCGCTCCATGAACCAGATTTCCAAACTGGGCCGTTTTCTCGATCCCATTGCCGACAAATTGCTGGTCGCGTCCATCATCCTTATGCTGGTCGCCTCCGGTCAGGTGTCGGGGGTCGATATTCTGGCCTGCCTGATTATCTTGTTGCGCGAGATCACGGTTTCGGGCCTGCGGGAGTTCCTGGCGGAACTGCAGGTCGGCATGCCGGTCAGTAAATTGGCAAAATGGAAAACCACGATCCAGATGCTGGCTTTGGGCTTCCTGATCGTCGGTCCGGCCAATACCGGTCCGGTCCCGGCGGATATCATCGGGTTGGTTCTTCTGTGGATTGCGGCGGTGCTTACCGTCGTTACCGGTTTTGATTACCTCAGGGCCGGGTTGCGTCATATGACGTGAAAATACGCCCACCTCATTCAACGTCCGAAGCGGAGAAAAGAATATGAAGGTCTTTGGTCTGGCAGGTTGGAGCGGAAGCGGGAAGACAACGTTGTTGGTCAAACTGATCCCGGAACTGGTGGGACGTGGCATAACAGTATCCACAATCAAACACGCCCATCATAAGTTTGACGTCGATAAACCGGGAAAAGACTCTTACGAACATCGTCAGGCCGGGGCGTCCGAGGTGCTTATCTCATCGTCGAACCGCTGGGCGCTGATGCATGAGTTGCGCGGCGCGCCGGAACCCAGCCTGGACGAATTGATCAGCCATATGAGCCCGGTTGACCTGCTCATGGTTGAAGGGTTCAAATACGGTGATCACCCGAAACTGGAAGTGCACCGTCCGTCCGAGGGTAAACCCCTGCTGGCCGTCCAGGATGATCGGGTTGTCGCCATTGCCTGTGACGATGAATTGACGGAAGCCAAGGATTGTCGCCGACTGGACCTTAATGATGTTCCGGCGATCGCGGATTTCATCCTGGACTATTGCGGTCTGCAAAAGGAGGAGGTTCGTCATGGCGCAGCTGACTGATGACTGCTTTGCTTTCAGTGGAGACCTGTTGCCGGTCGATGAGGCGCTCTCGCTACTGACGAAACGCCTGACGGCGGTTGTCGGAACGGAAACCGTATCTTTGTCTCAGGCAAGGCAACGGGTTCTGGCGGTGGATGTGATTGCCCGCCGTAATGTGCCGCCTTACGACAATTCCGCCGTAGATGGTTATGCGGTCTATCATGCCGATCTGAACGCCGATGCGGAGACTGTCCTGCCGGTGCGTGGGCGTGTGGCGGCGGGGCATCCGCTGAACGGCCCCGCAGGGCACGGCGAGGCCATCCGTATCTTCACCGGTGCACCGATGCCGGATGGTCCGGACGGCGGACCGGATACGGTTATGATGCAGGAGGATTGCCGGGAGGAAGACGGCAAGGTCACCCTGCTGCCGGGCATCAAATCCGGTTCGAACCGGCGCAAGGCTGGCGAGGATGTTGGCGAAGGCGATTTGATCCTGAAGGCGGGCACGCGTCTTGAGCCACAGCATATCGCCATGGCGGCCAGTCAGGGGCTGGCCGACCTTGAGGTCTATAGACCATTGAGGGTGGCTGTCCTGTCCACGGGCGACGAGGTTTTCGAGCCCGGCTGCGATTTGCCTGCGGGGGCGATCTATGACGCCAACCGGCATATGATCGCGGCCATGTTGGAAAACATGGGCTGTTCAGTGCAGGACAAGGGCATCCTGCCCGACGACGAGGATAGTATTGCCCGGGCGCTGGCCGAGGCGGCGGACGAGAATGATCTGATTGTTACCTCCGGCGGCATGTCTGTCGGTGAGGAAGACCATATCTGCAATGTGATCCGGCAATCCGGGGAGTTGAACTTCTGGCGTCTGGCGATCAAACCCGGCCGCCCTGTTGGTATGGGCCAGGTGAAGGCAGGGGATGGTCGTGTGGTGCCAGTTTTCGGTCTGCCAGGCAATCCGGTGGCGGCTTTCACGACCTTTACCCTGATCGGCTATCCGATGGTGCAGGTGATGGCGGGGCAGGAAAACTGCCCGCCGCGTCGCTATGCCGTCGTGCTGGATGCCGATTACAAGAAAAAGAAAGGCCGCCGCGAATTTGTCCGTGCGCGGCTGACAGGCCGTGATGAGAGCGGTTTGCCCAAGGCCGTGAAGCATGGTGCGAGCGGTGCGGCGATCATTTCGTCGCTGGTCGGCGCGGATGGCTTCATTGACTTGGGCGAGGATACTACCCAAATAACTGCCGGAACGGTTGTCGATTTCTTGCCCTTTAGTGAGGTATTGCGATGAAGGTTATGTATTTTGCCTGGCTGCGGCAGAAGGTTGGAACCGGTGAAGAGGTTATCGACCTGCCGGACGACGTTGCCACCACCGGCCAGCTTGTGGATTGGCTGCGTAGCCGGGGCACGGGCTATTTCGATGCCTTTCGCGATATGACGGCGATCAAGGTTGCTGTGAACCAGGAATTCGCCGACTTTGACGCGCCGGTCAAGGCGGGGGACGAAGTGGCCTTTTTCCCGCCGGTGACCGGGGGCTGACACATTCATGACTGTTCGCGTACAGCAAGAGGATTTCGATCTCGCCCGGGAAATGAAGGCAATGACCGATGGCAACCACAATGTGGGCGGCCTCTGTTCCTTCGTCGGGCTGGTGCGGGATATGAATGACGGCGATGATGTTTCCGCCATGACGCTGGAACATTACCCGGGCATGACGGAAAAGATGCTGGAGCGGATCGAGGCAGAGGCCTGCGCGCGCTGGCCTCTGGAAAACAGCCTGATCATTCATCGTTATGGACGGATGGAGCCGGGAGAGCAGATCGTTCTGGTTGCCGCCGCCAGCGCCCACAGGCAGGCCGCTTTTGAGGCCTGTAACTTTCTGATCGACTGGCTGAAAACGAAAGCGCCGTTCTGGAAAGTCGAGGAAAACGACCACGGCGAGGCAAGCTGGGTCGATGCGCGTGAGACGGACGACGAGGCCGCCGCGCGCTGGTCCGACAAAAAACAAAGTAAATAATATAAAATAACTTCAGGGAAGACTTCATGAACATCGAGATTGTTGAGGCCGGGCCCAATGATGCGGACCTTGTGTCGATCATGGTCTATCAGCTTCTGCAGGAGCTTTATCGCGGCGAGTCGCCCGTTTCCGATGAAGAGGTCTATGAGACCTGCCATCAGTTGTTTGACGACGAAGACCCGCGTTTTTCCGCCCTGCTGGGCTTTGATGAGAACCGCAGGCCCCTTGCCGTGATGACCATTACCGAGGCGGTCGCCCTTTTCGCCAAGGGGCGATATGGCCTGATTACCGAATTTTTCGTGGACCCCGTCCACCGTTCCCGCGGCGTGGGCGAAAAGATGATCAGCCATGCATCCGAAATGGGGCGTCGGCGGGGGTGGTCCTGTCTGGAATTGAATACGCCAGGTGGTGATGAGGGCACCCGTGCCGTGAATTTCTATCTGCGTGAAGGCTTCCGCAATATTGGGCCGACCCTGAAACTACGCCTGTAAATCTTCATTCCGTTCAAAGATGCAATTGTCGGCCACGGCCTGTGATTTGATGAAATCCCAGGCCGCGGCAACTTTCGGAATGCGCCGCAGGTCGCGATGTGTCGCCAGCCAGACGTCCTTGCCGGTTGGCGCCTCGGGTAGCGTAATTTCGGTCAGACCGCCTATGGCATAGGCCAGATAGCGTGGCAGAAGGGCAATGCCCATGCCCTGTTTTGCGGCCTGCGCCTGCGCAACGGCGGACCCTGAACGGAAGACGAAATCCGGCTCCGCTACATGCTGCCTGAGCCAGGCGAATTCCACTGTGTTGTCATAATCCAGCGCCTGCCCGATGAAACTGTGTGTGGGCAGGTCGTGTATGGTGGCGGGGCTGCCCCATCGGGCCAGATAGGCGGGGGACGCAAATAGCCTGAAGGAAATTTTGCCCAGCTTGCGGATGATCAGATCGTCTTCCTCCGGGCGGTAGAGCCGCAGGGCGATATCGGCACTGCGGCGGGATAAATCCAACGGCCTGTTGCCCGTGATCACCTCCAGCATGATTGAAGGATGCTGTTGGCGCAGTTGCACGGCGAGATCGGGCAGCCAATAGGCCCCCAATCCGTCGGTGCTGGTCACGCGGACAATACCCTGTTCTCCCTGGGTGTGGCTGCTTGTCTTGCGGTTGATGGCATCGGCTGCGGTTTGCATCGTGGATGCGGACTCTGCCAGGTCCCGGCCCAGTTCCGTCAATGTCCATTGCCGCCCGCTGCGCAGGAACAGGGGGCTGCCCAACCGCTCTTCCAACAGGGCGAGACGCCGCCCGACACTGGGCTGTGTCAGGGCAAGCTCCTTCCCTGCCGCAGTCAGATTTCCACAGCGCGCAATAGCCAGAAAGACGCGAATATCATCCCAATTATCCATAATCATGCGAATATGCATGTAATGTATAAAAAATATAGAAATTTATTATGGGAGTGTCTGTGCTAGTTTGTTGACGGCATTTACGGAGGACAAAAATGGCAAAGTCGCATCGCTACGCAGCAAAGGTGGTCTGGACGGGGGGCGAGGAAGGACCTGCCCGCGACTATCGGGGGTATTCCCGCGAACATCGGATTGAGATCGAAGGCAAGGCACCGATCCGTGGATCCGCAGACCCGGCCTTTCGTGGAGATGCCAGCCTGCATAACCCGGAAGATATGCTGGTGGCTTCGCTGTCGGCCTGTCATATGCTGTGGTATCTGCACCTTTGCACGGTCAACGGGATTGTCGTTGCCGGCTATGAGGATAGTGCCTGTGGCGTAATGAGCGAAGGGAGTGATGGGGCCGGTCGGTTTGAATCGGTTACCCTGTTCCCCAAGGTCTCTATTCTGGACGGTGATCCCGATCTCGCGCTGTCTTTGCATGGGCAAGCCCATGAAAAATGCTTCATTGCCAATTCGGTGAATTTCCCGGTCATCCATGAACCGACTGTGGATATTATCGAGGGCTAAGTCCTTTCCGCGCGGCCAGAGTTGATGAGATATCCAGAGCCAGCCAGGGCTTTATCGTCACATGCCGGTATAGCAGGCTGTAACTGGCGAGGCTGCGGGTAAAGCGGATGCCGACCAGGGAGCAGATGGCACCTTCCAGGCCGAAGAAATAAACACATACCGGCGCTACAACCAGGTTGATTGCGACGAGGCCGCTGTTCAGTTTGGCGGATTTTCTGTGATGCCCGTTCAAAGACAGGAAGGGTCCCGCCAGTTCCGCTATGCTGCTGAGGCAGGCGCTTAGCAACAGGAACACCAGCCAGCCTTCATAGGGTAACAGGTCTTTGTGGAACCAGCCGAGGATCGGCCGGGCGAAGACGATCATTATGCCGGCGGTGAGGATATTGCAGGCGAACAGGATTTGCGTGCTTTGATTGAACTGCTGCTGCAGGCTGGCGGTATTCCCAACCATCTTTATGATCCTGGGCCTTATAACCGCATTCATGGCATGAAAATTCAGCCAGATGATGGAGGGAAGGAAAAGCAACAGCGTATAGATGCCGACGCTTGCCTCCACAGGGTGCAGGACTTCCAGGGACAGCAGGTTGATGCGGGGCAGGAAGCTCGTCGTCAGTGCAGTCCATAGCAGGGGAATGCCGGTATTATTCCAGGCGGCTTTCTCATAGGCCGGGTCTGCGCATGTGATCGGCACCGGCAGGGCCCGCGAAATGGTGACGTATTGAACCAGGATGCACAGGCAGAGCGCGACCGCCAACATCAACATCGCTCCGAATTCATCGATATCCGGGAAAATCTGTAACCAAATCAGGCAGCCGAGCCAGAACAGGAGCGGACGCATGATTTCATAAGGATAAAGGGCTGCCACCGGGCGTCCCATGGACTGGATCACGTGTCCGAAAAACAGCGTAACGGCAAAGAAGGGGGTGAGCAGGCTTGCCGTTACGGCTTCATGCAACTGATCAGTCATCTCGAAATAGGCAAATCCACCGATCAGACCCAGTGCGACAACGGCGATTGCCGCGCTGGACAGACCTGCCATCGTGATGTGATGTCGGATGAAGCCACAGATATGCGGCCATTTATCCTCGGAAAGATAACGGGGCACGAAATGATGGGCCAGGGAGTGACCACCAAAGACAGCAATCACGCTGAGAATTGCGGCGACGCTGATCCCCACGTTAAAGTCGCCTAATCCGTCGAGCGCCAGGTTTTTGATCAGAAATTTGTTCAGGAAAAACGAAGCTAAAAAGCCAGAATAAAGAATCAACAGGGACAAAAAGACTTTCATCTCAACGTTTCTTCTAGTGTGGTTTCTCTCTCAAGGGCTATCTTATTAGGATGTCAAGAAAACCAAAACTGTTTGTTGGATATTATTGTTGGCTCCAGTCTTAGATAAATATTTGTTTTTGATGTAAAGAAAAGCCGACAGAAATTCTGTCGGCTTTTCTTGATTTTTACAGCGTGCGGGAGCCTGATTACTCCGCTGCCGCAGCCTGACGGGAGGGGCGGCGGACTTCCTCCTCATAGGCTTCAATCAATGTCCGGCAGCATTCGGCCGGTTCAAACTGATAATCACCGATGGAGCGAATGGGTGTGACCTCGACGGCTGTGCCGGTCAGGAAGGCTTCTTTCGCATTGGCCATGTCTTCCGGCTGGATGTGGCGCTCTACGATTTCATAGCCCTTTGCCTTGGCCAGTTCGTTTACCGTACGGCGGGTGATGCCGTCCAGGAAGCAATCCGGCTTGGGCGTGTGCAACTTGCCGTCGTCCATCAGGAAGAAGATGTTGGCGCCGGTGGCTTCGGCGATATAGCCGCGCCAGTCCAGCAACAATGCATCGTCATATCCCTCGCTTTCCGCCTTATGCTTGGACAAGGTGCAGATCATGTAGAGACCGGCAGCCTTGGAATCGGTCGGTGCGGTGCGCGGGTCCGGGCGGTGCCAGTCGGAAATGCGCATACGCAGGCCCTGCATCTTGGCTTCCGGAGAGAAATAGGCGGGCCATTCCCAGGCGGCGATTGCGATATTGATGCGTGAATTCTGTGCGGATACACCCATCATTTCCGACCCGCGCCAGGCGATCGGGCGGATGTAGCCATCGGTGATGCCGTTCATTTCGATCAGCTTCTTGCTGGCGTCATCAATCTCGTCGGGGGTGTATGGAATCTGGAAATCCAGAATGTTACCGGATTTCAACAGGCGGTCGGTGTGTTCGCGCAGCTTGAAGATATGGCCGCCATAGACCCGTTCGCCTTCGAATACCGCCGATGCATAATGCAGGGCGTGGCTCAGGAAGTGAAGTTTTGCATCCCGCCACTGAATGAATTCACCATTCAGCCAGATATAGCCGTCGCGGTCGTCGAATGGTAAGAGCGCCATGGGTCTCGTGCTCCCCTCTGCTTGTTGCTACAATCCCGACGGTGCATTTTCCTAGAAATCAAAGGGTTGCACCTATTTTGGTAATATAGTTACAGATGAACGCCTGTATTAGTTACAATATATTACCTCAAACTCTTGCGCGATGTAACATCATGAGGCATATATGTCAATATGACTGACATAAATTCTTCCGGCCCCTATCCGGCCAGTTTCAAGTCCGCCCTGTCGGGGCGTCCCGGCGCAAACCCGCTTTTCCTGAGGGATGAGGTTCTACGCCAGGGGATAGAGATGCTGTTCTATGCCTATCGCGATTTTACCGCCGAACCGGATGCGATCCTGGCGGAACGTGGGCTGGGCCGCGCGCATCACCGTGTCATTTATTTTGTCGGGCGCTATCCGGGTATGTCGGTGTCGGACCTGTTGGATATCCTGCAGATTACAAAGCAAAGCCTGAGCCGGGTTCTTAGCCAGTTGGTCAGTGAAGGCTATATCCTGCAAAAGCAAGGCACGCGCGACCGTCGGCAGCGCCTGCTGGAACTGACGGAGCAGGGGCGCCGGCTGGAAGAGGAACTGACTGAAAACCAGCGCCAGCGGATCGAGCGCGCCTTCCGCGACGCCGGCGCGGAGGCCGTGGAAGGTTTCCGGAAAGTCATGCTGGGGATCATGTCCGGCGAGGGGGACCGGGCGCGTTTTGCGGAAGACAAGCGGCGTCCACGCTGAAATGTACCGGGATAACGAGACACAAGAAGAATAGAAGAGGCCCATGGACGAGATCCATATCCTGGTCGTTGACGACGACACTGAAATCCGTGATCTGCTGCAGCGTTTCCTGACAAAGGAAGGGTTTCGCGTTACCACGGCCGCCGATGCGGCGGAGGCCCGCGACAAGCTGCGCGCCTTCCAGTTCGATCTGCTGGTGGTCGATGTCATGATGCCGGGGGAAAGCGGTCTCGATCTGACCCGCGATCTTCGCCGGGACAGCGATGTGCCGATCCTGATGCTGACAGCCATGAGTGAAACGGAAGCGAGGATCGATGGCCTGCAGGCCGGGGCGGACGACTATCTGCCAAAGCCGTTTGAGCCATTGGAACTTGTCCTGCGTATCCAGTCGATTATCCGCCGCATGCAGGTGGCCGCGCCTGAACAGGAAACCGGCGGCGGTATCGTGTCGCTGGGGGCGTCGCAGTTCGATATGGACCGGGAACTGTTGCTGCGCGACAATGAACCGGTCAAGCTGACCAGCACAGAGGTTGCGTTGCTGAAGGCCCTGGCGGAAGAACCGGGCCGTGTGATGAGCCGGGATGAACTGACAGCGCGATGTCATATTGATGGCGGAGATCGCACGGTGGACGTGCAGGTCACCCGCCTGCGCCGCAAGATCGAACCCGACCCCAAAATTCCACGTTATTTGCATACGGTGCGTGGTCAGGGCTATGTTCTGCGTCCGGATGGATAAGTTGCTGGGGCTGGATGGATGAATCTGCGCGCTGCCGTAAAGAAAATGCTTCCGCGCAGCCTGTATGGGCGTTCGCTGCTGATCATCGTGACCCCGCTGGTTCTGCTGCAACTTGTCTCTGCCTGGATTTTCTATGAACGCCATTGGGATACGATTACCTGGCGGCTGGCCAGTTCCATTGGTGGCGACCTGCAGTATGTGATGACGGAACTGCGGCTTTATCCGGAGAAGACCGACGAAATCCTGCAACGCGCCCGGAACACGATGCAGTTGAATATCGTTCTGCAGCCTGGCGAAATTCTACCCAACGAAAGTGTTAGTGAAGGCGGCCTGATTGACCGGATGCTGGCGGCCACGTTCAACGAGCGCATCAAACGCCCGTTCCAGATCGACAGTTCCTCCTTTAAGGAAGAGGTGATCATCGACTTCCAGCTTGCCGACGGGGTTATGACCGTGGTCGTTCCGGGCAAGCGGCTGTTCAGTACCACCACTTATATTTTCATCCTTTGGATGGTCGGCACGTCTCTCATCCTGTTTGCGGTTGCCTCTATTTTCATGCGCAACCAGGTGCGCCCGATCCGGCGGCTTGCCGATGCGGTGGACAGTTTTGGCAAGGGCCGGGACCCGGGCCGGGACTTCAAGCCGGAAGGCGCGTCGGAAGTACGGCTGGCAGCGGTCGCCTTCAACCGCATGATCCACCGAATTCGACGCCAGATTCGCCAGCGGACGGATATGCTGTCCGGCGTCAGCCATGACCTGAAAACGCCGCTGACGCGTATGAAGCTGCAGCTCGCCTTGCTGGGAAGCGGTGAGGAGGTCGAGGCCATCAAGGCCAATGTGACCGAAATGGAACGTATGATCGAGGGGTATCTCACCTTCGCGCGCGGCGAAGGCGGAGAGCCGTCGGTTGAGACCAACCTGACGGTTACCGTTCAGGAGTTGGCGGAAAAATGGAAAAGCGGCGGGATCAATATTGATTGCCATGTGGAAGGGGTGATCAATGCCTGGCTTAAACCGGAAGCCTTCCGGCGCAGTCTGGATAACCTGATTTCCAATGCCAATCGCTATGCCGAACATATCTGGGTGTCGGCGGGGCGGCGCGGTGATGCGGTGGAAATTCTGGTGGACGATGACGGCCCCGGTATCCCCGAGGGGGAAAGGGAGAATGTTTTTCGGCCGTTTTTCAGGCTGGAACAGTCGCGCAATCCGAAAACCGGCGGCACGGGGCTGGGGCTGGCGATTTCACGCGATGTGATCCGCGCACACGGCGGGGATATCCTGCTGGAAGAATCGCCGCATGGGGGCTTGCGCGCGCGCGTTCGTTTGCCAGCCTAGACGCTATCGGGCGAAGGACTGCCGGTAGGCCGTCGGTGAAATCCCGACTATTTTTCGAAAGTGGTGGCGCAGGGTCTCGGCGGTGGTGAGGCCCGTTCGTTCGGCGATGGGCTGGACGGCGAGGTCTGTCGTTTCCAACAAGTCGCAGGCAAAGGCCACGCGCTGTGCGGTCAGCCAGGCCTGCGGGCTTTGCCCGGTGCTGTCGCGGAAGCGGCGTAAAAGTGTGCGGGGGCTGAGCCCGGCAGCCCTGGCCATGGCCTCGATGGTCCAGTCCTCGTCCAGCCGTCGCAAAAGCGTTTCCAGAAGGGGCCCGATCTGCCCGCCGCGATTGGGGCCCATAGGTTTGGGGATGAACTGGGCCTGACCGCCGTCGCGATGGGCGGGCAGCACCAGGCGCCGCGCCACCTGATTGGCGATGTCCGGTCCGTGATCCCGGCGGACAAGATGCAGGCACATGTCGAGGCCCGCCGCAGACCCGGCGGAAGTCAGGATGTCGCCGTTATCCACATAGAGCACATCCGGCTGAACATCGATTTCCGGAAAACGGCTTGCCAGCGCGTCGGTATAACGCCAGTGGGTTGTCGCCCGTTTTCCGTTCAGCAGTCCAGTTGCGGCAAGCACGAAAACACCGGAACAGACGGACGCAAGGATTGCGCCCCGGTCATGGGCAGCCTGCAGGGCTTTAACCAGATGGTCGGGGACGGGTGTGTCCATGCCCCGCCATCCGGGAACCAGAATGAGATGAGCGTCTTCAAGAGTGGACAGGTCGTAGGCTGCGGTGAGGGTGACGCCACCGGTCGCCCGCATGGGGCCACCGTCGCAGGCGACGACCGAAAAGTCATACCAGGGAATATTCAATTCGGGCCGCGCCAGTCCGAATACCTCGACGCAGAGGCCGAATTCGAAGGTGCAGAGGCCGTCATAGGCAAGGGTGCAAACTTTCATGGCGTAATCTTAACGATCTTTGTCATTCACGCCAATAGACGAATGGCGGATGTTGCGTGATTTTAGGGCCATCGAAGCAATGAAAGGTATGGCAATGTCGAGCTATGTAACGGATGTATCAGCGGCCCCTTCGGAAATCGCGCTTGCCCATTTTGAGGCGCGCCTGACATTCGAGGCGGATTGCTGGGATGTGCATGATGCCATGCGCCGTGGCTTGAAGGACTTTGTGCTGTTGGATGTGCGCGGGCCGGATGCCTATCAAAAGGCGCATATTCCCGGCGCGGTCAATCTGCCTTACGGCAAGATCATCGAACGCAAACTGTCGGATTGGCCGAAGGATACCTTGTTCGTGGTCTATTGCGCCGGACCGCATTGCAATGCGGCGAACAAGGCGGCGGTTCGTTTCGCGCGTCTGGGGCGTCCGGTGAAAGAACTTATCGGCGGTATGACCGGTTGGGCGGATGAAGGCTTTCCCTATGCTCATGGTGTTGAGGAAGGGCAGTTGGAGCAGGTCGCGTAAACAGATATGCCGGGTTAACTGAGGGCTTGGGTACAAGAGCGTACCCAAGCCTTTTCTCGTCTAGCAGGCCGTGCGAACGTCGCCCGCATGTTTGCCTTCGCGCAGGTGCCCGATCTTTTCACTGAGGCTGCGCCAAATGCTGACGGCTGCTTTGTGATACATCCTGGACCGCGCACGGCGCGCGCGCATCAGGCTCTGTTTGATCAATAGGTCGTGTTCTTCTGCTGTTTGAACGGTCATCATTAGCTTTCTCCTTATAGAAAAACTTAACCGTAATTTCATCTGAAGGGTGCTTTTCATCGCCCTTTCCATGATATAAATATTGCGCTGTCTCGTTAATTTCACAAACGAGAAGATTTCAGCTTATATTTTAGGATTTCTAAAATGTTTAAACTACCGCCGCTGAACGCCATTCGCGCTTTTGAGGCAACCGCACGCCATCTGAGTTTCACCAAAGCGGCGGATGAGTTGAGCGTCACGCCTGCGGCCCTCAGTCACCAGGTCAAGGGGCTGGAAGATTTCCTTGGTATTCAGCTATTTGTGCGCAAGACCCGCGCGATTGAACTGACCGAGGCGGGGCGGCGTTGCTTTCCTGGAATCCATGCAGGCTTTCAGCAGGTTCACGACAGCATCGCCCAGTTGCGAAAGCAGGATGACGACCGCCTTGTTGTGATCGGCTGCGGTCCGGGTTTTGCGGCCAAATGGCTGGCGCCGCGTCTGTACCGCTTTCTGGAGTCCTATCCGGAGATCGACGCGCGGGTGGCCCCCAGTTTGCGTACGGCGGATTTCGCCGGTGATGGCGTCCATGTGAGTATCCGTTTCGGGGATGGCAATTTCCCGGATATGCATGTGGACCCGCTGGTGGAGGATTTTGTCATGCCGCTTTGCAGTCAGCGCTATCTTGACGAGAATGGGCCTTTCGAGACGGCGGAAGATCTGCGGGACAAGACGTTGATCCATGACGATTCACTGGAGTTTAACGCCAATGCTCCGACATGGAGTGTGTGGTTCGCCGCCCAGGGGGTAGAGGTGAAAAATCCCGGTCGCGGCATGCATTTCACCCACGCCGACCACGCCCTGGATGCGGCACTGGACGGTGCGGGGATTGTTCTGGGACGCCGGGTGTTGAGCGCGCGAGACCGGAAATTCGGCCAACTTGTCGCCCCGATTGATTTCACCCTGTCGACAGGGCGCAGCTTTTATCTCGTCTGTCCGAAGAAGAACCTGAAGCAGCCGAATGTTGCCGCGTTCCGAAGCTGGATTCTGGACGAAATGGATCATTTCAAGGCTATTTACTAGGCCGGAGATGCTTTTAGTGAAGCCGCTGCCCGTTCGATACTTTCTGGTCCGGACGGATGAGGACGATGCCGCCTTCCTCGTCGGCAAAACCCAGGGTCAGGCATTCCGACATGAACTTGCCGATCTGTTTAACCGGGAAATTGACCACGGCGCAGACCTGCCGCCCAACAAGGCTATCCGGCGTGTAATGGTTGGTGATCTGCGCCGATGTCTTGCGCTCACCGATTTCCGGGCCGAAATCAATCCATAGTTTGATCGCCGGTTTGCGGGCCTCGGGATAGGGCTCTGCCTTGATCACGGTGCCGACGCGGATGTCCACCTTCATGAAGTCGTCGAATTCAATTGTCATCGCGATTCCCCCGTTCGAATTTCCTGTCCCTGGTCGGGCCGACCGGGACTTTGCGGGACAGTCTCCCGGAATTCAAGGGGCAAAAAAAGGGGCTGGCCAAAAGGCCAGCCCTAGGTGAAGGTTCGTCCATGGGAGGATCAGGGATGGGTATCCCTGGAACCAATAAAAGTAGTTTAGCTCCGATTTTGTGCGATGCACAATCGAGCAATTCTAAAGCGACGATTTAGAAAAAATACACAATCAAATAATTGATAAGTAGCGAATTTTTTATGTGATCAAAATTGTGCATATGCGAGATCAAATGAAGCGATTAAGCAGAACTACCACAAGCGCACAGCTCGCAATCAGTGTGATGCTCATAAACACCAGTAATGTATAGCGAAAGAAGGCGGCCTCCTGCGGGGAGGTCAGGTTTCGGACGTCCCGGAACAGGCTGGACATCCGGGTGGCAATCAGCCGCAGCTTGCTGC